>DAOTZS010000141.1:0-9900 GCA_034434335.1 Anaerolineae bacterium
CCTCCCCTCTCCCGCCGCCGAAGGCGAACGGGAGAGGGGAGGGAGCAGAGGGTGGGGTGAGGGCCCTGGGAGGCAATTCTAATGACCGCAAAAAGTGTAAACCAATTTTCCCGGCAAACTGAACCATCCCGTATTCTGGGCGGCGAAGCCGCCCAGAATACCCCTTTCAAAGGAATTCACCGCCTATCTTGGTGCTTATCCCACGGTGTGCTATACTCGCCTGGCCGGCTGTATGGCCTTGCTATCAGAACACCAGGCCGGTAAGCTGTTATCCCAGGAGGAATCCGATGAACCGCATCATCATCACTGCGGGGACGGTTGTGCTGGAAGCCGAGCTGAACGATAGCCCCACAGCCCGCCAGATCTGGCAGGCCCTACCTATCGAGGGACGGGCCAACCGGTGGGGTGACGAGATCTACTTCGAGATCCCAGTTATCGCAGCTGAGGAGCCCACAGCCCGGGTAGATGTGGAGGTTGGGGAGTTGGGATACTGGCCAGTGGGGCATGCCTTCTGCATCTTCTTCGGCCCCACCCCTGTCAGCACTGGACAGGCCCCGCGCGCCTACAGCCCGGTGAACATCGTTGGCCGGGTGGCAGGAGACGCGACCCGTTTGCGGACAGTGCAAGATGGCACGGCCGTACGCCTGGAGCGGGCGGCCTCAGCGGCGAGGTGAGGCCAGATGCCCAACCCCTCTCTCTACACCCTGGCTGTGCACGCGGGCGAGCGGGCCCCCCGGCCTGCTTTCACACCCGTAGTTACCCCTATCTATCATAGTGTCAGCTACATCTACGACGAGATGGCGGAATTGGACGCCACGCTGGCCGGCACCCGGCCGGGCCCGGTTTATGCACGTTATGGCAACCCCACCAACGCGGCGCTGGAGGCAGCGGTGGCAGCCTTGGAGGGAGGTGAGGCAGCCCTGGCCTATAGCTCAGGGATGGCGGCCATCCACGGCGTTCTGCTGGCTGCCGGCGCACGGGCTGGGGCCGCGGTTGTGGCTGCCCAGGACCTCTACGGTGCAACCTACACCCTGCTGAACCGCCTGCTGGCCAGCCAGGGCCTGACCACTCACTTTGTGGACGTGGCCGACCTGGATGCGGTGGCTGCCACCCTGGCTGCGGTCAAACCGGTCGCCTTGCTGGCCGAGACCATCTCCAACCCGCTGCTCAAAGTGGCCAACTTGCCCCGCCTGGCCGAGCTGGCACACCGCCATGGCGCGCTCTTCATTGTGGATAACACTTTCGCCACCCCCTACCTCTGCCGGCCATTGGAGCATGGTGCCGACTACGTCGTCCACAGCGCCACCAAGTACCTGGCCGGCCACGGTGATGTGTTGGGTGGGGTGGTTGTCACCAACCAGGCGCGCCGGGCAGAGCTGAATGAGATCAACAAGCTGGTGGGTGGCGTCTTGGGACCGCAAGAGGCCTGGCTGATCCTGCGCGGCCTCAAGACATTGCCCCTGCGCATGCAGCGGCAATGCGCCAATGCAGCTCTGATAGCCGCCTGGCTGGCCGGCCATGCCCTGGTAGAACGCGTCTACTATCCCGGCCTGCCCTATCACCCCCAGCACCAGTTGGCAGCAAACCTGCTGGCCTACAATGCTTTCGGGGCCATGATCAGCTTCGAGCTCAAGGGAGGGGATCAGCCGCGGGTATTCCGCTTCCTGGAGAGCCTCAAGTTGATCTTGCCGGCCACCAGCCTGGGGGATATCTACAGCCTGGTCCTCTATCCGGCCATGTCCTCTCACCGGGCTTTGGCCCCAGAGACGCGGCATCAGATCGGGATCAGCGACAGCCTGGTGCGGCTGTCGGTGGGAATCGAGGACCCCGCTGACATTATTGCCGATCTGGAACAGGCCCTGACCACAGCGCTATCATAGCTCATGCGTCACCTTGTCCTGCTACTCCTTCTGATCAGCCTGGCCCTGGCCGGCTGCCTGGCCCCGGCTTACCTGCCCTCCATGCCCTGGCCGGCGACCTCGCCCCCGGCGCCCGCGGCTCCAGAGCTGGCAGGGGAGTGGCCCTGGTACCAGTGGGAAGTCTACACTGCTCCTTTGCGCCCTGGCGCCAGGCAGGGGCTGGCCCTGGCCGGCATGACCCAATATCATCTGGCCCTTGATCTGGCCGCCGACCTCTCCGAGCTGAGCGGCCAGGTGGCTATCCTCTACACCAATCGTGAAGGGGAGCCTCTCGACTGCCTGTACCTGCACCTTTACCCCAACCTCTGGGACGGCCGTATGACAGTATGGGACGGCCAGGTGGAAGGCCAGCCGGTTACTCTCCGGCTGGAGGCGGATGATACCCTGGTGCGGGTTCCTCTGGAGCCGGCGCTTCAGGCCGGCGCTTCTGTGCATCTGTCCCTGCGCTTTGCAGTGCCAATCCCTGCCGGCGAAGGGGTGGGCAACTATGGGGAATTCGCCTTGCAGAACGATGTGTTGGCACTGGCACACTTCTACCCCAGTGTGGCGGTCTATGACCACGGCTGGCGAGTGGATGCACCGGCTCCCCAGGGGGACGTGATTTACCACGATGCCAGTCTCTACGATGTCTTCTTCACCGCGCCGGCAGGATTGAAAGTGGTGGCTGCCGGAGCGATCCTAGAGCACCGGGTAAACGCCGATGGCACAGCCACATGGCACCTGGCTGGCGGCCCGATGCGTGACTTCAACCTGGTTGCCAGCGCCCATTACCAGGCCCTAAGCCAGCAGGTAGGGGAGGTCGTGGTGAATAGCTACTTCCTGCCCGATGACCACGCCGGGGGACACCAGGCCCTGGCCTGGGCTGCCGACGCGCTGCGCACCTACGAAGAGGCCTTCGGCCCCTATCCGTATCAAGAGTTGGATGTCGTGGAGACAGCCACCCGTGCGGGTGGGATCGAATATCCTGGCCTGGTGGCCCTGGCAGACTGGCTCTATCGCGACCCGGCGCGTCGCGATTTCTTCGAATCGGCAACCGCCCACGAAGTGGCTCATCAATGGTGGTACAACGTGGTGGGCAACGATCAGCTCAACGACCCCTGGTTGGATGAGGCGTTAGCCCAGTACAGCACATACCTTTACTTCTACCATGTCTACGGCGAAAGTGGCGGCGAGAGCTTTCTGGACTCCCTGAACAGGCGCTGGGCGCGGGTAGACTTCGCGGCGAAGCCCATCGGCCTGCCAGTGGCCGCCTACCAGGACCGTGAATACGGCGCGATCGTTTACGGCCGTGGGCCGCTGTTCCTGATCGCCCTGCAAGACAGGATCGGGGCAGATAAGATGGCTGAACTGTTGCGCCGCTACTACGCGGCCTATGCGTGGGGTATTGCCACCCCCTCCGACTTCCAGGCCCTGGCGGAAGAGGTGGCCGGCCAGGACCTGGACCCCCTCTTTGCCGAATGGGTATACCCTCAAACGCCCTGACGGGCCGGGCCTGCCGACGCAGGCCAGGGGCAGGACCCTTAAACACGAACGCCGGAGGTACGGGTGACCTCCGGCGTTCGTGCGCAAAGGAGGAGGAAGAATCGGCTTTATTATACGCGATATGCCTGGTTTGGCCAGTGAGCCAGCTTACTATTCAGTCAAGTTATGGGCGGGGTAACTATTCAGGCAATGACTGGAAGGGCCACGCCGAGGGCTCGCCCAAGGCGTGGCCCTTTTGGGGCCTGCGGCCAGTAGTCGGCCTTCGCCGACCTCTCTGGTGATGCACATATGAAGGGTGTCGGCGGAGGCCGACACCCCCTCGGGCCGAGCCCTTCGGGGCGAGGGCTGGCACGGAGTGCCCAGGGGGGCGATTTCAATCGGCCTGAATAGTTACTGGGTAGACACTCTGGGCCGTCTGAAACTGTCCTGTGAATTGGCCTTATCTGACCGTGATATAGTCACGCAGCTTGTCGAAGGTGGCCTGCCCAATCCCTTTGACGCGCATGATCTCCTCTATGCTGCCATACGGCCGGCCCTCGATGATGCGTTGGGCCATAGCCGGGCCAATGCCGGGAAGGGTTTCCAGCTCTTCGGCTGTAGCGGTATTGATGTTGATCAATGTCCGGGGCTGAACAGCCCCGCCTGCCGTAAGGGTTGCGGGCGTGGCCGGCGGGAGATTGATCACAGGCCGCTCATCAGGCTGGGCCATGTGCGGGACGTAGACCTGCATCCCATCCTGCAACGTCACAGCTTTGTTGATACGATCCAGGTCGGCGTCGTCGGCGGGACCTCCGGCTGCCGCGATGGCGTCAGCCACAATGCTCCCGGCCGGCAGAGCATAGACGCCCGGCTGACGCACCGCGCCGGCCACGTCCACTCGCACGGGGCTGGGGGTTGCCGTGGGAGTGGACGTGGCGGTGGGAAGCGGCGTGGGCGGAGGCAGGATCTCGATGGGCTGGCCCGACGGCCGGCGGCTGAACAGCAAGGTCGCCCCAAGCACAGCCAGCCACGCCAGCGAGAGCCCGATATAGCCACGCAACGCTCGCCACGCGCTGGAGCCACTCACCTGCATGGCTCTATCCCTGGGTATCGTCAGTCCTGGCCGGCCCGCCTGGCACCGCGGCCATGAAAGTAGTGAAAGCCTTGAGGAACTCGATCGGCACAGGGAAGATGATGGTCGAGTTCTTTTCGACGGCGATCTCGGTCAGGGTTTGCAGATAGCGCAACTGGATGGCGGCCGGCTCCTGGGCGATGACCGACGCTGCCTCCCTGAGCTGATGAGAGGCAGTTAGCTCGCCTTCGGCGTGGATGATCTTGGCCCGCTTCTCACGCTCGGCTTCTGCCTGCCGCGCCATCGCCCGCTTGAGCGCATCGGGCAGCTCCACATCCTTAACCTCGACAATGCTGACCTTAATGCCCCAGGGCTCGGTCTGCTCGTCAATAATCCGTTGCAGCTTCTGGTTGATCTCATCGCGGTGGATCAACAGCTCATCCAGGTCCGATTGTCCCAGGACCGAGCGCAGGCTGGTCTGGGAGATCTGCCAGGTGGCCCGCCGATAGTCCTCCACGGCCACGACGGCCCGGGCCGGATCTACTACCCGGAAATAGGCCACTGCATTGACCTTCACGGTTACGTTGTCTTTGGTGATCGCCTCTTGGGCCGGGATGTCGAGGGTGACCACCCGCAGATCAACTTTCACCATGCGGTCAACGATGGGGATGATGAAAAAGAGCCCGGGCCCTTTGGCACCTATCAGCCGGCCCAGCCTGAAGATGACACCCCGCTCATACTCCTGCACAATCTTGATCGCCGAGCTCGCCAGGGCCAGCACTGCCAGGATGATCACGCCAAAGGTAGTCAGAAAGTTGATGAGAGCGGACATGATGGGATCCTCCATTTGGGTGTGGGACAGGGTTGAGAGGCTGCTGCGCTTTGTAGAACCGTTGGGCTTCAGCCTGTCGGGGATCATTATAACCGAAAACCGGCCAATTGGGTAGCCTGGACAACCACTCTCGCCTTTATTTGACGCGCGACATACTCCATGCTATGATAGCCTCGGTTTTCAGGAGATGGGTGCCCTCCCCTGTGCGGTTGCAACGCCTGCGCGGAGGGCGTATTTTTGATGTTGACAGGTAACCGGAGGCTGGCTCCTGCATGCACATCGGTATTGACGCCAGATTGGTGTACTACACCCGGGCCGGCATCGGTCAGTACACCCTCCGGTTGACACAGGCGTTAGCCAGCACTTTCAAAGAAGATCGTTTCACACTGCTCCAGGACCGGCGTAATTCACAACCTCTGGTCAGCGCCCCCAACATCGCTGTCGCCAGGAGTCTCATCCCCAGCCATCATCGGCTAGAACAGGTCTTGCTGCCCTGGGAAGTGAACCGCCTGCGCGTGGATGTCTTTCACAGCCCAGATTTCATTCCGCCCTTGCGTGCCAAAGGGCCCTTTGTCATCACCATTCACGACCTGGCGTTCCTGATCTACCCGCACTTTCTGACCCGGGAGAGCGCGCGCTATTACGGGCAAATAGACCGGGCAGTGCGCCGCGCCGATCGCATCATCGCTGTTTCCCAGAGCACCAAGAACGATCTCGTCAGGATGCTCGGCACGCGCGAGGAAAAGGTCACCGTGATCTATGAGGCCGCCGATCCAATGTTTAAGCCTTTGGATCGCACGGCTGCCCTGCGCCACGTGCAGGCCCTTTTCGACCTGCCCGACGAGTTTATCCTTTTCGTAAGCACTATCGAACCGCGCAAGAACGTGGTTGGCCTGCTGCGGGCCTATCACCGGTTGCGCAACGTTTACAAGCTGACCCCGGGCCTGGTCCTGGCCGGCGCGCCAGGCTGGCTCTATGAGGAGGTCCATGCTGAGGTTGAGAGGCTGCGCCTGCAGTCCCACTGTTTTTTCCTGGGCCGCGTGAGCGCCCACGATCTGCTCCAGCTCTATAACGCTGCCCGTTGCCTGGTGCACCCCGCCTTCTATGAGGGATTTGGCCTGCCTCCCCTGGAAGCGATGGCCTGCGGCACACCGGTGATCGTCTCCAACGTCTCCAGCCTGCCGGAGGTGGTAGGGGATGCCGCCCTGCTTGTCAATCCCCAGAACGATGAAGAGATCACCGTGGCTCTTTGGCGTCTCCTCAGCAGCCCAGAACTCTGGCAGGAGTTGCAGGCCAAAGGCTTGCGACGCGCGGCAGCCTTCTCCTGGCGTGTGGCAGCCGAAATGACCATGGAGGTTTACCGCCAGGCGGCCGCCAGCTAGCCCTCCCCGGAGTTCTTGGGGCCGGGGCAGATGCCATATGGCGGATGTGGCGACTCCAGGAATTCTCGGGGCGGGCCATCAATGCCCCATAGCGAATCCCATGGCAAGCATCTTGATCCTGACCCCTCAGTTCCCCTACCCGCCCCATGCGTTCACCGGCTATACCCAGGGCACCACTCTCCGCAACTTCAACCTGATCGCCTGGCTGGCCGAACGCCATACAGTTGACCTGTTGACTTTTATGACATCTCCAGGACCGGCCAGGCCAGGGGACGGGGAAACGGGTTCGGCCGCCGCGGATGGGGCCTGCGCCTCCCTGCAACCCTATTGCCGGCGGGTCCTGGCCTATCCGGCGCCTGTGCGCTCTCTGGCCCGCCGCGGCTACGATACCCTTCTCAACCCTCTGCCCGACATGGCCCTGCGGCTGGCAAGCCCGGCCATGCATGCTCACCTCACTCGCCTGCTGAGGGAAAACCACTACGACGTCCTCCAGGTGGAGGGGATTGAGATGGCGCCTTACGCCCTGGAAGTGGCCAGGAAGGGATGCCCGAGCACAGGAGCCCGGCCACGCCTGGTCTTCGATGATCACAACGCTGAGTACCTGCTGCAGAAACGCGCTTTTCTGGCCGATCTCCATCGGCCGGGCCGCTGGCCAGCCGCCTTCTATTCGCTGATCCAATGGCGCAAGCTGGCTGCCTACGAGCGCCGTATCTGCCAGGCCGCCGATCATGTCATCGCCGTCTCGGATGCCGACCGCCACGCCTTGCAGCGCCTGGTGCCGGGCCTGGAAGTCACCGTTGTGCCTAATGGAGTGGACCTGGCCTTCTACCGGCCAGATGCTGTCTCGCCACAGCCAGGCATGGGACCTCATGCCCTGGTCTTCACCGGCAAGATGGATTATCGGCCTAACGTGGATGCCGTGCTTTGGTTCGCCGAGGCGGTGCTGCCCTTGATCCTGGCCCGGGTGCCTGATGTCCGCTTCTATGTGGTGGGGCAGCAACCCCACGCCCGCCTTGCCCGGCTGGCCGGCCATCCCGCCATTATCCTGACTGGCCGCGTTCCCGATGTCCGGCCCTACATTGCGGGGGCTGCGGTGTACGTAGTGCCGTTGCGCATCGGTGGCGGCACTCGCCTGAAGGTATTAGAGGCGATGGCGATGGCCCGAGCTATTGTCTCCACCCACCTGGGCTGTGATGGCTTCCCGTTCGAGGACCGTCACCAGGTGCGCCTGGCCGACGAGCCGGCCGCCTTTGCGGCCGCGGTGATCGAGCTGCTGCACGACCATCAGCAGGCTGAAGCCCTGGGGCGCACCGCGCGTGCCTTTGTCGAAGCCCATTTCGGCTGGGGTGCCATTCTGCCGCGCCTGGAGAAGCTGTACCCATGAATGGTTTCCCGTTACCGGCGAACTATCAGGCCCGGACACGCCGGCAAACCATCCGGCTGGCCCTCCTGCGCTTCAGCGGGCGATTATACCGGCGCCACGCTGCCCAGCCCGTCCCTCCGCGCAAAATCCTGCTCATCCGGCCAGACCACCTGGGCGACCTCCTGTTCCTGACACCGGCTTTACGTGCCCTGCGAGAGGCGCTGCCGCAGGCACAGATCACCCTGCTGGTGGGGCCGTGGGGCCACGACGTGCTCCGCAACAACCCCTATGCCGACGAGATCCGCATTTGCCCTTTCCCGGGCTTCGAGCGCCAACCCAAAAGCGGGCTTCTGGCACCCTACCGCTTGCTGTACCAGGTGGCAGGAGATCTCCGGCCTCAGGGTTACGACACGGCGGTGACCCTGCGCTATGACCATTGGTGGGGAGCATGGCTGGCCGCCGCGGCCGGCATACCCCGCCGCATTGGCTACCTCTGGCCCGAGACAGAACCTTTCCTGACCGAGGGGCTCCCTTATTTTCCCCACCATCATGAAGTGGAGCAGAACGGCCGCCTGCTGGCCCGCCTGGTACCCAACACCGAGCTGAGGCTGGGACCGCTCTACTTTGCAGTCCAACCCGAGGAGCGGGCCTGGGCCAGGAGCTGGCTGGCTCAACATGAGATTGACCCGGGCCGCCCCCTGGTGGCCATCCATCCCGGCGCGGGTGCAGAGGTTAAGCAATGGCCGACGGCTGCCTGGGCTACGGTGGCCACCGGCCTGATCGCCTCGCACCAGGCCCAGATCGTCCTGACCGGCAGCGCGGCCGAGCGCTCATTGACGACAGCCATTGCATCGGCTGTAGCGCAGCCCGTGTTCGATATGGCCGGGCAGACCACCCTGGGGCAGCTAGCCGCGCTCCAGGAGCGCTGCGCCCTGGTATTGGGTTCTGACAGCGGACCGCTGCATCTGGCGGTGGCCATGGGCACACCGACCGTACACCTCCACGGGCCAGTTTCCGCCGAGCGGTTTGGCCCTTGGGGCCAGCCAGGCCGGCACATCGTCATCGCCAGTGAGTGGACCTGTGCGCCTTGCCATCGGCTGGATTGGCCGCCGGCCACCCTGGCTCAGCATCGCTGCATGGCTGCCATTGCCCCTGAGCGTGTACTACTGGCCGCCCGCCGCCTCCTGCGCGACCATTTTCAGCCTCAGCCAGGGCCGGCACTGGACAGGGGGCCCGCAGCCTCTCAACTCACACCAGGAGCCTGATCCCATGCCCGCCACCCCAATGCTCACCTTGCTTGCCGAAGACCATCACTGGTGGTTTGCCAGCCGCACCCGGGCGATCCTGGCCTATCTCGACCGCCACCTGGGCCCTGGCCAGGAACGCACCATCCTGGACGTTGGCTGCGGGGCAGCCAATATGGCCCATCATCTGGGCCACTTCGGGCGGGTGATAGGGGTGGACAATAACGCGCGGCCGCTGGCCGTGGCACGCACCCGGGGCCTGGCCGCGTGTCTGGGCAGGGCTGAGAGCCTGCCCTTTCCCGACGAGACATTCCATCTGGTAGCGTTGCTGGACACGGTGGAGCATGTGCCAGAGGAGGAACGGGTCTTTGCCGAGTGCTGGCGAGTGCTGCGTAGCGCCAGACCCGGCCGCCACGAACAGGCTGGACGGCTTCTGGTGACCGTGCCGGCCTTCATGTGGCTGTGGAGCCAGAACGACGTAATCAACCTGCACCAGCGCCGTTACACTGTGGCAGGGCTCCGGGCCAGGCTGACACGCCACGGGTTCAGAGTGATACGGATCTCCTACAACAACTTTTTCGTGTTCCCCCTGGCCGCGGCGCTCATCTGGCTCAGACGTGGGCGCGC
>DAOTZS010000142.1:0-24574 GCA_034434335.1 Anaerolineae bacterium
CCTGAATAGTTACCAGCAGAGAACAATTTGTAAATCATCGTGATTCAAGCGTAGAGCAAATACTAACACATTCTGAACAAGGGCGATATGACAAAAGTCTCAACGATTCTGCAGGGATGGTTCAAAACTGGTTACCACTTTCAGCTCCCTCGGGCCTTCGCTGCCCCTCACCCCCTTTCCCCTTCGGGGCGTGGCCCTTGGCCTGCGGCCAGGGGCTCATTTTGCCACCCAACCGCGTACCTTCAGGATCGCCTCCCCAAAAGACGCCTGTTTGGCGGCCGTGTGGTATAATCAGCCTGCATGAACCAGACGAGCGGTAACGAGAGGATGGGGAGGAAAGATGGCGTATTTCGAGGGGCTTGTCGTAACAGAAGACGGCGAACCGGTGCCGGTTACCTGGATCGGTAGCACTTCATACTACGTCGTGGATTACCAGGGTTTCCGCAGGCACATTGAGGCCCGCACCGTGGACCGCGCCGTGCTCGAGCAGTTTGTTGAGCAGATCTCTGCCCACCGGGATGAGGCTGCGGAAGCCATGCTCAGGCTCCTGGGCCAGGACGACCTCTTCACCAAGGCCATGGTGGACGCTACCCTGGCCAACATCAACCTGGATCAGGTCCTTGAACACGGCCTGCCGCCTGAGGCACGTCAGTGGTTAGGTATGCTCGGGTTCAGGGTTGTGATCAATTTGCATGGCGAAGTGGTGCACGTCGAGCTGCCTGCCGCCCCAGAAGGATGGGACGAGGAATAAGAAAGACAGAGACCTCAACGTGTGGCGTAATCGGCACAAGATCGCCGCGGCTGTGCGGGAGCTCGGCTGCGGATTTCTCACCGTCCTCTTCATCACCATCCCCGTCTGGGTGCTAACCCTGGCCTGGCGCGGGCCGGTCTTCGCGTTGGCCGCGCTGGCCGTGCTATTGGCTGTTCTGATCGGCTTCACCTACCTCAGCCGCCTCCTGGACAGGTGAACACCCCTGCATAGCTCCGGACAGCAAAAAGAGGCGCGCCAACGGGCAAATTGGGTATTGACATCCTGCCCGCTCCGTGCTATTATACGTGTAACGTGACACGTGCAAGTGGCCCTCGTCCCTTGCTTGCTGTTCATTCTCCTCTGCCAGGGCACAGCACTCAGTTGGCTTTTTCGACGTAACGAGCAGCGCTCGCTGGCCAGGCACCTCTTAGGTGCCCGGCCCATCCGGCGGCTGTTTTCAGGTTAGCGCGACGGGTATCTCTTATGAAACGCCCTACTCAGGCCGATGTCGCCCGCCTGGCCGGCGTCTCCAGAGCTACTGTCTCTTATGTGATCAGCGGCCGCGCCAAGGATGACATCTCGATCACCGAAGAGACCCGCCAACGGGTGCTACAAGCGATCGAACGTTTGGGCTATCAACCCGACGCATCGGCGCAGTCACTGCGCCGCGGGAGCACCAGAACCATCGGGCTGCTGATTCCCGACCTGCATAACCCCCACTATTGGCAGATCGTGCGGGGCGTGGAAGAAGAGGTTGCCAGCCAGGGCTATGACCTGTTGTTCAACAGCACCTCTCTCAACCCAGAGCGCGAACGGGAATGCGTGCGTGCGCTGCTACGACGCCGCATTGATGGCCTGATCCTGCTCCTTACCTATCCCACCACCCTCCTCGAAGAAGCCAGGGCCCTGATCCGCCCGCGCAGCCCCCTCGTCCTCCTGGGAAGCGCTGCACAGGATATGGACACCGTGCTGCCCAGCCATGGCCAGGGAGCCACCCAGCTCATGGCTCATCTGCTCGAGCTGGGGCACCGGCGCATTGGGCTGGTACTCGGCGTCGCCACACCTGAGCTGGGCGCGGATCGGCTGGCCGCGTACCAGTCGGCTCTACATGACCACGGCCTGCCCGTGGACGAAACCTTGATCGAGCGCTGCGGCAGCGCGCTGGACGACGGCTACCAGGCGAGCTGGCGGCTGCTGCAGCGCCAACCAAGGCCCACCGCTATCGTCGTGATCAACGACCTGCTGGCCATCGGCGCCCTGCGCGCGGCCGCCGACCTGGGCCTGCGGGTGCCAGCAGAGGTTTCGGTGGCCAGCTTCGACGACATCGAGGTGGCCGCCTATTTATGCCCGCCCCTCACCACTGTGCGGGTCAATGCCGAAGAGATGGGAACCACCGCCGCTCGCCTGTTGTTCGCCCGCCTGCACGACCCGGAACGCCCTCCCCAGCATATTCGCCTTCCCGCACAATTGGTGGTGCGCGGGTCTACGGGACCGGCTCCAGCCGCGTGAGCAGAAGGGAGGTGATGGAGAGCAAAGAAATCCTCAAGCCTTGTGCAGCCCGCCTTGACTACTTCGCCGCCAGGGCTGGTGGGAAGCTGCCGTGCTTCCCCTCGTGTAATGCTGGCTCTGTCCTGTGGTGGATAATTGCCTAAGGAGGTGTTCCCATGAAGCGCAGCAAGATGTTGTGGTCGTTACTGGCCGGGGCCATGATGGTCGCCATGGTTCTGGCGTCCTGCGTGCCGGCCCCCGCCCAACCCGTCGTGCCGACCGAAGCCCCGAAACCTGCCGAAGTTGCCAAGCCGGCCGAGACACCCCAGCCGGCTGAAGCCCCCAAGCCCGCTGCCAAGGAGTGGGAGGGAGAGGTGGTCGTCAGCCTCCAGAGTCAGAACACCATGACCTGGCAGGCGCTCTGCGACGCCTACATGCAGAAGAACCCCAAAGTCAAGTGCCTGGTGGAGCTGAAGCCCAGCGAGGGCTACCAGGACTGGATCCGCACCCAGTTCGCCGGCGGGGAGCCGCGTCCCTCCCTGGTGAACGGCAACGTGGTGGCCGACCTGATCACCGCCAAGAAGTTCGTCAACCTGGAAGACTACCTGGACAAGCCCAACCCCTACAACAACGGCAAACCGTGGCGCGAGAGCTTCGACCAGGACGTGATGTTCCTGTCGCGTGACCCGACCACCGGCGAGCTCTACCACCTGAGCCTCGAGATGGTCAAGATCATCTGGTTCTACAACAAGGACATCGCGGCCAAGATCGGCATGACCGAGCCACCCCAAACCTGGGATGAACTGGCCGCGTGGATGGCCAAGGCCAGGGAGGCGGGCTATATCCCCTTCTCCATCGGCGGCGACTTCCAGGAATTCTGGGAGATGCGCATCGGCTGGCTGGCCCGCATGTATCAGGACGGCTTCTACTGCACGCCCGACAAGTGGGAGCTGAGCCGCTGCCAGCCAGGAGACTGGTGCTACGAGGTGGGGGTGGACGACAAGTTCCCGCCCGCTAACTGGCAGGAGGACCGCCACTACGACGACGGCAACCGCGTCCATCAGAACCCGGTGCGCTGGATCCTGGCTTTCCAGGAAGGCAAGATCGGGCCCAAGGACCCCGAATACCGGGCCTTGATGCGCGAGTTCAAGAAGGTCCTGACGCCCGAAAACCTGCCACCCGGCTGGACCGGTGTCAACGGCCAGACCGCCTACTCCCTCTTCCTGTCGGGCAAGGCTCTCTTCTGGCTCGACGGCGGTTGGATGATCAGCCACTTCGAGAAGGACATCAACAACCTGCGCACAGGGAAGTTCTTCACGGTCAAGGAGGGCGAACCCACGCCCACACCCGATCCGAGCTTCCAGACCATCCAGCCGTTCGAGTTCGGCACCTTTGATAACCCGAAGATGACCGCGCCAGAGGCCAAATGCCCGTGGCAACGCACCATCGAGTGGCCGGTCGGCTTCTGGAGCGTGCCCAAGAAGTCGGCCAAGCAGAACGACCTGGAGATCGACTTCCTGATGTTCGTCACCAGCCCCGAGGGCTTCGGCATCTACGTGCAGACCAACATGGATCCCAACAACCCCCAGGGCGGGCTGGTTGGACCGTTCATCGTCAAGGGTGTGGAGATGCCGCCGGAGATGGCTGCCAAGTTCGAGAACCTGAAGCCGGTCGGCAACACCGAGAAGACGACGGCCGGCAGCGCCTTCTCCCGGGGCATTGCCGACTATCAGCCCATGGTGCGCGAGTGGGTTAGCCTGGCCCAACAGTACTTCACCAATCAGATCGACCTGGACACCTACATCGAGAAGTACGATGAAGTACTGCGCCGGCCTGACCTGTGGAAGGGCCTGCTCGAGCACATGAAGCTGACCGAAGACGACCTGGCCCATCCGGAGAAGAAGCCGATCAACAGGTAGAGTAGCGGAAGCGCTCAGTGGGGTTTTGTGGGTGGCTTGGCCACCCACAAAACCCCATTCCTTCGCATGGCCCATCGTTATTGCTCTGATGTGGGTAAGGTAGAAAATCTGTCGGTATACAGCAGGTAACAAAATGCGTGGAGGACATCTCTCAGCAGCCAGGCCGGGCCGCAGAACCGCACCCGGCCTGCTGACCCTGCTGATCCTGGTCCTGGTTGCCCTGTTCCCTGCGCGGGCCGGGGCGCAGGCTCCGGGGTGGCGCTTCGCGGCCGGCAGCGTGGTCCACGCGGCGGCGGTCTCCGCGGATGGCGAGTACATTGCCCTCGGCACACGAGAGGGCCTGGTGCTCTATATAAATCGCCGGGGGGAAGAGGTGTGGCGCTATGATACGGGGGGCACCGTGCTGGGGCTGGGCAT
Source organism: Anaerolineae bacterium (assembly GCA_034434335.1). GTDB lineage: Bacteria > Chloroflexota > Anaerolineae > CG2-30-64-16 > CG2-30-64-16 > DAOTZS01. The sequence continues at coordinate 4,576 of DAOTZS010000142.1, forward strand.
GAGCGAGGATGGGCAGCGCATCATCGCCGCCACGGAGAGCCGCAGTGCCCTCCTCCTGGACGGCGCTGGCCAGCTACTCTGGAAGAAAGACTTCGATTTTGCCCTGGTCGCGGCCGCCATGTCAGGCGATGGCAGCCTGATCGGCCTGGTGCCACGCAAATCCAGGCTGGTCTGGATCCTGGACGGGGCCGGCAACGATGTGTGGCAGCACGAGTTCGACACCCCTCCCACGGCCGTGGCGATCTCCGCCGATGGCCAGCGCGTGGTGTTCGGCTCGCGCGATGCCCGCATCCGGGCCTTTGACCCCCAGGGCCGGCAACTGTGGGAGCAACAGGTAGATGGTGTGATCACCAGGGTGGCGCTCACCCGCGATGGGGGGTTGGTGGCTGTCAGCGACGAATCCGGAAAGGGTTATCTGCTGAGGGGGGATGACGGCACGGTGCTCTGGAGCTACGAGGCCGAGGGAGTGATGGAGACGGCCGCCATCTCCGGCGATGGACAGCAGGTGGCCTTCGGTGCCCGCGACAAGCACTACTACCTGCTGGACCAAAAGGGCACCTTGCTGAGCAGGTCCCCCACCAGCGATGTCGTGCATGCCGTAGCCCTTTCCGGAGACGGCAGCACCCTGGTGGTGGGCTCGGATGACGGGACCGTCCTGGGATTCAGTGTACGCCAGACCGCGGCCGGGTATGCAGCCCAGGTGCAGGCGGCACGCATCAGGACCATCTTCATCACGGTGATCGCCATTGCCCTCCTGGCCGGCCTCATCGCGTTTCTGCGCCTCACCCCTTCAGGCCGGCGCGCCTGGGAGGTGCATGGGGCCCGCCCACGTCGGCTGGCGCGTGAGGTATGGCGGGCGCGCGGCTCTTATCTGCTCCTGCTGCCCACCGTGGGGCTGCTCCTCACTTTCAACTACTACCCTGCCCTTTCGGGGCTATTCCATTCCTTCACCAAATGGAATCCCGGCATTGAGACGCGCTGGATAGGGCTGGAGAACTTCCAGGCCCTCCTCTACAACCAGTTTCTGCGCCGCGGGATCGTCAACGCCATCATCCTGATCGTCACCGGCTACATCAAAGTGCTGACGGTTCCCCTGCTGGTAGCCGAGCTGCTCTTTCACCTGCGTTCGCGGCCGTTGCAATACTGGCTGCGCTCCCTGTTCATTTTCCCCATCGTGGTGCCGGGCGTGGCCATCATCCTGATCTGGCGCAACATCTTCGATCCCAACATCGGGCTCCTGAACAACACCCTGGCCCTGCTGGGGTTGATGAACATGCAGCAGCCCCAGGCCTGGCTGGGCGATCCCAAGACGGCCATCTGGTCCATCGTCTTCATCGGTTTCCCCTGGGTGAGCGCCTTTGCGCTGCTGCTTTATTACGGCGGCCTGATCTCCATCCCGGTCGAACTGTTCGACGCCGCCAAGGTGGACGGGGCCGGCAGCCTGCGCCGTTTCTGGAACCTCGACCTGCCCCTGCTGCTCGGCCAGATCAAGCTCCTGCTGATCCTGGGCTTCATCAACGGCATGCAGGAGTTCGCCATCGTTTTCCTGACCACGGAAGGCGGGCCATATAATGCCACCTACACGCCGGCACTGGAGCTCTATTATCAGGCTATGCGTTTCAGCAACTTTGGGCTGGCTTCGGCCATCGGTACCGTTTTGTTTATCATCATCCTGGGTGGCACGATCCTGAACCTGCGCTACGTCCGCTCGGCTACGGAGTATCAGGCCTGATGGAAGCCAATCATTCAGCGGTGACTGGAAGGGCCACGCCGAGGGCTCGCCCGAGGCGTCACCCTTTTAGGCCTGCGGCCAGAGGTCGGCCTTCGCCGACCTCTTTCATAATGCATACATGAAGGGTGTCGGCCTCTGCCGACACCCGGCACGAAGTGCCCAGGAGGGGCGATTTCAATCGGCCTGAATAGTTACCGAGAAAGTACCTGGCACTTTCGGAGGTGCCAGGCCTTGAGCGGGGAAGCCCTTACAATTGGAAGGACGCCAGGAGGCAAATGATGGTGCAGACATGGCGCACACGTTGGTCTGCTTATCGCAAAGCGCGGCGCCAGGAGATGGATTTCAGCTCTGGCAGCGCCGGTGCCAGCCGCGTGGGGCAGGTGGCGATCGTCCTGGTATTGCTGCTCCTTTTGCTCCTGACCCTCGTGCCGGTGGTTTTTATGTTGATGACCTCGCTCAAAAACCGCGGGCAGATCTTCACCCAGTTCTGGGCATTGCCCCGGCCCCCGCTGTGGGAGAATTATACATTGGGTTGGCGGGCGATGCGCGGCTACATTTTCAACTCGCTCCTGTTCGGCTCGGCATCTGTGCTGGCGGTCGTATTTCTCTCCTCGCTCAGCGGCTATGTGTTCGCGCGGCATCGCTTTCCGGGCAAAGAGGTCATCTATGTCGCCATCCTCTCCCTGCTCATGATCCCCGGCGTCCTCACCCTGATCCCCGCCTTTGTGCTGGTCAGGCAGCTCGGCCTGCTGGACACCCCCTGGGCCCTGATCCTGCCCTGGACGGCCGGCGGCCAGGTATTCGGCATCCTGCTTTGTCGCAGCTTCTTTGCCACCCTGCCCCAGGAGCTGTTCGAGGCCGGCCGGATTGACGGCGCTTCGGAGCTCCAGCTTTATGCCCGCGTGGCGCTGCCGCTGAGCTGGCCGATCCTCATCACCCTGGCCATCATGCACTTCGTGGGCACGTACAACGACTTCATCTGGCCCCTGGTGACGATCACCAACCCGGCCATTCAGGTCGTGGGGGTGGGTCTGCGCCAGTTCGTGAACCAGTGGGGCGTGGTGGACATCGGGGGTCAGATGGCAGGGTACGCAGTATCGGTCGTGCCCCTGTTGATCCTGTTCACCTTCGGCATGAAGTACTATATCCAGGGGGTCACGGCTGGCGCGCTCAAGGCGTGAGCTCCCAACCCAGAGCACCTGCCACCCACCATGGCCACACCTTCCAACCTGCACCTGACCCAGATCGCCGAGTTCGGCACCAAAGGCAAGCGAGGCAACCTCCTGGGCATCGAGCCGTACATGCTGGCCTCGGACTATGCCTCGGCTGAGGCGTTCCACGCGCGCCTCAGCGGCTATCTCAACATAGCCGGGCAGCGCGGGTGGCTGAGCGAGCAGACCATTGTCGTCTGGCCGGAGTATATTGGCACGTGGCTGGTGGTGGCCGGTGAAGGGGAGAAGGTATGGGGGGCGCCTGCCATCCGTGCTGCTATCCAGGCCATGTTGCTCAGCCACCCACTGCGCTTCGCCAGGGCGTATCTGGCCAGCCGAGAGAAAGATAGGGTGGTGGCCAGCATCTTTCGCCTCAAGGCGCCGGCCATGGCCGGTGCCTACCATGCCGTTTTCGCGCGCCTGGCCCGGGAATACCGCGTGACGATGGTCGCCGGCTCGATAGTGTTGCCATCACCAGGGGTGGAGAACGGGGTAGTAGTGGCGGGGAAGGGGCCGCTCTATAACAGCGCGGCCGTGTACCGGCCGGATGGCCTGGCTCAGGCGCGCCTGGTGCGCAAGGCCTTCCCCATCCGCGCCGAGCAGTCGTTCACCGCCGCAGCCCCCGTGGCCGAGCTGCCCGTCTTCGACACCCCTGCCGGCCGGCTGGGCGTGCTGATCTGTGCCGACTCCTGGTATCCGGAACCGTATGCCTGCCTGGCCGCGCAAGGGGTCGAGCTGATCGCCGTGCCCTCGGACGGGGTCACGCCCCAAAAGTGGGCAGGGCCTTGGGCCGGCTATGACGGATGGCCAGCGCCAGCCGATGTGGATACTCGCGATGTGGGAGTGCTGAGCGAGGCGCAGGCGTGGCGTAAATACGCGCTGGCGGGCAGGATGGCATCGGCAGGGGCTCGCTGCGGCATCAACGTCTTCTTGCGTGGGGAGCTATGGGACCTGGACGCCCATGCCGGCTGCGCCACACTGGTCGAAGGCTCGACGGTATACGAAGCGCAGGGCGGAGGCGGTGCAGTGCTCAATCTGTGGCTGAGCTGACCGGCATCCTCTCAGCCCAGGCCGGCCAACAAGAGCGCCTTTTTCACCTCACCGATGGCCTTCGTAATATCAATCTCGCGCGGGCAGGCATCCACGCAGTTGTAGATAGTGCGGCAGCGCCAGACACCATCCTTGTCGCTCAGGATGGCCAGCCGCACCTGCGCGCCATGATCGCTGTCGTCAAAGATGAAGCGGTGGGCCTGGACGATGGCGGCCGGGCCCAGATAATCTTCGTTGGCCCAGAAGCTGGGGCACGAGGTGGTGCAGGCCGCGCACAGGATGCACTTGGTCGTGTCGTCGTAGCGCTCGCGCGCCTCGGGGCTTTGCAGGCGCTCAGTATAGGGCGGCGGATCGTCGTTGATCAGGTACGGCATGATGGCACGATAGTGGGCAAAGAACGGCTCCATGTCCACCGCCAGGTCCTTGATCACCGGCAGGCCACGCAGCGGCTCCACCACAACCTGATCCCCCACATCTTTGACGAGCACCTTGCAGGCCAGGCGGTTGCGGCCGTTGATCACCATGGCATCGGAGCCACAGATGCCGTGGGCACAGGAGCGCCGAAAGACCAGGGTGCCGTCCTGATAATCCTTGATCTTCACCAGAAGGTCGAGCACCCGATCGGTGGGTTCGGCCTCCACAGCATACTCGGCCCAATAAGGCTTGCGATCGCGTTCGGGATTAAAGCGTCGGATCTTGACCCGCACTCTCATGGCTGCCCCCTGCGCTAATAGACCCTCGCCTGAGGCTGATAGAGCCCCAACGTCACCGGCTTATAGTCCAACACGATCTGGCCATCATCGCGGCGGAAGGCGAGGGAGTGCTTCAGCCAGTTCTGGTCGTCCCGCCGGGGATAGTCCTCGCGCGCGTGCGCGCCCCGGCTCTCCTTCCGGGCCAGGGCTGCCACCGCCGTCACCTCTGCCAGGTCCAACAGGCAGCCGAGTTCCCAGGCTTCGAGCAGTTCTGTGTTCCAGCGTCTGCCCTTGTCCATAATGGTGATATGGCGGTAGCGCTCCTTAAGTTCCCGCAGCCGGACCACTGCCTCGGAGAGCAGTTCTTCGGTGCGGAACACCCCCACGTTGTCCATCATCAGGCTGCGCATCTCGGCCCGGATGTCGGCGGCCGATTCGCCCCCCTTGTTCGTGCGCAGGCGTTCCAGCTCGTCCCGGGCCGGGCCCTGAGGGTCGGGGGGCAGGGCCGGCCAATCGGCCCCGGCCGCGTAGGCTGCCGCATCCTGGCCCGCCCATTTGCCGAACACCAGGATGTCCACCAGCGAATTGGTGCCCAGGCGGTTGGCGCCGTGGACTGAGACGCAGGCCACCTCGCCAGCCGCGTAGAAACCGGGCATGGGCGTGTTGCGAGCATCCACGACCACCTGGCCGCGGATGTTGGTGGGGATGCCGCCCATGGCGTAGTGGGCTGTCGGCTGCACCGGTATCGGCTGCTTCAGAGGATCCACCCCCAGATAGGTGCGGCAGAAGTCCGCGATATCGGGCAGCTTCTGCTGGAGGTATTGAGCCGTTACCCGCCGCGGGGTGCCATCGGGGTTCTTGACCCCGTCCTTCTCGAAATAGTAGTTGACCGTCTCAGGCCGCACATCCAGGTAGAGGTAGTCCTGGCCATTGATACCCCGTCCCGCGCGCATCTCCAGGTACATGGCGCGAGAGATGACGTCGCGCGAGGCCAGGTCCTTGGCTGTGGGCGCGTAGTCGTACATGAAGCGGTAGCCGTCTTTGTTGAGCAGCACCCCTCCCTCCCCGCGCACCCCCTCGGTGATCAGGATGCCCAGCCTGTAGATGCCTGTAGGGTGGAACTGGAAGAACTCCATATCCTCCAGCGGGATGCCATGCCGATAGGCCACCGCAGCCCCATCGCCGGTGTAGGTGTAGGCATTGGATGTGATCTTCCAGATCCTGCCAAAGCCGCCGGTGGCGAAGACGGTGGCCTTGGCGTGGAAGGTGTGCAGCTCGCCCGTGTCAATATCCACTGCCACCACGCCGGCCATCTCACCCCGATCGCTCACCAGCATGTCTATCATCTGAAATTCGTCGAAGAAGACCACGTTGTTCTTGATGCACTGCTGGTAAAGGGTCTGCAGGATCATGTGGCCGGTACGGTCGGCGGCGTGGCAGGCCCGGCGCACCGGTTGTTTGGTGATATTGTTGGTGTGGCCGCCAAAGGGCCGTTGCGCGATGCGGCCATCAGGGGTGCGGTCGAAGGGCAGGCCCATGTGCTCCAGCTCATACACCACCCGCGGGGCCTCGAAGCACATCGCCTGCACTGCGTCCTGGTCCGCCAGGTAGTCGGACCCCTTGATGGTGTCGAAGACATGCCATTCGGGATGGTCCTCTTCCATATTGCCCAGCGCGGCGCCGATGCCACCCTGGGCGGTGCCAGTGTGCGAGCGGGTGGGATACAGCTTGCTGATAACTGCGGTTTTCGCGCTACGCGAGGCATACAGCGCGGCCATCAATCCCGCGCCCCCTGCTCCCACAACAATCACATCAAAGCGGTGTAACATGCCAGGAACACTCCTTCCCCCGCAGGGCTAAACCCCCCAGATCAGGTACGCTGCCGCCATCAGCACGAAGAGCCAGAACCCGACCAGCAGAGCCCTCAGCCAGACCAGCAACAGCGGCCGGCGGACATAGTCTTCGAGGATCACCCGTACGCCGTTGAGGCCGTGGGTGGCAGCCAGGGTGATCAGCAGGAAGCTGTAGACCTGCCAGAAGGGGTTCGCGAAGTTGGGGGTCACCTCGACCGAGGTGGACTCCACATGGAAAGAGATGGGGAAAAAGGCCCAGCGCATCTGCGCGCCGGCATCCAGATGACCCCGCCCGCCGGCCAGGTTGGCATAAACCAGGTTGAAAGCCCCCATCAGCAGGAACAGCACACCGGTCACCCGGGTGAAAAACCAGGCGTACATTTCAAACCCTGGCCGGAGCCGAGACGGAGTCTCAGCGCCAGGCCGCGTCTTATGCAGCGCGTTCATGTAGATCGCCATTGGCACCCCCTGACTGTGATGCGACAATTGGAAGCGGCCCTATACCTTCACCCCCAGGATGATCAGGATCGCCGGCAGCAGGAACATGGGGAGAAACAGCGCCCATTGCACCCACATGGCCTCGCGGTTGTAGCGCATCAGTCCCGGCCACATGTCGAGGATGATGATGCGCAGGCCATTGATCCCATGGTAAAGCATGGCAAACAGGATGAAGATCTGCATGGGGACAGACTCATAGAAATCGGTCAGTGCGTTGGCAACGGTTCCAGTCACACCCCCTGCAGCATAGAGAAAGAAAGCCGCCACGACATGCATGGAGACAAAGCAGACAATGCCCAGCCCGCTGATGCGGTGAAGCAGCCAGGCAACCATCGGCAGCCCGCCGCGATAAGCAAGGGCCTGCAACAGGGTGACACGGGAGAGTTTGCTCATGGTTTCCCCCTCGGCAGCGACCAGGGCGGCGTCAGTTGTCCTGCGCGCCCTGGTTGATCCAACGCTCGATAAGCTGAATCTGGTCCTCCTTGAGAGGCCGGCTGGGGGGCATGAGGCCGCCGGCCTCGGTCTTAATCCCCCGCAACATCTGGACCAGGATGCTGGCAGCCGCGTCGCCGGGGATGATGACCGGCGCATGGTCGCCGCTATGAAGGACTTTGTCGTAATCCGCCACACTATAGCCACCCTTCACGCGCCGGCTATGGCAACTGGCGCAGCGCTTGTCCAGGATCGGTTTCACGTGCTGGGCAAAGCTGGGGGTTTCGATCAAGGCCAGCTCAGGCCCGGCCTCCTCCTCTTCCGGCGGCACATACCAGGCCTGGATGAAATCCACAATGGCCCGGATCTCCTGGTCGGTGAGCTTGCCGCCGTAGGGAAGCCCAAATGCCTGCATGCCCAGGCCGGGCTGGCCAAAGCTGATCACCTGGAAGATGGTCTCGCGCGAGCGGGTGGCCAGGAAGTCTTCCGAGTTGAGCGGGTCGGTATAGTCGCCCGGCCGGCTGGCGATCTCGGCGCCCTCGCCGTTCTCGCCATGACACCCGGCGCAGTGCTCGGCGAAGAGCTTGCCGCCGGCCTCAATGCGGCTGGCCAGGTCGGCGCCCAGGTCAATCGCCTTGGCCTGGGGCGGCGTGGTGACCACAGCCTGGATGGAGAGGAGGATCATGGCAACCACGATGACGGACATGACCGCGGTCGCCACAGGCCGGTTCAGCGGATGGCGCTTCGGGCTACGGTCGAAAAACGGCAGCCCAAACAGGCCGAAGGCGATCAGTATGGCGAGCCCGGTGATGGCTACTCCCTCCAGCCGGCCCGGGAAGTATTTCAGCAACTGAAAAACCCACAGAAAATACCACTCGGGCCGGGGGATGTAGGAGGTATCGGCCGGGTTGGCCGGCGGCTCGTTGGGCACGCCCACGAAGATGGCCAGCCCGAGCAAAAACACGAAGATCATGAGGGAGACGACCGCGTCTTTGGCTACGGTGTCAGGCCAGAAGAGCTCGCCATTCTGTTTTTTCTCTCTGTAGCGCTCCCAATAGTGCTGCTTTTCTTCCTGGTTCACGGCTCACTCCCTGCTCACTCATCGCGTTCGGGCGGCGCAGTGATCCCGATCCTGATCACCAGGTAGAGGTGAACGCCGATCAGAAGCAGAGCGGCCAGCGGCATCCACCAGATGTGCAGGCTGTAGAAACGGGCCAGGGTCACCGCGCCGATCTCCTCGCCCCCGCGCACGATGCGCAAGAGGAGCGGCCCGATCCCTGGCACTGCACCGACAATGCTCGTGCCCACCGAGCTGGCCCAATAGGCCTTCTGGTTCCAGGGCAACAGGTAACCGCTGAAGCCGAAGACCAGGGCGATCAGGAGCAACAGCGCGCCCGTGAGCCAGGTCAGCTCGCGCGGGTACTTGTAGGCACCCATGTAGAAGGTGCGCAGCATGTGTAGAAAGACAGTGATAATCAGCAACGTGGCCCCCCAATGGTGCAGCCCACGGATGAGCCAGCCAAAGGCCACTTCATTCATGATGTACTGGATGCTATCGTAGGCGTGATCGGGGGTGGGAACGTAATAGATGGTCAGCAGCATGCCCGTGATGCCCTGCAACATGCCCAGGATCAGGGTGGCACTGCCCAGGGTATAGAACCAGTTTGTCCTGGGCACGGTGCGGGCGAAGACGGTCTTCCAGATCGTCCGCAGCCCGGCGCGCTCGTCCAGCCATTCCAGCATGGCCTGCAGCCGGCCAGGTTCAGTGATAGGGGTTTCCGCCACCGTTATGCCTCCAGCAGAATCTGGATCTGGCCGTTTTCAACCTTGACCTGGAACTGGTCCAGCGGCCGCGGCGGTGGGCCGGCCAGCACCTGGCCATCCAGGCCAAAAAGGCCATCGTGGCAGGGGCAGAAGAAGCCGCCCCGCTCCTCATTCCAGGTGACGCGACAGCTCAGATGGGTGCAGACGTTGGAAAACACCTTGACATTCTGGCCATCGTGGGTCACCGCATAAGCCACGCCCGTCTGTGTAGATTCGACCCAGCCATCCTTGATCTTGCGAGAAAAGGGGAAGCCCGTGGGAACGCCGGGGGTGAGACTTGTCAGGGGGCCCAGGGTAAGCCACTTCTCCGGGTTTTGGCGCTTGAGCCCGGGCGATACGATGTAGCCGATGGCCGGCAGGCCCACCAGGGTTGCCACAGTGCTGATCACCAGGCCGATAATGCCCGAGAGAAATGTACGCCGGCCGGGCTTCTCCCCGGGCGAAGATGCCAGGTTGCTCATGCGGGTGATCTCCTATGACGACGAAAGACGAAGGACAAACGAAACTATTCAGGCCGATGGAAATCGCCCTCCCTGGGCACTTCGTGCCAGTTGAGGCGATCCCGCGGATCGCCCCTCCGCCGACACCTTTCATGTGTGCATCACCAAAGAGGTCGGCGAAGGCCGACTACTGGCCGCAGGCCCCAAAAGGGTGACGCCTCGGGCGAGCCCTCGGCGTGGTCCTTCCAGTCACCGCCTGAAAAACGATGGAACAGAGATAACAGCCGCGCCCTCCATAGCAGGCACCATAGCTTCAGAAGGGCCACCCCGTAAGGCATGCCTCGCGCAAGATTATACCCGCCGAAGCGTCTGCCCGTCAAAATGACCTTCGAATAGCTGTTGACGCTCCTGCCCGGACCCCTGTGCCGGGAAGCCAGGGCAGAGATGGCCGGCACGGCAGCCCAGGAGGTCCCGCCGCCGTTATGTCGCATGGGATTGGCGCGTGGGTACCAGGGGTGGAAGCCAGCCGCCCAAGGCACAGCCACCTGGCAGGGGGTGGCCAGGAAGAGGGTCAGGGTGGCTGCGGAAGCAACGTTATACCAGGGACCGCCATGGGGTAGAATCGCGCGGGGAGCACGTGCGGAGGGCTCTGATGCTATCTGAAAGGATCTCAGGTCAGGCCCCCAGCCATCAGGGTTTGGTTTCGTGCTGACAGTGTCCGGCGACGTTGCCATGGGCAGCGATGAAACAATCTTGGACCCAGGATCCAGGGTCGGCAAAGACGGGTTGGCTGGCAGAGCCGAAGCGGATGGCAAGGGGTGCCATGCCGTTCGCCAGGCTGGTTTTACTATACCACAGCCCGGCATGCAAGACAAACTCACGTCCATCTACATGAGGCAGGATCTTTTGGGGCCCCTTTCCAGACGTGCTATACTTGGTTGATAGAGAAAGCCGGCCAATCTATTATAGTTGGAAACGGCCGGCTCAAGCACCGGACCCTGGCGATACGCACATCTTGGGCTCGGCAACCTGAGAAGCACAAGTTGTGGGCTTCGTAGTAGCGGCTTCAGTCGCTTTCAGCGCATCCCTACTATGAACAAAATCGCCAGTGTCCGGTCAGGCAGCGGAAGCGCGTCGGAAGTTGGTTGGGCTAGCCGATGAGAGCCCATGACGGGCCGGGTCAGGGGACGAATGGCCGAGAAGATCCTCCTGGTGGATGACGAGCCAACTTTACTGGAGACACTGGCGTTCAACCTGCGCAACGCGGGGTATCAGGTGGTCACCGCCAGCGACGGTGTCTCAGCACTGGAACGGGCGCGGGCCGAGAAGCCCGACCTGGTTATCCTGGACCTGATGCTGCCTGAGCTGGATGGGCTTACTGTGTGCCGGAGCCTGCGTCAGGTATCGGATGTGCCGATCCTGATGCTCACAGCGCGCACCGGAGAGCTGGATAAAATCGTGGGGCTGGAGAGCGGCGCGGACGATTACATGACCAAGCCGTTCAGCCTGGGCGAACTGCAGGCCCGCATTCGCGCCCTGCTGCGGAGGGCCGGGCCACGGCGGGTGGGGGAAGAGCTGCGCTCAGGTGATCTGACCCTCAACCTGGTCAGCCGGCGGGCCTTCCTGGGTGAACGCGAGCTGCTGCTGAGCCCGAAAGAGTTCAGCCTGCTGGCCGAGCTGATGCGCCATAAGGGCGCAGTTTTGTCGCGCGACCTGCTGCTGACCCGGGTGTGGGGTTACGATTTCTACGGCGACAGCCGCACCGTAGATGTGCATATCCGCTGGCTGCGCGAGAAGATCGAGGCTGACCCTTCGCAACCTGAGCGGATCGTGACGGTCCGCGGCATCGGTTATCGGTTTGAACAGTAGTGGTTCCACCAGCACACGCCATATATTCAGGCTACAAAGCCTGAAGGCGGCTTTGGGCCCTCACCCTCCTATTCCTCCCTTTCCCATTCAAGACGTGGCCCTCGGCTTGCAACCGGGGAGAGGGAGGAGAAGGAAGGGGTTTTGCGGAGGCGGCCTTCGGCCGCCTCCGCAAAACCCGCTTTGTTTACCCCCTCTCCTCTCCCGCCGCCAAAAGCGTGCGGGAGAGGAGAGGGGCGGGAGTGAGGTGAGGGCTGAACAGCTCCAAAGGGGATAGAGAAGCATGACCGCACGCGAGTATGTGCTTTTGGTATTGCTCTTGCTGACTCTGACCCTGTTGGCCCTGGCCTGGAGCCGCCTGCACCGCGCGCGCCGGCAGGTCCAGAGCGCGGCCAGGGAGCGTGCAGAAGCCCTGGCGGGCAAGGCTGAAGCTGAAAGCGCACTGCGCCGGGTGTTGAGCCACCTGGAAGCGTTGGGCGCAGCCAACCTCGATGCGCTGCTGATCGTGGACGATAGCCGTCAGATTGTCTGGGGCAACCAGGTGGCGTGGGAGATGTTCAACGCCGGGGAACCGGCTGTGGGGCAGAAGTTCATCGGCCTGGTCCACGACATGGAACTCAACCAGACCGTAACGGACGCCATGGAGGGGCATCGGCCCATCGTCCGCCAGGCGGCTGTCAACGGCCGCACTCTGCGCATCCGGGCCATGCCGGTGATGGGGACAGGTGGCGCTGCTGTTGCCATTGAGGACGTCACCGAATTGCAACGACTGGGCCGCGCGCGACGCGATTTCGTCGCCAACATCTCCCACGAACTACGTACCCCGCTGGCGAACATAGACCTGGCTGCCCAGACCCTGCGCAATGGGGGCAGCCACGATCCCGGCCTGCGCCAGCGCCTGATCGAGCAGATCCAGGCCCAGGTCCAGACCTTGAGCCAGTTGAGCCAGGAGATGATGGACCTGGCCCAGATCGAATCGGGCCAGGTGTTGCTCAAGCTGGTCCCTGCGCCCCTGGCGCCCCTGGTCAGGCAGAGCATCGAGCACCTCTTGCCGCAGGCTACGGCCAAACATCAGCACGTCAGTATGGTGGTGCCCGACGAGCTGCAGGCCCTGATGGATGAACAACAGGTAGGCCGCGTGCTGAACAACCTGATCCACAATGCCATCAAGTTCACGCCTGAAGGCGGGATCATCAGCGTTTACGCGCAGGTAGCAGGAGAGGATGTGCAGGTTTGCGTGGCCGACACCGGCCCAGGCATCCCACCGGAAGAGCACAGCCGCATCTTCGAGCGCTTCTACAAGCAGGACCGCGCTCGCTCAAAAGGTGGCACCGGCCTGGGGCTGGCCATCGCGCGCCACATCGTGGAAGGCCACGGAGGGCGCATCTGGGTCGAAAGTCAGCCGGGCCAGGGTGCCACCTTCTGCTTCACTCTCCCGCGCGCCTGAGCCAACCAGCGTTATCGCCGCCAGACAAGGTGGACCAGGTTACCAGCAGGATCGCGCTGCTTGAGGAAGACCGCCTTGCTGGTGGGCGTGATCTTGGGCTCTTCCAGTTCCACCCCTTTGCTGCGCAGCGCGGCCACGGCCGCGTCAAAGTCGGTCACCCGGATGGCCACGTGGCAGCGGTCGGTGATGGCCTGCTTTGAGACCTCAATACGGCCGGGGCCGCTGCCTTCCAGGAAGAAGCTCGTATCCCCCTCGGTCACCTTGAAGCCAAACAGTTGAGCATACCACTGGGCGATCTGGTCCGCGGCCGCGCCGGCGGAGGGATACAGCCCCACATGCTCTACCCCCTCGAAGAGCGCCGCTCCGCGCACCTCTCGGATCCAGGCCAGCAACTGGGCAGTCTTGGCGCTGATAGCGTCGTAGTCCCCGGCCTCCAGCAGGTCTTTACGGATCAGGTGCGAGCCGATCCCCACGGCAGCCACCCCAGCCTTGAACCAGGCGAAGATGCTCTCCCGGGTGGCTTCGACCCCGCCGGTGGGCATGATGCGGGTCCAGGGGCAGGGGCCCAGGATGGCTTTGACGAAAGCCGGTCCCCCCACCGAGTCGCCCGGGAACACCTTGACGATCTCCACCCCCAGCTCCTCTGCCGCCGAGATCTCCGACGCGCTGCCGCAACCAGGGCTGTAGGGGATCTTGCGTCGGTTGCAGAAGCGGGCCACCGCTTCGTTGAGAATGGGGCCCACCACAAAGTCGGCCCCATAGGCCACATAGAGGGCGGCGGTCGGCTCGTCAACGATCGAGCCCACCCCCAGGATGAGCTCTGGCAATTCCCGAGCCCGGAAGAGGGCCAGCTCCTTGAAGACTTCAGCCGCCATGTCGCCCCGGTTCGTAAACTCCAGGATACGACAGCCACCGGCCACACAGGCCTTCGCCACCCGCTTCGCCACTTCAACATCTGGGTGGTAGAAGACCGGCACCAGGCCGGTGTTTACGATGGTGTTGAGCACTTCGAGTCTGCTAAAGCGTGCCATTTGTTCATCTCCTGAGAAGGGTAGATTAGCTCGACAGCCTTGGACTCACGTAACGATGGCCTCAGGTCGGCCCGACCGACGCTGAAGCAATCAGGCTACAAAGCTGTAGGGGCGACCCTTGTGGTCGCCCATGGGCATCAAGTTTATCGGTAGGGGCGACCCTTGTGGTCACCCATGGACATCAAGTTTTACCAGCAGGGGCGACCCTTGTGGTCGCCCCTTGACATCAAGTTAACGGTCACAGCTCCGTCCGCCGTTCTCCCAGCCTCTGCTTGCGAGGGCTGGGAGTACCGGGGAGGGTGGCCGCAGGCCGGGTGGGGGCCCGCCGCGCCTCTGCAGAGCCGGCAGGCTGGCCCCCACCCTGGCCCTCCCCTGCCGCGCCCGTACCCGGGTAGCCGAAGGCAATGCCTTCGGCTACCCGGTGCGATTTCCGATCGCCCGCCCCTTAAATTGATACCTGTTGGGGCAGGGACAAGCCCTGGGGCAGGGACAAGCCCTGCCCCTACGGCAGGCGCCTGGCAATCACCCTCCACCGGGCGCCGCAGTCCCATTGATGGGGCGCGGCTCAGTAGCCCGCCGACTTTATCGGCAGACTTGTCAACCCCTACATGGGCTGGTTTGCGCCAGGTCGCCGCGCAAGCCTCGTCCTAGAATACACACTGCTGCACACCAAAGGCCTCGCAAATGGCCCTGATCTCCTCGGCGGTCAAACCCTCTCCCTCTTCTCCATTGATCAGGTTCATATACTCGTAACGCGCGCCTGTCTCGGCGTATTCGATGCGGTCCCCCGCGCGCTTCACGGAGACGTCTGAGCGGGCCATGACCCCGTGTTTGGCCCACACCACGATGCGATGGTTGCGCAACGCGGTGACGGTGGCAGCCATCAGGGCGGGCGAACCGGGCAGCATGAAGGGTATGAACCCAATTCCCTCCGGCAAGTTAATAATGCTCTCCGGTTGCCAGCGCAGGATGTGCCGGCTCAGGTAGGTGCTGTCCTGGTAGCGCGGGATATGGCTCAGATAGGTCAGGTGAAGAGGCTGGGCATGGATGACGGCATGGAAATTGGTGCCGGTGAGCCCGATTTGATCGCGATGCACAGCCAGGTGCGAGTTGAGTTCGCTGGTCAGGTGAGTGAACAGCCGGTTGGGAGAGGTGTAGAGCTGGGCCGTGAGCCCCCCTTCCTCGACGATTAGAAAGCCGAGGTTGGCCAGGGGATCTTCGATGATCTCGCGCAGGCGCCGGCCCGAGCCGGTGACCAGGAAACGGCAGCCGGCCAGTTCTGGCACAGGGTCGGGGAGGGGAATGGTCTCCAGGTTGGGAAACTTGCGCCGGGGATCCACGGGCCAGCCCAGATAGACGGAGATGTTGCCGGCCGCGCCCTCCGTGGCCTCAATCTCCGACAGCCGCCGGCCTGCCTTGCCGATAAGGGTAAGCATCTCGTCCAGGTCGGGGAAGGGGGGAGAGATAGCCATTCCTGACCTCCTGGCAGGGCATCTAATCGCTGGTATGCTCTATCGCCGCCTTCGGCACCATCACGGCCGGCGATGGGGCTGGCTCTGTCCACTCCCGCGCGTCGGGTGGGGCGAAGAGAGAGGGGGCCTCTTCTGGTTGTGCCTCGGAGGCAGGCAATTCGGCCACCGCCACCTCCTCCACAGGAGTAGTGCAGTAAGGGCAGACCACCCAGTCCAGGTCCAGGGGCCTGTGGCAGGTAGTGCAGGAGCGCCGCAGCTCGGTCCGGCAACGAGGGCAGACCAGCCACTCGGGCTCGGTCACCATCTGGCATGAAGGGCAGGCACGGCGGGCAGTAATGTCGCGCAGCAGCGCCTCCTCTTCCAACTGGCGATCATAGACCTCGGCCAGGGTTTCGCGCGGGCGCAGCAGGAGGTAGAGCAAGAGCCCGGCCGGGCCGGTGAGGAGGACCAGGACCAGGGCCAGGAGCCAGGCGAAGACATCGCGCGTCCGGGCCCGGATGTCGCGCAGGGTCCAGACAGCCAGCCCGATCCAGAAGGCGACCACGGTGGCCGTGACGACAGCCACGACCACTTCCAGGATAATGCCCACGGTATTCAGCAGCTCAGGGGGAAATTGCATGGTACAGACAACCTCACATCTTGCGTCTGGCACTTTGTCAGGCGTATTCGTTGTGGCCCGCCGCAGTATGCTGACGGGCATGCTGATGATACCACAGGACGCGCGATGCCGCAAAGGGGGGCGTGTAATTTGACATGGTAAACGTTTACTTCGCCCAGTGTCCTGGCCTGTCACTATCCCGTCCAGGAGGAGATTGCCGCCGTCGAATACCACATGTACCAGATCGCCAAGCTGTATCCGGGCATGACCAGGTATCTGGACAAGGATGGCTATCTGGAGCGGGCCTTCGGCACGGCCAGAGCCCATTTCACCCTGGCGGGCATGGATGACCTTCCGGCAGGGGCACGAGGATATTGGGCCTACACCCTGGGCCTGTACAACGAGTTGCTCATCGTTGACCTCATCCAGGCCCTGTACGAAGAAGGCCGGGCTGAGCAGGCAGACTGGCTGAAGCGCGAGTGGGAGAAAAAGGTCAAATACTTCGTTTACGACGACCCGTATCCGTTCAATTCGGAGTACCCTTTCGACACCACAGCTTTCGAGTCCTCGCACGCCATCGCCAGGTACGGGTTGGCGAATCCGTTGGAGCCAGATGAAAACCTGTGGTACGATAAGTACAAGGACAGGTGGTATTCGCACCCCGAGGTCAAGCGCGAGGACTTTGAGCGCTTCATGGAGAGGCAGATCCAGGCCAACATCGCCTTGCGGGGCTGGCTAGAGCCAGCCTATTACCTCCTGGGGAGCGACTACCGGGGAGGCGTCTCTTCACGCTACGCGCTGAGCTACATGTCGCAGGCGGGAGGCTGGGCGATTGTGGACTATGCCCTGTATTACGCCAGCGACCCCGCGCCGTACCTGCGGCTGGGCTATGCCTCCTATCTGAGCTCCTGGGCGCTGATGAACGCGGGCACCCCAGAGACCAACTACGGCTACTGGTACCCTGGCCCAGAGAACGACGGCGCCTCTGGCTGGGCGATGACCCCTGAGAAGTACGGCCCCATGTGGATCCGAAAGGAAAACCGCCGCGGGGCCTGGTTCTACGATGGTGAAATCGAGATCGGCTATTCCGCTGCGCTGCGCACGGCAGCCACGATCGTGATGGATGATCCCCTCTTTGGCCTCCTCGCCTATGGTGGCCTGCTGAGGGAGGCCGCTGGCCACCTGGAGGTGATGCCCAGGGATGGCCTGCGCCAGCGCTTCCACATGATCCGGGGCAAACAGCGGCTGCATATGCTCCTGGACCGGGACGGTTTCGCGGCGGAGCAACCCATCGTCGTGGACAACGGGTTGCGCCAGATCCGCTTTGCCCTGGAGAACCGGACACAGGACCAGCACGTTACCGGCCTGCGCCTGGCTGGCCTGCCGGCGGGCGACTACGGGGTGTATATTGACGGCAAGCTCGCCGCCCTGCTCAGTTCCAGAGCGGACGAGTGGATCGCGGTGGATTTGCCTACAGGTCTGGCCAACGTTTATGATATCGAGGTCCGATGGCAGCCTGGCCGAGCCTGAAGGGAGCCAGGATAGTTGCGAGGGCGTTTGACGAGATCGCCAGTGAACGCTCTGCCCCTGAAGGGGGATGGCTCGCGGCCAGCAAAAAGCCAAACGCTTGATAGGAGGATAGCTCAATGTTGGAAGAAAAGCTGGCTGGTCTGAAACCGATGACGGAGGGCATAAAGCCTATCACCGTTGAGGAACGACAGGGCCGCATCGAGAAAGCCCGCGCCTTGATGGCCCGAAACGGCCTCGCGGCCATCTACCTCGAGGCTGGCTCTAGCCTCTTCTATTTCACCGGCATCAAGTGGGAGCGCAGCGAGCGCATGATGGCCGCCGTTATCCCGGCCAGGGGCGAGATCGCCTACGTCTGTCCTGCCTTCGAAGAGGGGAGGCTGCGGGAGATGATCCTCTTCGGCGACGATGTGCGCGTGTGGGAGGAGGACGAGAGCCCCTACAAGCTGGTAGTGGGGGTATTCCGTGACCGGGGGATCGCCACAGAGAGGATAGGGATAGAAGAAAGCGTGCGCTTCTTCCTCTTCGATGGCATCCGCAAGGAAGCCCCGCACCTGGAGTTCGTCAGCGCCGACCCGGTGACGATCCCCTGTCGCGCCATCAAGTCCCCGGCGGAGATTGCGCTCATGCAGCGGGCAATGGATATCACCGTCGCGGCGTACAAGGTGTGCCTGTCGCTGCTGAGGGAGGGGATGTCGCAGGAGGAGTTTCGCGCCCACAGCGTGGCGGTGTATCGTGCGTTAGGGGTGGAGGGCTGCATTGGCTGCCAGTTTGGAAAGGCCACGGCCTTTCCCCACGGCAGCAGGGAACCTGCGCAGCTCAAGGAAGGGGATGTGGTGCTGATGGACGGTTGGTGTACGGTCGAGGGATATTATTCCGACATCAGCCGCACCATCGTATTTGGAGAGCCTACACCGCGGCAGCGGCAAATCTGGAACCTGGAGAAGGAGGCGCAGGCGGCAGCCTTTGCTGCGGCCCAGGTGGGTGTGCCATGCGAAGAGGTGGATGCGGCGGCGCGCAAGGTGATCACCGATGCCGGCTTTGGCCCGGGCTACAAAGTGCCGGGCCTGCCCCACCGCACAGGCCACGGGATCGGCCTGGACATCCACGAGTGGTATCATCTGGTGCGCGGCAACAAAGTGCCCCTGGCGCCGGGCATGTGTTTCAGCAACGAGCCGATGATTGTCATCCCTGGCGAATTTGGCATACGGTTGGAGGACTGCATGTACATCACAGAGGAGGGCCCCAGGTTCTTCACCCAACCCAGCCCCTCCATCGAGCAGCCTTTTGCGTGAACTGCCAGCACTTTGCGGATGCTTTTCCTGGAGGGATTCTGCTTGCACACAAGAATTAGGAGGCGGATACCATGGCGATGAGCGAAAGAGTTGCTCGTTTGCGACAGCAAAGCCTGGAGGCCAGGCCCACCCTCTCTTCAGAGCGGGCAGAACTGATGACCGAGTTCTACCGGCAGACCTCGGGCGCCATGATGTCGGCGCCCATGCGCCGCGCGCTGGCCTTCAAGTATTTGATGGAACACAAGACGATCTGCATCAACGAGGGCGAGCTGATCGTCGGCGAAAAAGGCCCGGCCCCCAAGGCTGCGCCAACCTACCCCGAACTGTGCTGCCATAGCCTGGAAGACCTGGACATCCTCAACGCGCGGGAAAGGATATCCTTTGCCGTCAGCCCCCAGGTGCGGAAGGTCTACGAAGAGACCATCATCCCCTTCTGGCGGGGGAAGACCATGCGCGAGCTCATCTTCCGGGAGATGACCGACGAATGGAAGGCGGCCTATGAGGCCGGCGTCTTCACCGAGTTCATGGAACAGCGCTCTCCCGGCCACACGGTCCTGGATGACAAGATCTACCACAAGGGGATGCTCGATTTCAAGCAGGACATTCAGCGCAGCCTGGACAACCTGGACTACTTCAACGACCCAGAGGCCTATGATAAGCAGGAAGAACTCAAGGCCATGGCCATCTGCGCCGATGCCCTGATCCGCTTTGCCGAGCGCCATGCGGAAAAGGCGCGCGAACTGGCGCAACAGGAGACTGATCCCCAGAGGAAGAAGGAACTGGAGCGCATCGCCGAGGTCTGCACGCACGTCCCGGCGCACGCGCCGCGCGATTTCTGGGAGGCGTTGCAGTACTACTGGTTCGTACACCTGGGCGTGACCACAGAGCTCAACCCCTGGGATGCCTTCAACCCTGGCAAACTCGATCAGCACCTGTACCCCTTCTACAAGAAGGGGCTGGAGGAGGGGACGCTCACCCGCGCGCAGGCGGAAGAGTTGCTGCAATGCTTCTGGATCAAGTTCAACAACCAG
>DAOTZS010000143.1:0-28091 GCA_034434335.1 Anaerolineae bacterium
CAAGGTGGGCTCGCGGGTGCCCGATGGTATGGCTGCTCGAGGGGTTGGCGCGGCCGTGGTTGCTGGCCGGCAGGCCGATGGGGCGGCGGTGGTGCCTCGCAGCCCGGCTGGTGAGCCTGACCCTGTGGGACAGACCGCCTGGCAGGCCGGTGCAGGGGCGGACATCCGCCGTGGCTCGACCCTACAGGCGACCGCCAGGGGTGGCGCTGTCGTCAGCATGAGTGACGCGCAAGCCCCACGCGCGGTGGCCGGCAAGCCTGCGTCCGGGAGGCCGGCAACCTCGCCGGTCAACGCGGGATCGGCGGTGCTCCGTAGCTCCGTTGCCCAACCTAGGTCTGCGGTTGCTGCTGCCACAGAGGCCGGCATAGAGCCAACTGGACTGCCAGCCGGTTTTGTATCCCCATCGCCTCTCGTTCCCACACCGGAGGCGGGGCTGGAGTTGGGCCCGCTGAGTGGTGATGCCGGAACAGGTAGATCCCCTCTTCAGCAGGCAGAGCAGAAAGCGGTGGACTTGAGTTCTGAAAAGGTAGGGCAGGCTTCTGAGCCATCAAGGGGATACGATGGCCCGGCGAGAGGGTTACAAGCGACAGACGCGTCACCGCTGGCCCTGGGGCGGATAGACAGCCATGGCCCCACTCCCCAGATTGAAGCCGCTGTCGCGGCTGAGGCGGTTCCCGTCGCAGAATGGTCTCGAGCTCTGGAGGTGGCAGAGGTCGCGGACACGGTAAAGCAGTACCTCATTGAGCGCCTGGCGCGGGCCCTGCAAAGAGGAGACAAGCATCTTACCCTGGAGCTGAACCCTCCCTCTCTTGGACAGGTGCAAGCGCAGATAGACTTCTCACAGGAGCAGCTTGCCGTATGTTTCTGGGTAAAGAGCACAGAGGCACATCAGATGGTCAGCCAGGCGCTGCCAGATCTGCGTCAGGCGCTGCAAAGTCAGGGGGTTTCTGTGGGACAGTGTACTGTGGAGATGAGCACCGAAGGTATGCCAGGCGGCTATCAGGGCGACACAGGACGACCGGTCTGGTCGCCTGCCGCACAAGCTGTCGCAACATCTCACTCTCATAGCGTGGGCACCGAGGTGGCAGCAGTCCACGTTGGCAGCCGGCAGGGGCTGTTGGATGTGACTGTCTGAAAGGGTCTGAAACAGATATCTCTGGGGTGGGCCAGAGCCCATTTCCGGACGGGCTCTCACCCATTCTGAGTGACAGCGGTAACTACGGAGGAGTGCCTATGAGTGATGCGATTTGGAGCCTGATGGCACGTGCCACGATGGCAGCCGCTACAGCCGCTGCGGCAGCATCCACAGAAACGTCGAGGACAACATCGGGCACTCATGAGCTTGGCCTTGGGCGAGACGCGTTCATGAAGTTGCTGATTGCCCAGATGCAGGGCCAGGACCCCCTGAGCCCCATGGATGGGCAGGAATTCTTCGCCCAACTGGCCCAACTCAGCGTATTGGAGCAGATGTGGCAGATGAACGACAAGCTGCAAACCATGACGCAGCAGCAACAACTGCTCCAGGCTGGGGCCCTGATCGGAAAAACGGTGGAAGCGACAGATCCTCAGAGGGGTCTGGTTAGCGGTGTTGTGGCAGGGGTCCGGGTGCGCGAGGGCCAGGTGTTCCTGGACCTGGGCTATGTTGAGGTTTCCCTGAACCAGGTTAACACAGTTCGTTGAGAGGAGGTGGGCATGGAGAGCTGGACTTAGCAGATAACTTTACAGTTTACTTTGGCTGGCAGAGCTACCTCTGCCAGCAGCCCGGTGGTAGGTGGAGTCCTGCGCAGAATTCCACCTGGAGCCTTTGGCCGTACGCCTGTTGGAGATTAATTGCCAGGGAGGGTACATGGTCGAACCGATCAAGTCTGCTCTATACCCGCCAGTCAAACCTGCGGCGGACGCAGGAGGAGGTCAGCGTGTGCCGGGGAGGGCTGAGGCTCCTGGAGCGGGTTTCGCTGACCTCCTGGAACAGGTGAGCGGTGCTGTACGCTTCTCCACGCACGCCCAGGAGCGTATGCGGGCCCGCTCCATCCACCTGAGCCAGCAAGAAGAGGTGGAACTGGCCCGGGCCATTGATGCAGCCAGTGCCAAAGGAGCCAGGGAGTCGCTCATCTTACTGGATGATCTGGCACTGGTCGTGAGCGTGCGTAACCGCCTGGTGATCACCGCCCTGGAACAGAGAGCCGGAGAACCCAGCGTGTTTACGCACATTGACAGCGCGGTGCTGCTGCGTCGCGCTTCAAAGGAGATGTAGACAGGTCCAAATCCCATAGGTATCGCATCTGCCGGCCGGACCTCTTGTAGGGGGCCGGCTTGTAACACCACCCCGACTGGGTGGATAATCAAGCAAACCCAAAGGAGGTTACTACCATGATTCGCTCAATGCTCAGCGCCGCCTCGGCGGTTCGAAACCATCAGATCTACATGGATGTTGTGGCCAACAACATTGCCAATGTCAACACGACCGCTTTCAAGAGCGGGCGTGTCACCTTCCGCGAGTTGCTGACCCAGGTGCTGACCCCCGGCTCTGGCCCGCAGATAGGTGTGCGCGGCGGAGTCAATCCGATCCAGATCGGCCTGGGGATGAGTCTCGGTGCAGTTGACACCCTGTTCAACCAGGGCACGCTGCAAAGCACTGGACGGAGCAGCGACCTGGCTATCCAGGGAGCCGGCTTCTTTGTGTACAAAGGTGTCACGCAAAACCTGTACTCGCGCGATGGAAGCCTGGACCTGGGATTGGATGGGACCCTGGTCAATCCTGCTACAGGTCTGCAGGTCATGGGGTGGAGACCAGACCCCACCACCGGTCAGATCGACACTACCCAGCCCCTGCAGACTATCACCATCCCCCTGAACCAGGGATTGGTGGCGCAGCAGACAGAGAATGCCTGGGTGCTCGGCAACCTCGACTCCAGCACAACCGTAGGTGGCAGTGTCACAACAACGATCCAGATCTACGACTCGTTGGGAGCCCTCCATAACATCAACATCACCTTTACCAAAGAGGCAGACAATACGTGGAGCTGGAGTGCTAGTACTTCGGAGGCGGGGGTTACTTTTGAGTTGCCTGATACCCCTCAGGTAGTCTTCACCACAGCCGGGCAATACGACACGACCAACAACCCGGTCGAGAATTTCGAATTGACGATCCAGGGCTTCCCGAACGGCGCTGTCCCTAACCAGACTATCCGCCTGCGCCTGGACAACCTCACTCAGCTTGACCAGGCTGAAAGCAACATCAGTGCGGGCGCGCAGGATGGCTCCGGCCCCGGCAACCTGGTGAGTTTCAGCATTGACTCCGATGGCAAGGTGGTAGGCAGCTACAGCAACGGCATGTATGCGACAGTCGGGCAGGTAGCCCTGGCCACCTTTGTCAATGCCGGCGGCCTCCTCAGAGTAGGGGACAACATGTTCACCACATCGGTCAACAGCGGGGCTCCTGAAATCGGGGTTGCTGGCACAGGCAGCCGCGGGATAATTCAGGCTGGTTACCTGGAGATGAGCAATGTGGATCTGGCTCAGCAATTCACCAGCATGATCATGGCTCAGCGCGGTTTCCAGGCTAACTCACGGGTCATCTCCGCATCTGATCAGATGCTGCAAGACCTGGTGAACTTGGTCCGCTAAGGCCTCGGAGCCACTAACCCTTAGCGTCCCCTCCTCGCCCTCCCCACATGCCGGGACAGGCGAGGAGGGGGCAAAGCTTTTCTCACGTAATGGAGCACAGCGCAGAGGAGCATGCATGCGTATCGCGACGGTTGTCATGATCCTGGCCCTGCTGGCCCTTCCCGGGCTGCACTTGCAGGCAGCGGCAGAAGTCCCACTGCCCCTTTCCGCGTATCCCCGCCCGCCGCAAGACAACGGCCTGGGCATTCATTGGACCACACTCATCTATGGCCAGCCGCGCGAAGTGGTGGACTACTTCGTGGCAGAACTCAGCGCGATGAACGTGCGCTGGGTCAAGCTTCTCAACGATGGCACCGAGGGCCGCCACCATGACTATCTCATCCAACAACTGGTCAGCCATGGGATCATGCCTGTGTTGCGTATTTATACGCGTTGCAATGGCGCCTTAGATCTGGGCTCCCTGCGCCGGCTGGTAGAGCACTATCGGCCGCGCGGTGTCTTCTACTACGAGCTATACAACGAACCTGAGCTGGCCGGCGTGGACGGCGGATGGTGTAACAATGAACGTCCCGACCCGGATCGGTTGCTGGATGTCTGGCTTCCGGCAGCGCGCGTTGTCCAGGAAGCCGGCGGTTTCCCCTCGGTCCCCTCCCTGTTCCCGCCTTCGACAGCGGATCCCAACTGGCGCAACAGCTTCTTTGTCCGCTTCTTCCAGGGTATTAAGGAGCGAGGGGAAACCTCCATCCTTTACCGCAGTTGGGGGGCTGTCCACAACTACTTCCTCAACCATCCCGTGGATTACCCCTATGACCAGGCCAATCTGACTGGCCAGCCACTGACCCCAGCCGAGATTGCCCGCTATGGCCTGAGCCAGGCAGAGGTCGAGAGCATCAACCAGGCACGCAGCCGGGCCAGGCTGCCCCGCAGCCAGGGCGGCTACTATGTAGGCAGCACGGTGGATGAGGACCCTGACTGCTTTCTATCCTTTATCGCTTATCACAATCGTTTTGTCGAACTGTTCGGGTTCGAGATCCCCCTTATCAGTACCGAGGGTGGGGTTCAGGTGGGATCCAGCGAAGATCCCCGCTATCCCAAGGTCACTGAGGCCCTGATGGCTGAGCGCACTATCCAGGCCTATGAATACATGCTGGACAAGGCGCCGGCGTACTACTTTGCCTTCACAAGCTGGTTGCTGGCAGAAAAAGCGCTAGGCCGCTTTGGGTCAGGATGGGAGAGCTGGGCCTGGTATCACGACATGCAGGGCAACCACCTGCCGGTGGTGGAGAGCTTGAAGAACCATCCTCGCCGCGGCGAGACACGCAGGCTGGCAGCTCAACGCCCGACAGGGTTGTCTGAGGCAGTACATGCCCCTGCACAGCCTGATCGGGGCTCGGGCAGCCAGCCGGCCCTGGGATCGGATGAGCGCGTCCTTCTGTCGTGGGAAGGTTATCCTCGCCCCCCCGCGGACAACGGCTGGGGCATCCACTGGGTCCCGACCCTGTTCGGCCAGCCGGCCGACCTGGTGGACAGGCTTGTTGCCCAGGTCGCCGACATGGGCATCAAGTGGGTGAAGCTGATGCAGCCCGATGAGCCCAAGGTGGAACATGAGTACCTGATCCGTTCCCTGGTCAAGGCCGGGATAATGCCGGTTCTGCGGGTCTATCGGCCGTATAATACCCCCTATGAACATCTGGAAGAGCTGGTACGGGAGGCACTTCCAATGGGGGTCTTTTACTACGAGCTTTACAATGAGCCCAACATCCGGGGCCAGCCAGGAGGATGGTATCCGGGGGAAGAAATCAGCCCGGAGCGGCTGGCTGAGCTCTGGCTTCCCGCCGCACGGGCTGTCTTGCGCGCGGGCGGCCTGCCGGGCATCCCCGCCTTGGCCCCTGGCGGGGATTACGATGACATCGCTTTTCTCCGCCACTTTCTGCGCGCCGTGCTGGCCCAGGGAGGCCGCGACGTCCTTCAGCGTAGCTGGCTGGCCTTGCATAACTACTTTCTTAATCACCCCCTCGACTATCCTGAAGACGCGGTCAACCTCCATTCTGCGTCCCTGTCGGCTGCCGAGATAGCTCAGCGTGGCCTGAGTGAGGCCCAGGTCCGGGCGATCAACGCAGCGCGTGCCAGAAGCCGCCTGCCGCGCTCTCAGGGCGGCTATTACGTGGGCGCAACAGTGCTGGAGGACTCCAACGGCTTCCGCAAGTTCGAAGCTTACCATGCTGTGCTACTGGACGAAATTGGGTTTGCCGTGCCGATCATCTCAACTGAGGGAGGAGCAATTCCGGGTACACAGGAAGACCCTCGCTACCCCCCTGTCACCGAGGAGGATGTGGCAAAGTGGACAGCTGCGGCCTACGCTTACATGCTCGATCAGGCTCCTGCCTATTACTTTGCCTTCACCCCCTGGTTGTTGGCCAACATGGCCGGCGGAGGCTCGGATCCTGCCTGGGAGGGCGCGGCCTGGATACGTGCCAATGGCAAGGGGGAGGCGCCAGTGGTCGAAGCAGTGCGCGCCCTGGCCAGACAGAAAGGTGCGCTCTCTCGGGACATGAATATAGCGGGGAAAGCCACCACGGTTTCTGCCTGGTTGATCATCTGGCGCGACGGACAGCCACTATGCCGTCTGCCGGCAGTCTATGCGGTGGACAGGCCTCTGAGCACCGCCTGGACCCCTCCAGCCGATGGCCGGCAATGGGGGATCGAGGTACGCGACAGTACAGGTAAGCGTGTGCACGTCTTGGGCGAGGTCGGCGCTACAGATACGCCATTGCCGTCCTTGTGTGCTAATTGACAGGAGATACGCACTTTAGGGCGTATCGCCCCATCCCCCTACCTCCTTCCCCGCCCCCGATCGGGGGGTACAGCGTAGTGCAACTGCGTAACTCCTGTAATTGGAGATTTTCGGGGTTTTTATGGCGACACCTGGGATCAGCCCAAGTAGTCGAAGAGAGAGCGAGGCAGGATATGTGACATGGCTGTCAGGGTGGCCTGGTATCCCATCTCATAGCTTCCGCTTTCCAGGATCGCCTGCGCCATGTCTGTGTCTTCGGTGCGGGAGAGCAAACTCCGAAGATTGATTTCGAATTCCTGCAGCCGACTGCGCGCTTCTTCCAGGACCTTCGCGCGGGCACCGATGGTGGCTTGCTCCAGGAGCACCATGTCTGTTGCGTTGTCCAGGCTGGCAATGGCTTCTCGGATGGCAGCCGTATCGTTTGTCTCCAAAGCCGTGACAAGGTCAGCTACGGCTTTGAACGCGGCCTGAAAGGCGGGCGCGTCACCGCTGACGTTGACCACCATACACGTGCCGGGCTCAATCTCGTGGCTGATGCTGCCACTATCTCCCTCATAGGTAGCCGTCAGGGTATCGGGATCCACAGCAAATGGCTGAGTACTAACCCGATAGCCAGCAAACAGGTATTGGCCTCGGTGCGCGGTGTTGGCAATCTCTCCAATCTGCTTGAACTGCTCGCGTACTGCAGCTGCAAAGCTCAGCCGTTGGGAGGCCGACAGGGTTTCGTTGGCAGCCTGCACGGCGGTCAGGCGTGCTGAGCCAAGCACTTCTGCCAATGAGCCCAGAGACGCATCTGTGGCGTCCATCCAGTCTCTGCTGAAATCCAGATTCCTCAGGTGGCTCTGCACACTGCTTAATGCAGCACGAAGGTTGAGGGCCTGCTGAACCCCCTGGGGATCGTCATGGGGACGGTGCAGGCGTCTTCCGGATGCGATCTGGGTACGGCGTTCCTCCAGAGCTTCCTGGTTTTGATGTAATCGCTCTACGGCCGATTGGATAAGCCACCTCTGGCTGACGCGCATCTTGATCTTCTCCTCTTCACCGAACATCCACCCACATAATCATCATCGTCCCACCAACCCCATCTGATTGATAATGTGGTTGAGCATCTCATCCACTGCCGTGATCATGCGTGCTGCAGCCTGATAGGCACGCTGAGCGCCCAGCATCTTGACCGCTTCTTCATCCAGGGACACCCCAGACAGGCTTTCTCGCTGAAGCTCTAAGTACTGCACGAGGGCATCCTGGCTCCTGGCCATCTGGTCTGCCCGCTGCACGTCGAGCCCTATCTGGGCGACATAAGCAGCGTAGAAACCCCCCAGAGTGTCACCAAGCGCGGCCACAGGTGTGCGCTCCAGGGCAGCAATTTGCAGGGCTACACTGGGATCTCCGGGGGCATCGGGTTGGCCTGCGGTAGCGATGGCCGCCAGGTCTGCTGCCACTGCATCAGAGATGCGGATATCCTGAGCTCCTGACCCGGCGAAGAAAGGGATGTCAGTGCGCCCGTCAGTGGTAAAGCCTCCCTCGTGCAGCGTATTGACAGCCTCGATCAACTGCTCAGCGAAGGTCTGTAATCCTGACAATGCTTGTTGCCCGATCCAGTCTCGCAAGGCAAGGGTTCCGCACAGCGCACCCTCACGCACGACCACTGCCGTGCTATCGTCAGACCAGACCGGTTGCAACTGTCCTTGGGAATCTGGCTCTACCAGTAACTTTGTAGCATCCTGCTCACCAACCAGGATATGCCCGCCAAGAGTTACTATGACTCGTCCCCCATTCTCCTCGAAACTTCGGACCTGGGCCAGACGAGAGAGCTCTTCCAGCAGCATATCGCGCCTATCGCGCAGATCGTTAGGGGCATTGCCGGCCAGAGCTGCGCCGGCGGCCTGGCCAATCTGGCGGTTGAGCGCGGCGACCTCCGCGGCCAATGCATTGATGCGGCTGATGTGGACCTTCACCTGCTCGTTGAGGTAAGCTGTGAAGTGCACCACCTCGTCATAGAGCCGCCGGATTGTGGTAGCGAGGAAGTCGCCCGTTTGCCGCACCCTGGCGCGAGCGGCGGAGTTAGTTGGGTCAATGCTGAGATCATGCCAGGAGGCCCAGAAATCGTTGGCCAGAGCTCCGATCCCGTATGCTCCCGGTTCGAGAAGTAAGTTCTCTACCTGGGCCATCCCCTCGTAAACCGTCTGCCAGTAGGACCGGCTGCTTACCTCGCTTTGGATCTGCTGGTTCAGCAACAGGGAAGTCGAGCGCTGGATTTCAGCTACAAGCACCCCGCTCCCGGGTTGTGGTGTGATGGCAAGCCAGTCGGCAGGAGGCCTCGGCACCAACCGCACCTCACGGCGAGAGTAGCCAGGCGTGTTCACATTGGCCACGTTCTGGCCGATCGTCTCCTGGACTATCTGCTGGGCGCGCAGGCCACTCAGCGCAATCTCCAACCCTGTGAACGAACTCATTCTACATCCCTCAACCGCTGTCCGGTCTCTAGCGGCCACGCTCAGCTATCGTGGGCCTGGCCTCTCTGCCTACCCCTGGCGGTCAAAGCCCATACTCAGCGGTGCTTTATCTGAAGCAGGAGCACCATCAGGTCCATAGGCAGACCGATATCCGCAAACGAGCATCTCCAGAGAGCTGATTACCGAGAGCAATGCCGCAAAGGCCCGCGCATTGCGCCTGTTTAGCGCAGCCACACGTTGGGCTGCAGCCAGGAACTTCTGGCCCTGTTCACCCAGGAGAGGCCCTCTTATCCCTCTCTCTCCAGGCGGAGGGTGCTCAATCACACCTGTAAGGTCAGAGGCCAGCGCTGGATCGCT
Organism: Anaerolineae bacterium; assembly: GCA_034434335.1. Lineage (GTDB taxonomy): Bacteria > Chloroflexota > Anaerolineae > CG2-30-64-16 > CG2-30-64-16 > DAOTZS01. The sequence continues at coordinate 9,235 of DAOTZS010000143.1, forward strand.
GTTATCGGTCGAGGAGCTGCCCGCATGCGAACCAGCTACCTTCATCGGAGTACGTCCGCTGGCCTTGGCCAGCACCATACCACACCGGGCAGCCCACATCTGAAACTCATGCATGAGCTGTAACTGACCGGTCTGAACAAGTGCCAGCTCTGCCAGGTCCGCATCTTCCAGGGCAGCCCACTGCGCTTGCGCCAGTGCTTCCCAGCGTGTGCACAGCGCAGTCCCCTGTTCCAACAGCGGTGCCAGCTCATAGGCCAGGCATTCAGCCCTCAGCCAGCAGCCGCTGGGCCAGGGCATGGATTGGTATGGCATACTTCCCCTGCTCGATTTGCTGGCGCAGATGCATCACCTTTTCCCAGCGCACATCCTCAGCGGCCATAGCCGCCTCGATGGATTTTTGCATGGTCAGCGCCTCGGACGAAATCTCCACACGGTCCAGATCCTCTCTGTCGCCTCCGGCTACTGCTGCCTTACGCTCGGAGCTTACCAGGCTCTCCAAGCGTTGAGTGTAAACGTGAGCGATCCTGGCCGGCATTTTGTCCTGAATGATCATGCCCATTTCTCCCTTCGTGCCTTGTTTTTGCCTTTCTCGAATCTAAATCGGCACCAACTCCTCTCTTGTGCAGTGCTATGTTATTTCTCTGGCCTGAGTTGTGGCTTGAGAGCTGTATTATGCGATCAACTGATTGGTAAGGCTGGCCATCTGATCAGATATCTGCAATGCTTTCAGCGCTAACGCGTAGCTGCGCTGTACGCGTATCATATTGACCATCTGGCGCGTTGGATCTACATTGGACATCTCCAAGGCTCGCGCCAGGATCTGCCCCAGGCCACCCTGGGCAGGCTGCCCCACAACCGGCGTGCCTGCTGCCTCAGAGGCCAGGTAAACACCATCTCCTACACTGATCAGCCCTTCTGGATTGGGAAAGCGTGCCAGCTCGATCCTCCCAAGCTGGCGAGGCGTGCCCCCTTCCATGACCGTGACCACTCCCTGGGCGTCGATGAGCACGTCTTCTACTCCCTGTGGAATGACCAGAGGGGGGAGCAGGATCGCTCCCTGCGCGTTGACCACCCGTCCCCCGGCATCCAGGCGGAAGTCGCCCAGGCGGGTATACCCGATCTGGCCATTGGGCAATTGAACCCGGAAAAAGCCCTCACCGTCAATGGCCAGATGCCAGGTCTGCCCGGTGCTCTCGATGGGGCCCTCTCTGAAATCTGGGCCGGCCAGGTTCAGTGCTACGCCGCTGTGCGCCAGGCTCCCGTCCGTTGCTGTTTCCAGCAGGGCTGCGAAGGAAAGCCGGCGTTCCTTGAAGCCCGGGGTGTTGATATTAGCCAGGTTGTCCGCCAGAAGATCGAGTTCGATCTGGCGTGCCTGGAGAGCCGTGCAACCGATCCCATACAATCGTTCAAGCTGTGTGGCCATCTCCCTATACCTCGTCTGTTCCGCGTGCCCAGCGACTCCCCCACAGGAAGCTATCGGCTCCCTGTTCAGCACGGTTCATCTCGAAGGCTCAGGCAACGCGTGCCACATCCATGAGCTGGCGCAGCGCCTCATCTTGCAAGTGCAGGCTGCGCTGGGTGGCCTCATAGCTACGCAGTGCCAGCATCATGCCAACAACAGTGCGCGAGATATCAACATTGGCCTGCTCAAGGAAACCCTGCTTCATGTGCGTCTCCTGAGCCGGCATCACGGTCAACGGGCTATCGCCTGGGTCCCAGAGGTTGCCTGCTTGCGGCTTCAGGCTGGCCAGGTCAACCGTGACCAGCGTGATCCTGGCGACCGGGCCATTGCTACCGCGTACATAAATGCGTCCGTCGCTGTCAATGAATAGGTCTTCGCCATCAATCCGGATCGGCCCGTTCTCCCCCAAGACAGGATATCCAGCAGCCGTGACAAGCTGCCCGGCAGCATCCCGGTGAAAGCTACCATCTCGGGTCAGGCGGATGCCATCAGGGGTTTGCACCCGGAAGAACCCCTGACCAAGGATGGCAAGGTCCAATGGCCGTTGGGTATGCTCCAAAGGGCCCTGGCTGAAATCGAACCTGGTCATCTCATCCACCCCCAGCCCCAGGCTCCCGACAGGCTCAGATGTCGGGCCTTCATCCCTCACTAGCGAAGTTCTCAGGCCCTCCTGGCTGAGCACTATCTCCTGCTTAAAGCCGGGGGTGGCGATGTTGGCCAGGTTATGGGAGAGCACTTCCTGCTGGCGCAGCAACGCCAGCAACGAGCTGGACGAGGAGTAAAGACCTCTGATCATGGTTGGTTTCCTTTCCTGGCACAGGCTCTGCCGGCCACCAGAAGAACTCCCAGCAAAGCCAGTGCTGCCCACACAGATTCCGCGTTACCACCGGTTACCGGGAGGTAGCTCGGCCGCGGGCCGCTTCGCAAGGCAGATGAGGCGCTCGGGAGCTGACCCGTGTCAAGCCCTGGGGCGCTGCCTTCTGTTGTCTGGGTGAGCACAGTGTTGGGCAAGAAACCAGCTATAGAACGTCGGGCATCTGGCTCCGGGTTAGGATCTGGATCAGGCTCGACGGTGATCAACAGCAGGCGATACTCCTGATACGGCAACGTATCCAGGAGCACGGCCAGGTGCCCTGTGCCGTCTGCTTTGGCATTGAACTTGCCCACCGAATAGAGTTGCCGATCGCTGCGGCTCTCCAACCACACCTCATAGTGCTCTCGCTCGAGCCGCGGCAGGCCTTCCACTTGCAAGGTTACTTCGCCCTCCCCTATAGCGACCACGGCATGCCCTGTGGCATCTTGTGGCCCCCAGTTAGAGATATTGGGCAGGTAGCTGAGGAATACCTCCACCGGCGCGCCATTGGCACAGGCTACCTGGGGAACCAGCCATGCCACCCCGATCAATAGTAAGGACACCAATATCCCGGTCACCTGCCTCCAGCGTAGTTGGGGCCGGCGTGGCTTCAGCCCGGCAATCCGGGCCAGGAACACTGGCTCAGGCTGCAATGATGACAGACGTTCAGACGGTATTGCGCGCATGTTTGTGCTCCCGATATGGATAGGCTGCGCCCGTATGGTTGTAGCGTGTCGGGTAGGGTGCAGTACCAACGGCTTCAGCAGTTATCTGTTCCGCAGGGCAAAGATTTGCTCGCCTGCTTGGGCCAGGTTGGTTATAGAGCAGCTTGGCGCGCAGGCTCATGATAGCCCGCGCCATAAGCTGGCTGACCCGGCTGGGGGAAAGGTTCAGCACCTCGGCCACCTCGCGCACGGTCAACTCTTCATAGTAGTACAGGGAAAGGATCAGTTGCTCCCGGTAGGGCAATTCTTGCAGCGCCTCTGTCAGCTCCAGGTGCAGGTCCCGTTCTTCGATCTGTGTTGAAACATCGTACACGTTGGGGTCCTCCAAGATTTCGCTCAGGTCCAACTGCTCGCTCGCCCTGTCCACGGTGTTGAGGGGGCTGTCCAGGGAGAGAAAGATAATATTCACCTGGCTGAGCAGTTCCTGATAGCTATCTACATCCATTCCCAAATAGGCCGCTACCTCTTCGTCAGTTGGCGACCGTCCCAATTGCCCCTGCAGGTAAGCCACGGCGTGCTCGATCTGGGACGCGCTACGTCGTAGTGTGCGCGGCAAATAGTCCAGGGCTCGCAAGGCATCCAGGATGCTGCCCCGAATGCGCTGTATGGCGAAGCTCTCGAAAGGCACCCCGCGGGTAGGGTCGAAGCGATCTACAGCTTCGATCAGGCCGGCCAGGCCATGGCCGATCACATCCTCCGATTCAAGGGTGGTCGAGGCAGGCAAACCAAGCCGGCCAGCCACTCGTCTGACTAAGGGCGCGTAGTACAGGATGAGCCTCTCGCGCGCCTGCGGGTCACGCCGGGTGCTGTACTCTTCCCAGAGCTTCTCAACCTCTACGCCGGCATCTCTCATTTACATAGCCTCATCTGGGTGCCTTTCTTTGCGCCAGCTATCGGCTGGCCTGCCCGCCGGCGCTGGTGAAAGAGCGCCCGTCCAGGGGCTCATCCTCGCCGGCCACCAGGTTGAGGCGCGTTCCGACTGACTGCGCACTGGGAGAGGTAGCCGTTTCTCTCGGCACCAACCCCTGGTGACGGGAGGCAAGCCATAGGACGACATTCAACAGATACCCGATCACTGTGCAGGCCAGCAGCACCAGGCCAGCGCGCATTAGAGAACCTTCGATCCCACTTCCCGAGTTATAAGCAACCAACCCTGCCAGCACCGAGATCAGCAGTACAATGTAGTAGGTCAGGTTAGCTGGCGTAGGCTGCTCCTGAACCCGCGTTGATCCATTGAGCACTCTCTTCACAGCTTGCCACCTCCTTCTCTATGTTTCGCCACAGGGTGGGCACTTTGTGATTATCGCCTGGCAGCGGTGGGCGGCGGTACCAGCGTGGCCCCGGCCAGGAGCGTAAGGTCTGCTCAGGTCTTTCCTTGAACAACAGTTGTCCCAGCTTTTCTGGAGTGGCGGCTTCCAAATCATCCGGAATATGTCGTCCCGTAGAGATGTAGGCAACAGGCACATCTGATTCGCAGGCCAGTGTCAGGGCTATGCCCAGGCTTTCACTCTCGTCGGCTTTAGATAGGATCAACCCATCGAGCCCTAAGGGACGATATCCGGCTATGGCTCTGTGCATCTCTTCTAAGGGGGTGCTGCAGGGCACGACGAGGAAGCTCTGCCGCCGCGTCGCAAGCTGAACCAGTGCCGCCAGCTCTCGCAGGTGCCGGGTGTCGCGGTAGCTATAGCCAGGGGTGTCAACAAAGAGGGCCGCTTTGTTATAGTGGCTGGCTATAGCTTCCTCGAAATCTATCCGGCTCTCGACCGAGGTGATGGGCAGGCTTAAAGCCCGGGCCAACTCCTCTGTTTCCAGCCGAGCCGCTGGCCGTTCCATATCGGCGTTGATGAGCGCTACCTGACGTCCCAGAGTTGCCTGCCGCGCCGCCAGCTTCAGCAACGTGGTAGTCTTACCAACCCCAGACTGCCCAAACAAGAAGACAACCAGGGGGCCACTTCCCGCCACCGGCCGCGGGGGACGGGTGTTTACGCGTTGCTCGAGATGGCGGCGCACCGCCCCCTGTACTAATGTCGGCTGTTCCCTGGCCATAGCACTCAGTTCCTCACGGGCAGCCAGCACAAGTTCCTGAGCCAGTTCGGGCAGCATCCCTTTACGGCAAAGGAGATCATACAGCTCGCTCAAGGCCCGGGTCGTCCTGGGCAGGCGAACCAGGTCGGCAGCCGAGATGAGATGGGTCAGTCGCTCTTTGAGCTCGGCCACTTCAGCCGTCAACCGTTCTATGGCCTCGCCTGCCGCTATGTCATTTCCCTCCGGGGCCTCTGCAGCCACGATCTCCCAGCGCGGTCTCCTGAAAGGCCACCAGGCCGCACCGCGTACATAGCGCTGGTCCAGGATAAGCGCATCTGGCCCTAATTCTCTGCCAACCTGCGCCAGGGCTGCGCCCAAGTCACGATTGCGGAACACCTTCGTGTTCACCATCAACCTCCACCATGCTGCATGCGTAGACCTCGATCCCTGCTGGCACTTCACTGTAGCTCAAGACAGAGAGTTGGGGTAGCGAACGTTGCACAAATCGGCTGAGGGGTAATCGGACCCGGCTGCTGCAGATCAACACAGGCTGATGTCCGCTTTGCGCCATTTGCTCCATGGCAGTCGCCAGCCGGTTCAGCAGGCGTTGGCCCAGCTCTGGGTCGAGATGGACCATCAGGCCCTGGTCACTGGTGGTCACTGCCGCGGCCAGGCGCTGTTCGGCTTCGGGGCCCAGGGTGGCAACATAGAGGATGCCGTCCTCTTCGCGGTACTGGTTGGAGATAGCGCGGCCCAGCGCTTGACGCACATACTCCGTCAAGACATCCGGATCTCGCACCTCGTATCCTTTGCTGGCAATGACCTCCAGGATGGTGACCAGGTCGCGGATCGGCACTCGCTCGCGCAAGAGGTTTTGCAGGACCCGCTGGACCATGTTAAGTCCAATCCCTTCCCCCTTGACCTCTTGCACCAGGGTTGCTGCATCTGGGGCCAGATGGTCTAGCAACTTCTGGACCTCGTCACGCGTCAGCAATTCAAACGCATGATGGCGCATCACCTCAGCCAGATGGGTGGTCATGACCGAGGCAGGGTCCACAATCGTGAAGCCGTACAGCTCAGCGCGCTCCTTTTGGCTCTTCTCAATCCAGAGGGCTGGCAGCCCAAAAACCGGTTCCCTGGTTTCCATGCCGCTCAGTTCGACCCCTTCGCCTGGCGTGCTGCTCCCGGGCATGGCCAGCAGCCGATTCACGACCAGTTCCCCCTGGGCAACTGGCTCGCCCCGCAGCTTGAACTGATAGGTGTTGGGGGGCAGGCGCAGGTTGTCACGGATGCGGATCTTCGGCAGGACAAGGCCGAGCTCCATGGCGATCTGGCGCCTTACGGCGGCAATGCGCTCCAACAACCCTCCCTCATCCTCTACCAGGGGGATGAGAGCATAGCCCAGCTCCACTGTGATCGGATCTACCTTGATCAGGCTGAAGACCTCCTCTGTGTTGTCGGATGTCTTCGCCGGTGGCGCTGAAACTGGCTCAGGTGGCCTGCTGGCGGACCTGCGCTGCTGGAGGTAAGATATTGCGGCGATTACGCCACCCAGGGCCAGGAAGGGCAGTTTGGGCAGGCCCGGGATCAGGCCAAAGGCCAGCAGGATACCCCCCACGGTGATCAGCACACGGGGGTTGCCGAAGAGCTGCCTGAAGACATCGCTGCCCATGCTGGCCTCCGACGCTGCGCGCGTCACGATGATGCCGGTAGCAGTCGAGACCAGGAGAGCGGGGATCTGGGCCACCAGCCCATCGCCTACGGTCAATAGGGTATATGTCTGCAGCGCCTCGCTAAGGCTCATTCCCCGCTGGACCACACCGATCACAAATCCGCCCACTATATTCACAAGGACTATGGCGACGCCGGCAATGGCATCTCCTTTGACGAACTTGCTGGCCCCATCCATGGCACCATAGAAGTCGGCCTCGGTCTCCACCATGCGCCGCCTGCGCCGCGCTTCTTCCTCGGTCAGGAGGCCAGCGTTCAGGTCCGCATCAATGCTCATCTGTTTGCCAGGCATGGCATCCAAAGTGAAACGGGCAGCCACTTCTGCCACGCGACCGGCCCCATTAGTGATGACCGTGAACTGGATGATCATCAGGAGCAGAAAGACTACCAGCCCCACTACATAGTTGCCTCCCACGACAAAGCTGCCGAAGGCCTCGATTACCCGGCCCGCGTAGCCATTCAAGAGGATTGAGCGGGAGGAAGAGATGTTCAGGCCCAGGCGGAAGAGCGTTACGATCAGCAGGAGCGATGGGAATACAGAAAACTGTAATGGCTCCTCAACATACATGGCAATCAACAGGATTGTAATGGAGACGCCCAGGCTCAGCGTGATGAAAAGGTCTATCACAGTCGGCGGCAAGGGTGTCACCATCATGGCAATGACCACCATGACGGCTATTGCCAGCCCTGCGTCACTGTTGCCCAGGATACGGACCAGCCGGCCGGAGAACGCTGGAGATGCCGCTGTCTGCACAGTCACGCTCTTCCCTCCTTCCGCAAGCGATAAACGAACGCCAGGACCTCAGCCACAGCCCGATACAGGTTCACGGGTATCTGCTCTCCCAGTTCTACACGGATCAAGGCATGGGCCAGCGGGATGTTCTGCACCAGAGGTATCCCGAGTTCCCTTGCCTTGCGCATGATCTGCTCCGCGATTAAGCCCTTGCCTTTGGCCACGACTATCGGTGCCAGCATGGTGGCCCGGTCGTAGCGCAGCGCTACAGCCACGTGCGTCGGGTTGGTGACCACCACGTCAGCCCGGACCAGTTGAGCCATCATGCGCTGACGGCTCCAGCGGCGCTGTAGCTGCCGGATCTTGGCCTTAATGAACGGCTGGCCTTCGGCGTTTTTGAGTTCCTCCATTACCTCTTCACGGGTCATCTTGATACGCTGCCGGTATTGACGCCACTGGTAGACGTAGTCCGCGCTGGCAGCCAGGACCAGCAGGGCTGCTCCCTGTTTGGCAATGCGGGAAAGCGCGTCTCCCAAGACCGCCAGCCCGGGTCCCAACCCGGCCTGGCTGGCCAGGGCCAGCCGGCCCGGCAAGGCTCTCAAGCTCTGGTACAGGATAATCCCCAGGATGGCCATCTTGACCAGCCCTTTGGCTGTCTCAAATAACCCCCGGGCGGAGAAGACACGGCGCAAACCCGCCCATGGGTTGATCCGCTCCAGGGAGGGTTGCAGCCGACGGAAGGCGACCAGGCCCCGGGTCTGGGCCAGGCTGGCAACAATCCCCACCGCTGCCAATGTGGCCAGGAACGGCAGCCAGCCCTCCATGGCTCTCGCTAACGCCTGCAGAGAGGCGTTGGCCAGATCGCCCTGGTCCAGCCCGGTGAAAGAGCGATGCAACATCTGCAAAAGCCCCTCCATCAGGGCCGGCAGCCGGCTCGCCAGCAGCCAGACCCCCACCAGCAACGTGATGGACTGGGTCAGCTCGACGCTCAGCGCTGTCTCGCCCCTTCGTCGCATCTCGGCCAGATGACGGGGTGTCGGGGCTTCGGTTCTTTCACTCATACCCTTGCGCCCTCCCCTGTCATTTGACAATAGCCTGTATGTTGAAAGGGGCCGCAGAGACCCACCGGCTGGTAAGGCTCAGGAGGGCCGGCAGGCTGATCCATAATGCCAGAAGGCCAGCCGCGATTTTCAATGGCAGCCCGAAGATAAAAGCATTCAGTTGCGGCAGGACCCGGCTCAGCAAGGCCAACGTGGCATCTACCAGCAGCAATGTCCCCAGCACTGGCAGGGCGATCTGAAACGCCGCAGCGAAGATAGTTGAGGCCAGTTCGATCACCCGGTGCAAATGGAGGTCTCCTACGATAAAGCTGTACGGTGGTGCTATGGCCAGTGTATTGGCCAGCGCGCTGAGGAACATGCGATGCCCACCAATGGTGAGGAAGACCAGGGTAGCAGCAAGGGTGTAGAACTGACTCAAGGCGCTCGAGGACTGTTCAAGCGAACTGTGCAAGGTGCCGGCGAATCCGAAACCCATCTGGAGGGCTACCAGGTCCCCCGCCATTGTGACAGCCCAGAACGCCAGGCTGACAGCAAAGCCCAATAACAATCCCAGGCCCATCTCTGCTACAAGCGCCAGCAAGAAAGGCTCCCATCCCTCTGGCCGTGCCACCTTAGTCCCTCCTGGCATAACAAGAAGCCAGGCCAACCCGGCAGCCAGGCCGACCTTTGCCACCGTCGGCACGCTACGATGCCCGAAGATCGGTGCTGGAGCCAGCGCGGCCAGCATCCTGACCATGACCAGGAACCACATCTCGGCATCAGGGATGTCCAAAACCATGCCGTTCCTCAACGCACCAGTGTTGGCAGACTGCGCAGCAGTCCTGACGTGAACTGGACCAGGTTCTGCAGCATCCACGGCCCCAGCAAAGCCAGGACCAGAAACAAAGCCAGCATCTTGGGCACAAAGTTCACTGTAGCCTCATGGATCTGGGTGGCAGCCTGTGCAATCCCTACTACGATCCCCACTACGAGGCTGGCACCCAAAAGCGGCAGGCTCAAGATGAGGGTCAAGACTAAAGTGTTGCGCGCCAGTTCCCACACTACAGCTTCACTCATATATCCTCCGAAGCCTCTCCGCGCTGAGTTCACCCTAACTGAAACTCGTAACTAGCGACTGGGCAATCAGGCGCCACCCATCAACTAATACAAAGAGCAGCAACTTGAAAGGCAATGACACCACGGTGGGAGGCAACATCATCATGCCCATGGAGAGCAGCGCACTCGATACCACCATGTCTATCACCAGAAATGGCACATAGATTATGAAGGCCATCTGGAACGCCGTCCGCAGTTCGCTGATCACAAAAGCCGGCAGGAGTACACTGGTCGGCACATCTCCGCGGTCATAAGGCCGCGGCAGCTTTGCCATGTTGATGAAGAGGGCCAGGTCTTCGTCCCTGACCTGCTTGAACATGAACTCGCGCAGAGGTGCCAATCCTTTCTCCAGGGCTGTCGCCTGGTCTATCTGCCCGCTCAGGTATGGCTGTAGAGCCTGGTCGTTAACCTGGGCCAGGACTGGGCTCATTACGAAGAAGGTGAGGATCAGTGCCAGGCTGATGATCACCTGATTGGGAGGCAACTGGGGCACGCCGATGGCGCTGCGCGAAATCGAGAGGACCACCACTATCCGCACAAAGGCTGTCATCATGATGAGGACCAACGGGACAAACGCCAAAGCGGTAAGCATGAACAGGATTTGCAGAGCATTGCTCAGCTCCATCCCTGATGCGGGCGTAGCGATTTGCACGCTCGTTACCTGGCCATCGCTCTGTCCCGTAACCGTGCACGCCGTGAGAGCAAAGGTGACCAGCAAGCTTGGGACTACACAACGGAAGCCAATCTTTCCTACCGCGTTCACAGTGGTCTCTCCTCAACCGCTGCCGTCAGGAAGTGATCGAACTCAGATTCCTGGACTGGCTCACAGTGAGACTTTCTGGCAAGCAAGACCAGCCCGGCAGGAGAAGCGCCGATCAGCAGTTCTTCCTGGCCACATTGCACCAGATATAGTGCCTGGTCCCTACCCAGGCGGAGAGTTGTCTGTAGACGCAACAGGCCGGCGCTCGCGCGTGATAGCCCACCGGGCTGCCCCAACTTGCGGAGGACCAGCAACGTGCCGTATAGGAGGCCAAGAACGACAGCGATGGCTGCCACGGCCCCCAGCAGAGGTTGCCAGCCTGTCGTAGCCTCTGCCGGCCCGCCCTCCGCCCCAGGCGTGCTCCTGAGGCTGCTCATCGTATCAGAGGCGCCGAGGCCGGAACTGGCTGAACCAGCCAGTGCCAGGAGCCGCAGGCCTATCAGGCTGGCTGCCACCAGGAGAAGCCCTCCCAGGAGGAGTGCCCAGTGGCTTCTGGTAAATCTGAAACGCGTCCAGAGAGGACCGGTGAATGGCCAGCGTATCATCGGAGCGAGTTCACCCTTTCGTATGGAGAAAGGATATCTATCACGCGCACGCCAAACATATCATCCACGACTACTACCTCCCCCCGCGCGATCGGCCGGCCATTTACCAGGATGTCAACCGGTTCACCGGCCACCTTGTTTAGCTCGATAATCGAGCCCAGCCCGAGGGAAAGCACATCACGGACCGTCATCTCTGTCCTGCCTAATTCGACTGTGACCTTCAGCCCAATGTCGAACAAGAATTCAATGGGATTGGCCTGAGAGGGTGCTGCCCCGCGCTCCCCCAAGGGGCCGAAGCGAGCTGGCCGTGCAACAGGCTCATGCTCGTCCGCAACAGGACCTCCAGCAAGGCCAGGGGACGAGGTCAGGTGATTTGTCCCCCCAGCGGTTGCCTGACTCTGCACATCGTCGTGTGCGCTCATACTACCTCCTTGGATGGTAGTAACTCCACATCCATGCGGAGCTCAGACGGCTCCTCGTAGACCTGTTCGATGCAGACCGCCAGTTTGCGGCCCTGAAGCCCGACCCGGCCCAGGTATTTGGGTTGTCCACCAATCAATACTGGACATAATGCGTCGAAAAGCGTGCGTAAAGGCAGGATGTCGCCTGGCTGCAGCAGCGTTAGCTCCTCAACAGTGAGCTCAGTGCTGCCCAGCACCACGCTGATAGGCAGGGTGACGCTGGCCAGTGCCTGGGCAACATCTTGCCGGTGTGCTGCCTGCTGGGCGTCCAGTCCGCTTTCGGTGTTCGCCAGCCAGGCGTATGGGCTGAGTCGGCTGGCAATGGGCTTGAGTACCGCATAAGGCAGCCCCATGACCATCCCGGTTGTGGCCCCCTTGACCCGCACCTCGAAGGTCATCCAGATCACTGCGTCGCTAGGCAGGGCGATGGGAGCCAGCAGGGTGGTCGCGATCTCGTCCAGCCGCGGGCGAACTGCAACGGTTGCCGCCCATGCTCCCTGTAGCTCCATCAACAGTTTGTCGGCCAGGCGCTTGAGCAGCTCCACTTCCAAATCGCTCAACCCCCTCTGCACCTTCCAGACAGTACCTGGCCCTCCCATCATACGGTCCACGATGATCATTGCCAGATCAAAACCGAGGTGGAGCAAGACGTGCCCCGGCAGGGGTGGCAGCCCAATGATGAGGTAGACACCCTGGTCGGGAACATGGTTGACGAGAGTAGTGTAGGCATCCTGGTCCAGGTCGGCCAGGGTGACTTCCACAGAAGTGCGCAAGGTGCCTGAGAGGGAGACAGAGATCTGACGGGCCCAGGTCTCGTGGATCAACCGTAGCGCACGCATCTGTTCCTTGGAGAAGCGCTCTGGTCGCCGGAAATCGTAGCGCCGGACCCGCTCGGGCATCTCCCCAGCCGCTGAGGCTGTGTCCGGGACCGTGCTCTTGCCTGGCTCCCCTTCGGCGGCCAGCGCAGCCAGCAAGGCGTCGATCTCGCTCTGCGACAACAGCCCTGATTCGTCAGCCACCACCGCACCCCTTATTGCACAAGAAAGTCCGTGAAATACACCCGCAGTACCCGCAGGTTGCCAAGCTGACTATTTACCGTGTCACGTAGTTCCGCCTTTAACGCTTCCTTGCCCTGCAAAGTGAAGATGTCGCCAAATGTCTTGTTGCTCAGCAGGCTGATCACAATATCATCTATGACAGGTCGGCACCTGGTGACCTCTGCCCGCAACGCTTCCTCTTCCTTTGTTCGTTGTTCGGCTTTGGCAGCGTAGTAGGTCAGGCTGTTGGGCGCGAACTCGAGGACCAATCCAACCCGCAGCAGGCGATAGCCGCCCGGATCTGCCAGATTGACTACCTTGGACCCCAGGTCAACCATGATGCCGGCCGCGGGGGGCAGGCTATCTGGATCGGGACGGGGCACAACAGGTGTTGGCTGGGGCAATACGGGCACGGGGTCCGTTGCCGGCGATGCTGCTCCGGCTACGCTGACGTGCAGCACAAGCGGCTGCCCGCCAAGGAGGATGAACGTCGTGGAGCCCGCGACGACTAACACCAGGACGATCCCTGCAATCAGCAGCACTTTCTTGTTCTTCACTGCGACATCTCTCCTTCAGGCTTCTCGTCTGGTAACTATTCAGGATTGAAATCGCCCCTCCTGCGGAGTTACCTTTGGGCAGAAAGATCAACAACTGGCGATTGTTGAGCCATCGGATAAAGGATGACAATATCCGCCCGACGGTTGAGCATCCGATGTTCGCGCGTATCGTTTGGATAAAGGGGCCGGTATTCGCCGTAGCCAAGGATCGCCAGCCGGTTGGCTTCGATGCCGGCCTCATCGTGCAAGTAACGGGCTACCTGGGCCGCCCGGGCCGCTGAGAGCTCCCAGTTCGTGGGGTAGAGCGGGCTGTTGGTCGGCAGGTTGTCCGTGTGGGCCTCGATGCGGATCTCATTGGGCAGGGGCCGGATCAGTTCCGCGATGGCATCCAGGGTGGCCCTGGACTCCGGGCCGAGCTCTACCCCTCCCGAAGGAAAGAGCAGGGCGTTGGAGAGGGTGATCGCTATCCCTTCAGCTCGCAGGTTGACCGCCATGTGCTCTCCGATATGGCGCTGGGCGGCATAAGCCTGTAGCTTCTCGCTGATGGCCATGAACTGTCGGCGTTCGGAGCTCAGTTGCTCGAACTCGAAAAGCCCGGTGCTTCCTTGTAAGAGCCCGGTTCCTCCAGTATCAATCTGAAGGCCTGCAGTGCGAAATGCCACGGCCAGCCCCCTGGCCAGACGGCTGAACTTCTCCAGGTCTGCCTTGGAGCCGGCGTACATGATGATGAAAAACGCCAGGAGGAGGGTAATGAGATCGGCATATGTCAGAAGCCAGCGGTCCGTCCCGGCACCACTGCTATGTCCGCCTCCTGCCATCCTTTATTCTCCTGTTCCGCCGCTACTGGCAGCTATCCTGGCGCGCGCCTTAGGCGCCAGGAAGGCTTCCAGTTTGCTGCGCACAATGCGTGGGTTGTCTCCCGCCTGGATTGCCAGCACCCCTTCGGTCATGATCTGCCGCAGCAGGACTTCCTCTTCATCGGCCCTGCGTAGCTTTGACCCCAACGGTAGCCAGAGCAGGTTGGCCGAGCTGACCCCATAGAACGTAGCCAGAAACGCGGTGGCGATAGACTCGCCCAGGTGGCTGGGGTCTTCCCCCAGCTTGCTCAACACGTTGACCAGGCCCATCACTGTGCCGATGATGCCCATGGTAGGCGCGTAGCCCCCCATGGCCTCCAGGATGGCGGTGCCCGCGTGATGTCGTTCGGTCATACGTGCCGTTTCGGTGGTCAAGAGATGTCGCACCACTTCGGGATCGGTGCCGTCCACCACCAGCTGGATAGCTTTTTTCAGAAACGGGTCCTTGATACGGCCTTCCTCCTCTTCCAGGGCCAGGAGGCCCTGGCGGCGGGCCTTGTCTGCCAGCTCTACCAGCAGTTCGATCACCTTTGTCGGGCTTTCCAACTTGTGCCTGAAGATCTGCATGATCGTCTTGGGCAGGCCGAGGGTGATATGGGGTGGGAAGGCCAGGAAAGCTATACCGAAGGTCCCCCCGAACACGATCACTGCGCCCGGGGCGTTAATCAGGCTGGCCGGCGTCCCGCCTTCGATCATGTTAGACACCAAGACCGCACCGAAGCCCAGCAGCAACCCTAGCAACGTAGTCCATGCCATGGCCATCAACTCCCATCGGTGATGATCCTGGGACCCTGCAGGCACCTCTGTCTGTACGCGATGACTGCCTCCACCACCGCCTGGGGCGTCTCGCGTACTACCACCTTACGACCTGTGGTCAACGAGAGGACTGTATCCGGGGTCGCTTCGATGAACTCGATCAGGTCCCCGTTGACAATAAGCTGGCTGCCATCGAAACGCGTCACGGTGATCACGGTGCCCTCCCGGCTATCCAGGCTGAAAAAAAGCAACTACCTGCCGTGCTGACTAAAGTCGCCCATAGGCCTTCGGCCCGCCCGGCACAGTGTGCCCAGGGAGCTGATTTCCAATCAGCACAGCGGCAAAAGCGCATCGCACTACTGCCAGCACTATAGCAGAGCCAGTCCGGCGCATCCATAATAAGCCTGTAAGACCTCTGTAAGGATCGCGTATGCTGTCCCCGCACTTCTCTTCTCAGCCCAGACTTCTGATCGCCTGTTGTCTGTGTCGCCTGGATGACAAAACAGATCTCGCCCTTCCACCCTGGCAGGGTGAGAGGGCGAGATCGGCGAAAGGAGGTACCCCACTACCCTGTATGTTTCCCGACAGGCTCATACGGCCCTTGTTACAGGCCTGTTTGAGAAGGCCCCAGTGGCCTGCCAGGGCTGGTCATGCCATGGCAAATGTCGGCGCGCTGACCATGTACCCGTGCCGATAGACGGTCTGAATGTACATGGGCCGCTTTCGGTCCTGTTCAATCTTGTCACGCAAGTTCATGATCTGCACCCGCACCACGGCAGCATCTCCGGTGCCGGGGTAATATCGCCAGACGTCCTTCAACAACTGTTCTGCGGAAACGACCTCGCCTGCACGCTGCATCAGGTAGTGGAGGAGCTCGAATTCCACGGGGGTAAGCTGTACCTCGCGCTTACCAACCCTGGCCTTGAAAGTCTTTTTGTCCAGCACCAGATCGCCCACTTTCAGGTGAGCGCTATCAGATGCTCCGTTGCCGGCGCTGGCACGTCGCAACAGGGCTTTGACGCGCAATTCCAGCTCTCGGCGATCAAAAGGTTTGGTCATGTAATCGTCGGCGCCAGCTTCGAAGGCGGCGGCCTTGTCGGCCAGATTATCTTTGGTCGAAAGGAAAAGGATGGGCAGAGTGCCGTACAGGGCATGCGACCTGATCCGGGAACACACTTCGACCCCGTTTATCTCGGGCAGGTCTGCTTCTACGATGACCAGGTCAACCCGCTGCCGGGCCAACACCTTGAATAGCTCAGGGCCGTTGGACACAGTTGTCACCTGATATTGGCGGTGGCTCAGATAGTCCTGAATGGCCCACGCAGACCGTATGTCGTTATCGGCTATGAGTACGTGCGACATCTGAGATGACTCCCTCCCCCTTGTTGATACTTGCAAGAAGCAGGTGTTTTATCAGGACAGGTCTTGCTACCTTGAGCCTGATGAGCCTTGTGATAACGCCGGGGTATAGGACGGCGCTGCTCCGGCTCGTGGATTTTCGGCCATAGGATATAGCTCCTCTGCAGCAAAGTTCAATGGTACCATGATACCATTTCATGTAGCGCAATTTCATTGACATCGGGGAATCGGTTTTGCGGCGGCCGAAGGCCGCCGCAAAACCGGCCCTGTTTACCCCTCTTCTCTTTATCGGAAGGGCTCTGGGACTGGATATGGTACTAAAGTCCTGAGATTTCGATTTTGTGTAACTATTCAGGCCGATTGAAATCGGGCACTTCGTGCCGGGTGTAGGCCTCCGCCGATGGCCTTGAGGAATCCTTTGAAAGGGGTATTCTGGGCGGCGAAGCCGCCCAGAATACCCCTTATAATCTCGATCCCCCTTCCCCGCAAGGCGGGGAAGGGGGGTAGGGGGATGGGGCGATACGCCTCAAAGTGCGTAACTCCTGTGAATAATGGCCTGTACTGGCTGGCCGGCAAGCTACTACCGGTCGTAGCTACAAATGGGCTCGTCCACGGTCCAACTGAAACGCGACGTCTTGTTTATCTGCCCCTTATGCGACACTTACGCGTTGCCAGGGACTTGTTGACTAGAATGGGCGGGAGAGCAAGAGAGGCGGAAGATGCTATCAGTTTACGGCTCTCTTACAATCAGGCCCTTCCTTCAGGCCGATAGAAATAACGGATGCTATCCTCATCCGTTTCGCGGCCGCGAGAGCTCGCTTCCGCGGTGGTTTCCGGGAAGGCGGACCAACTGTCTATTGCCACATGCCACAAACTTGATAAAGGAGGCTCACATGCTAGAGAGGATGTTGTCGAGATTCAGGGTTCTGCCCAAGATTATGGCCTCGGCAGTCGTTGTGGTTCTGTGTTTCGTTGCTGCCCTGTTGTACGTGAACGGCCAGTACAGGACCTTCGAGTGGTCGGCCCACGAAGATCAAATCCGAAACCTGGTGCTGGTGGCATACAGCACCGTGGAGCACTATGTGGGGCTGGCCAGAAATGGCGTCATGTCAACAGAGGAGGCCCAACGTGCCGCCATGGAAGCGGTCAAAACGATGCGCTACGAGGGGGACAACTACTTCTGGATCAATGACCTCGAGCCCAAGATGATCATGCACCCTAACTACCCGGCGGACAAAAAGCCAGAGTGGTATCAGACGAATGGGTTGGTCGACTACGCCGACCCAACCGGCAAGAGACTGTTTGTGGAGTTCGTCAAGGTGTGCAAGGAGAGGGGCGAGGGGTTTGTGGACTACCAGTGGACTAAGCCAGGCCATGAACAGGAGAAGCCGGTCCCCAAGATATCGTACGTCAAGTTGGTGCCCGAATGGGGATGGATTGTCGGCTCGGGCATCTACATGGATGATGTGGAAGCAGAGATAGCCTCGATGACGCGAACGATTATGCTCGTTGCCGGGCTGGTGGCTGTGCTGGCCATCGCTCTGTCACTGGTGCTGGCACGTTCGATCTCGCGTCCCCTGGGCTATATGGCGGTCGCTGCCTCTGGCCTTGCTGAAGGAGATGTCAACCAGGAACTCAAGTACCAGGGAAAGGACGAACCGG
Organism: Anaerolineae bacterium; assembly: GCA_034434335.1. Taxonomy (GTDB): domain Bacteria; phylum Chloroflexota; class Anaerolineae; order CG2-30-64-16; family CG2-30-64-16; genus DAOTZS01. The sequence goes on from DAOTZS010000143.1 coordinate 26,914, forward strand.
GTCAGTTGGCTGAGGCCTTCCGCCGTATGATTGGCTATCTGCACGCGATGGCTGAAGTTGCCAGGAGAATTGCAGAGGGCGATCTCAGTCAGGATGTCGTGCCTCGATCAGAACGCGATGTCCTGGGCAATGCTTTCGCTCAGATGGTTGCCAACCTGCGCGAGCTGGTAGGCAGAGTGCAGGGAGGTGCAGCCCAGGTCGCGGCGGCCAGCCAGCAGATCAGCGCGGCGTCGGAGCAGTCAGCGCAGGCAGTGCAGCAGGTGGCAGCCACCGTTCAGCAGGTTGCCCAGGGTGCTTCGCAACAGAGTCAGGCAGTCACCCAGGTGGCTGCCCAGGTGGAGCAGATGACGCGGGCCGTGGATGGCATCGCCCGCGGGGCACAAGAGCAGGTGGAGGCAGTACAGAAGGGGTCAGCCACCATGAACAAGATGGCAGCGGCCATCGAGCAGGTGGTGGGAAGCGCGCGCAACGGGGCTTCCGCAAGCCGCCAGGCAGCCGAGGTGGCGAGCTCAGGTGTCCAAACAGTGCAACAGACTTTGACTGCCATGGCGGAGATACAGGAACGGGTGGCAGGAGTGGGGCGCAAGATCCAGCAGATGCAGCAGCACTCGTCGCAGATCAGCGCTATTGTGGAGACTATAGAAGACATTGCTGACCAGACGAACCTGCTGGCGCTCAATGCTGCCATTGAAGCCGCCCGTGCCGGTGAGCAGGGACGGGGGTTTGCTGTGGTGGCAGATGAGGTGCGCAAGTTGGCGGAACGCGCGGGTAAAGCGACTAAGGAAATTGCCCAACTCATCCAGAATGTGCAACGCGGGACACAGGAGGCGGTCGAGGCGATGCAGGCCAGCCTGGGCCAGGTCGAAAGCGGGGTAGGCCTGGCCGGCCAGGCTGGGGAGGCCTTGAAGCGCATCATTGCCACGGTGCAACAGACAAGCGACGAAGTGCAGCAGATTGCGACATCGGCAGAGCAAATCCGGGGCTTGAGCAGCGAACTGATGAAGGTGACAGAGGGTATATTGACGGTAGCAGAGCAGAACAGCGCGGCGACAGAGGAGCTGGCAGCGTCAAGTGGGGAGATCAGCCAGGCAGTAGAGAGCGTGGCGAGCGTAAGCGAGGAGAGCAGCGCGGCCGCGGAGGAGGTGAGCGCGGCGACGGAAGAGATGTCAGCGCAGGTA
>DAOTZS010000144.1:0-4629 GCA_034434335.1 Anaerolineae bacterium
CGACAACCCACCCATCGCACAGCTCCATGCTGGCGACCAGGTCACCATTTACGAGGAGGCCCTCTCCGATGGCGCCATCTGGTACCGCATCGGCGAGGGCCGCTGGGTGCACAGCGCCTATGTGCGCCTCCTGGAAACCGGTACACGCAGCGTGGCCCTCTTGAGCACCTCTGGCGACCTGCCAGCCATGAGCCTGCCGGTGGGCTGGGTGGTGGCATCGGCCCTCAACGTGCGGGCCCGGCCCGGCGTGGCCAGCGATAATCCGCCCATTGACCAGGTGCGCCACAACCAGGTGTTCCCTATTCTGGAGCAGAGGACCGTCGGAAGCGCACGGTGGTACCGGATTGGCGAGGGCCGCTGGGTGGAAGGTTCATGGGTGGGGGTGGCTCGCCTCAAGCCTCGCCCCTTGAGCATCAGACCCGACGAACGGTGGGTAGGGGTCTGTCTGAAGGAACAGACCGCGGTGGCCTACGAGGGGGATCGCCCCGTCTATGCCGCCCTGGTGGCCACCGGCCTGCCTGGCACACCGACTGTGCAAGGGGTCTTCCGCACCTGGCTGCGGTTGCCTACCGGCAAGATGTCGGGGGGTAACCCGGCTTACGGCAGCTACTACTATCTCGAGGATGTGACGTGGACGTGCTACTTCTACAGCGGATATTCCCTGCACGCGGCCTACTGGCACGATGCATTTGGCCGGCCACGCAGCCACGGCTGTGTCAACATGAGCCCTTATGATGCGTGGTGGATTTACCAATGGAGCGCGGCCGGCGGGCCTAACAGCCCCGCTGTCTATGTATACTGGGAGTGAAGGGGGTTCCTGGCTTATTGTGGCTAATGAAATCTTTCAAGTTGCAAGAAGACAGGGGGCTTTTTTTGACACATAGGAGTTCGATTAGTATAATGCGCCTGGTGCCAGGCACTTCCCAAGCGAGTGCCTGGCGCGTTTAATGGGAAGCGTCAGAAGCCCAGGATGTCGGCTTTCAATCATGTCGGCAGCCTGGGTTAACAGCACAGAGCGGGCCGCCAGCACGAAGTCTCACCCGGGGTGAGCGCGGCGCGCGAGGAGAAGAAGGATGTACGCGATTGTGGAAAGTGGCGGCAAACAATACCGGGCCACTCCAGGGGGCCTGCTGGAAGTGGAGAAGCTGCCACTAGAGGTGGGCGAGAAGGTAACACTGGATCAGGTGTTGCTGATTGCCGATGGCGAGCGGGTCAAGATAGGGCAGCCGACGGTTTCGGGCGCACAGGTTTTGGCCACCGTGGTTGGGCAGCGCCGCCGGCGCAAGGTGCTTCACTTCCACTACATGCCTAAGAAGCGCGAACGGGTCAAGCGCGGCCATCGGCAGCCTTACACCTGCCTGCGGGTTGATGAGATCTGGACCGGGGATGAGGAGGATTAGAGATGGCACACAAGAAAGGTGGCGGCTCGAGCCGCAATGGCCGGGATAGCCAGAGCAAACGCCTCGGCGTGAAGCGCTTTGATGGCGAGCTGGTGCGCGCCGGGAGCATTATTATACGGCAACGCGGCACCAAGTTCCATCCGGGTTACAATGTGGGCCTGGGCCGCGATTATACGCTGTTCGCGACTGTGGATGGCGTAGTTGCCTTTGAATCTCGGCATGGCCGCAAAGTGGTCAGCGTCTATCCACAAGCGCAGTAGCCACAGGAACCAGCCACCTGAACGAGGGCATTACTGATGAAACCTAAGATTCACCCGAAATACTATCCTGAGGCACGGGTTATCTGTGCCTGCGGCAATACCTGGACGACTGGCGCCACGGTGCCCGAAATCCGGGTTGATATTTGTTCTGCCTGCCATCCCTTCTTCACGGGCGAACAACGCATTGTGGACACGGCTGGCCAGGTTGACCGTTTCATGAAGCGGTTGGAACGCACAGCCGATACCCTTGAGCAGGTCAAGGCGCAACAGGAAGCCCAGCGCCGCGCGGCTCAGGAAGCGCGCCTGGCTCGACGCCGCGGCGACATCTGAGCTCTGCCCACTAAGCCATCGCTCGAAGCTGGATACCACCCAAAGCAACTGGTATCCAGCTTCTATTTTTTGATATGAGGAGCCTCTAATGCCCTACCTGCAGCCCAATGGTGGATGGATCGAGGTGATCTGCGGCAGCATGTTCAGCGGCAAGACAGAGGAGCTCATCCGCCGCGTGCGCAGGGCCGAGATCGCCCGCCAGCGCGTTCAGGTATTCAAGCCGCGCCTCGATGACCGCTATTCCGTGGCGCACGTCTCCTCACACGATGGCCTCAGGTTTGAGGCCGAGAGCATCGAGCAACCCGCAGACATCCTGCGCCTGCTGCGCCCCGACACGAACGTGGTAGCCATTGACGAGGCCCAGTTCCTTGATCATACTATCATCGAGGTGGCCCGGTTGCTGGCCGATCGTGGCCTGAGGGTGATCATTGCCGGGCTCGACCTGGACTTCCGTGGCGAACCGTTCGGGCCGATGCCTATGCTCATGGCCGAGGCGGAGATGGTGGACAAGCTCCACGCCATTTGTGTGGTGTGTGGCGCACCGGCCAGCCGCACGCAGCGGCTGATCAACGGCCAGCCGGCCCACTACAGTGATCCGGTGATCCTGGTAGGGGCCAGCGAGGTCTACCAGGCGCGCTGTCGGGATTGCCACGAGGTGCCGGGCAGGCCACAACCGTCGGAGGCTGAGCTGGACCCTGCTCAACGCAAAACGGTCGCTGCTCCCTGATTGTCCGAAGCCCCTCTGCCAGAGGACGAAAGCGCGTCGAGGACAGCCTGCAGGTCTGTTGGAAGGGGAGCGACAAACTCTACCAGCTGACCTGTGCTGGGCAAACGAAACTGGATGCGATGGGCATGTAGAAACTGGCGAGGGCATGGCACGACACACTGGCGCCGGCCCCCATATACCCGATCACCCACTACGGGGTGTTTGATGTAGGCCAGGTGCACGCGGATCTGGTGGGTGCGGCCGGTGAGGGGTTGACAGCTCAAAAGGGTGTAGTTGCCATAGAAACCGGACACCTGATAGCGTGTAACCGCTGGCCGTCCATCCGGCAGCACAGCCATCCGCTTGCGGTGGACCGGATCCCGTCCGATCGGTGCTTCGATCCGGCCTCGAGCCGGTGTTACCAGGCCATACACGAGGGCCAGGTAGCTCTTCTCCACCTGGCGGCTTTTGAACTGCGCCTGTAAGGCCTGGTGGGCCCGGTCGTTCTTGGCCACCAGGATCAGCCCAGAGGTGTCCTTGTCCAGCCGGTGCACGATCCCCGGACGACGCTCGCCGCCCACCCCTTCCAGCTCAGGACAGTGATGGAGCACCGCGTTGACCAGCGTCCCGTGCCAGTTGCCGGCTGCCGGGTGGACAACCATCCCGGCCGGCTTGTCAATCACCAACAGGTCTGCGTCCTCATATAACACGTTCAGCGGAAGTGGCTCCGGGGTGACGGCATACTCCTCAGGAGGCGGGATCCTGACACAAATCTCATCCCCCACGCCCACCTGATAGCTGGCCTTCTCTTCCCTACCTTTTACCGTCACCAGCCCCGCTTTTATCCAGCGCTGGATGGCCGAGCGCGAGTATTGGGGCAGCCGGGCAGCCAGCCAGCGGTCCAGCCGCTCCCCGGCCTGGGTTGCCCTTAGAAACAAAACTTCGGAAGTTGTGCCAACTTCCGAAGTTTCAGGCTCACACCTGTTGTACAAAGTTCCGGTTACCTCCCGTGAACATGCTACTGCATCAGCCGGCCGGACTGTCCTGCTGGCTTTCGGAACCGGAGCCGCTAACCGCCGTAAACTGCTCCCCAGGGTGCTTTCCACTCTCGGCCCGCAGCAACAGAAGGGCCAGTCCGATCACCCCCACCACGATCGAACTATCTGCCACGTTGAAGGCCGGCCACATATAGACCCTGTCACCTACCGGCAGGGTAAAGAGGAGGAAATCGGTGACATGCCCCTGTTGCAGCCTGTCAACCAGGTTGCCGATCGCGCCACCCAACTGCAGCCCCAGGCACAGGCGCACGATCCAGCTATCGCCCGGCAACTGACGGGCATAGATCAGGACGGCTACAATCACTACCAGGGCGACCAGCACAAACAGGCTGCCCTGCCCTTGCAGCAGGCCAAACGCGGCACCGGTGTTGGTGAAATGCACCAGCTTGAACCAGGGTTCCAGCGCGGGAAAAGGGACATATGTCCCCCCGAGCGGCAGGTTCTTCTCGATCAGGCCCTTGGACCACTGGTCCACAGCCGCGATGACTGCCGCGATCATGGGCAACCACGCCCAGCGCAGAAATAACGTTTTCACTGACGCTCCACTTAATGCTCGATCACCTTCTGGCACGACATGCACAGGGTCGCGTACGGGATCGCCTTGAGCCGTGCAAAGTCTATCTCGTCATGGCACCGCTCACAGCGGCCATAGGTGCCGTCCGCCATCCGGGCCAGAGCCTGGTTAATCTGCTCCAGCACCCGTTCCTTGCTGCGGCGGATCGAGACGATGGTGGCTTGATCAAAAGCTGCCGTAGCGTCGTCGGCCATGTGGTTGCCCAGGCCAGGGTTCGCTTCGTGAGAGAAGGTTGTCAGGTTAGCGAGTTGCTGTTGCAAGCTTGCCTGCTCGGCGAGCAGATAGTTCCGCAAGCGCTCCA
>DAOTZS010000145.1:0-18557 GCA_034434335.1 Anaerolineae bacterium
GCTACAGATGCGCCTTCACAACCTCCACCACTTCCGGGAAGTCGATCCCCAGCTCATGTAGCTTCTCCAGCGTCGGCACGCCGTCCCGTGTCCAGCCGCGGCGCTTGTAAACGGCATCCTGCAGCCGGCTATATTGCTCCTCGCGATAGCGCCGCAGCGCAGCAATCTTCTCCTGGGTGGACATGGTCGTGGGGTCAAGTCCCAACAGTTCCCGGAGCTGTTTGTCATAGCGCTCAGCACGGCTCTCATACTCTTCGACCGTCACCGGGCCGGCCGAGCGATAGGGTATGCGGTCGTGCTCGCGCCGGCCACTGCCCATGCGCAGGTTGAAGACGCGCTGGAAGTTGTAGACCCGCTCCGACATGGTGATCAGGTCTTCCTTGGTGACCTCCTGGCCGGTGATGCCGGAGAAAAGGGCAACGTAGTTTTCTACGTGCTCGGGCACCTTTGCCGGCTCATCGGTGAAGGCGTTATCGGCCGGCTCAATGTCGTTCCAGGGCAGCTTGCACAGGCCGTTCAGGCCGAACCAGGTACGCCACATGGGGAAGTAATGGAGGGCTTCAGCCTTGTCCTCGAAGGTCGGGATCTGGTTGTTCACCATGTCCATGAAGATCAGCCAGGCCTCATCGTGTTGCGCACCCTTATTGGTCATCCCGTAGCCGCCCTGTTGCGCCAGGCTCTCCTTGGACACGTACTCCGAATACTCCATGCCCTTGTTCTCCATCCCAATGTCTTCCAGGAAGGCCCGGTCGGCACCGAAATGCTCGACGAAGTAATCCTTCATCGCCCGCACGCCCATGCCAGCGATCAGCCCGAAACCCTCTCCTCGGGCCATCTGATGCAACAACTCGAGCGCGGCGGCCGCGTTGCCAAAACGCAGCTCCAACCCGCCGGTCTTCTCTTTGTCCAGGATGCCCGCCTCGTAGCATTCCATGATGAAGGCGGTCAGGGTGGCGAAGGAGATGGTGTCAATACCGTAAGCGTCACAGTAGAAATTCAGCTCCAGGATGTCGGCCGGGTTGAAGATGCCCAGGTTGGAGCCGCAACCGGCGATGGTCTCGTACTCTGGCCCATCCACGGTAACGAGTTGCCCCTTGTACGGCCCGGTCTTCAGGCAGAACTGATCAACCCCTTTGGAGCATGCCATGGTGCAGCCATAAAAACAGGCATCGGGGATGCCCTGGGTGTAAATCTTCTCCCACACTTTGGAGCTGATCTTCGCGGCATCGGGGTGGGAACCGTACTTGAAGTTGTGTACTGGCAGCAGGTCGTAGTCGTTCATGATCTCGACCAGATGCGCGGTGCCAACCCTGCGCATGCGGTTCTGCTGGTCATCCAGCTCAACAATCTCTTTGTTGATCCGTTGCCCCACGGCGCGGATGCGTTTGATGTCCGCGGGGTCGTTGGAATCGGCCCTGAGGCCAGTGTAGCGGACTACCAGCGCCTTAATCCGCTTGTCGCGGAACACAGTGCCGATCCCCCCGCGGCCGGCCTGCTTAACGCGCGCCTGCTTGCGGCGCACATCGTACCAGCTGACATTCAGACAGCCAATGCGGGTGTGCTCGCCGCCTACCCCCGCCGAGACCACCGATACGTTGCGGCGGTCTGCCTCATCCCGGGCATACATGGCTGTGAGCTGCTCGGCCAGGGGCCAGGTGTTCACCGGCTCTAACGGCGCCTCCTCGATCGTCACCCGGCCTCTATCGCCGTCTATAAAGACGATCACATCGCGCTCAGCCTTGCCCTGGATCTCCAGGGCATCCCAGCCGGCAAACTTCAGCAAAGGCCCAAAGTAGCCGCCCACATTGCTGTCCACCACGATCTGGGTAAGAGGAGAGATGGTCACCACCAGCGACTTGCCGGTGCCGGGGTAGAGTGGCGTGCCTCCCAGCGGCCCTGAGGCCAGCACGATCTCGTTCTCGGGATCGTTCCAGCGGGTCTGCGGCGTCACCGCGTGCCACAACCGCCACAGCCCAAATCCCTTGCCCCCCACGAAGATGCGCTTCATCTCCTCGGTGACGGGCCGGGCCTCGATATGGTTGGTTGACAGGTTGACGTAGAGGGTCTGGTTGGCATATCCACGATGCACTTTGGGGACGGTATAGGTGTACTCGGCCAGGATGCGGTGTGCGTTTCTCAATTCCTGCAGGGTTTCTTGCGTCAACATTGACTCCTCCTAACCGTGTAGGGAAACGAGGGCCAGTTTTCCCACTGGCAGGTAAATCTTACTGGCTCAACCCATCGCGATTATAGAACATACCAGCTCGCGGTGACCATGACCTGTGTCATGGGGCTATAAGCAGACCGGCTACCCCGAACAGGGTAGCCGGTCTGCTGTTCAGACTATCAGAGTCGGCAGACTAGCTCATGACCAAAGGCAGCCACTGAGGGCTGGGCACCGGCGTGGCGGTTGGGGTCGGCGTAGAGGTTGGTGTTTCTGTGGGTGTCTCGGTTGGCGTCTCCGTCGGTGTGAGGCTCGGTGTGGCAGTGGGCGTGGCTGTCGGCGCAGGTGTCTCGGTAGCCGTAGGTGTGGGCGTACAGGTGGCCGTGGCGGTCGGGGTGGGAGTGGCAGTGGGAGTATAGGTTGGCGTCGGGGTCGGCGTGGCAATCTGCAGCCCAAAGTTGGCCACCCGCGCCGTCTGGCCAAGCGCAAAGCAGACCTGGCCGGGGCTCGTGAGCACGTACGGGGCCGGGATGGCCGCGCTGAGGCAATAGTCGCCCGGCGCTACGTTGTTGTAGATATACCAGCCATCGCTGCCGACCGATTTGGTGATGGCCGCTACCCGTCCGCCGCGCCGCAACGTCAGTGGGATGCCGTATACACCAGCCTGCTCGCTGTCCTGCCGCCAGCCATCACCGTTGGTATCGAGGAAGGTCCATCCAAAGACTGGCGGATGGAGGTCCAGCCCGATCAGCAGGGGGTCGTGATCGGATGAGCGATAGGGGTCTGGGTTGTAAAGGCTCACGATCTGGCCGGGCGACTTGTATTCCATGTTGTAGTCGAGAACGCGCGGCTCGTCCGCATTGATGTGCCAGATCGTGGCGCCGACCACCTGAGGCCTCAGGCTCGAGTTGGCCAGGGCATGGTCCAGGTAACCAGCCTGGCCACCGTAGCTGTAAGAATAGGCACGGCTACCTGCAAAGGCCTGGAGCAGATCGGCATAGCCCTGCGCCTTGAACACCGTAATGGGATCCTCTTGGGCGTAGGCGTTGAGGTCGCCGATGAGCAGAAAGTCAGGGTCGCCCATCCTGGTGGGGTCAGTGGCCAGCCAGGCTGCCAGCGCGTGGGCGGCCTCAACCCGCGCCGCGTTCCAGCAGCCCTGCCCATCTCCCTGGTCAGTATTCGGGCCAGTCGCGTCTTCGCAACGTCCTTTGGACTTGAAATGGTTGACCACGACCGTCACCTGGGCGCCGGTGGCAAGCTGGATGAATGTCTGCGCCAGAGGTGGCCGATGTAGACGCTCTTGCGGAGGGTCCTGGGTGAACGGCGGGTCGGTAATGGTCGCCGCGCGACCGATCGGCCGCGCGGTTTCCACCCGGTAGAGCAGGCCCACGGTGATCTCATCGGTGCCGAGCTGAGGCAGGCCAGGGTCAACGAAGGCGTAGGATACGCCAGGGGGCGCAGCCGCGTTCAGCCCATTGACCAGGTCCTGAATAGCGCTCAATGGCCCGTAGCCATCATTCTCGATCTCGACCAGGCCAATGACATCTGCCTCCAGAGCCAGGATCGCCTGGATGATCTTGTCGCGCTGGCGGGTGAACTCAGCCAGGGAACTGGCCCCGCGCGAGGTGGGGAAGCCGCCACCCTGGCCGTCGCCGTTGAAGTAGTTGAGCACATTGAAGCTGGCAATCTTGAATGTGCCGCTGATCGGCTCTGGCGCGTCGGGCCGTGGGTTAGTGGGGACGAAAGAGAGAGGCCCTGTAGGGTGCACACGGTAGTTGTCGGTGCCCGATGAGCCGGACCAGCTGTAGGTCAGCACACCGGCCAGCCCACTCAGGGTGTCGCCATTGCGCAGGGTGTGGGAAGCCGAGAGGCCCGGGGCCGGGTGGATGATGGGATCAGGGTTCTGGGCCAGGCTGCCATCGTCCAGGATCAGGCGGTTGAGGTCGTTGGCAGCCTGCAACGCGTTGGCTGCCGCGCCCGGCGCGACGACGTTGGTCGGCTGCCAGAGGCGGTCGCCTGATGACAGGATGACTTCCCCATAACGGCCCAGGTTGTAGTTCTCGGTGACGTAGAGCTCCTGGGGCAGGATTACCGCCATGCCTTCGTATCGCTCTGGGAAGGTGGCATTGGGGAAGGGCAGGGTCACCGTCGCCGGGGTGGCAGTTGTCTGGCCACAGACCACCACCTGCGTGATGCCGGTGAGCTCTGTCAGACCGTAGTACTCAGCGACGTTGCCCTGAACGCGCACGAGGTCCCCTACGCTAACGTCTACGCCGAAGTTGTTGTCGTAGATAAAGATGCCATCAGAGGTGTCGTCAAGGCCATCAGCGTCCGCGTCTTCTTCCTGCACAAAGAAGCCCTTGAGCTGGTTACTGGCCTGGAAGTCGCCCACCACCACCCCTTCGATGACAATCCCAGTCGCGCCGGCCAGGGGGCTGACCAGGCTGTTGCCCTGGATGTCGAAGATGAAGGTGGCGGGGTCGCCACAGGAGCCGAAAGCTGTGCCACACGTGTTTGCAGCACCCGGGGTCGGTGGGAACTGGGCATAGGTGTCGGTGTTGCGGGCACCGCCAGAGCCGTTGGGGCAGCGCTGATTGGAATGGTTGTCCTTGTCGCCAGCGCCGTTTTCGTTCACCTGTGGCTGGCCAGGATTTAGCAGGGCCAGCAGGCCGGCGTCGTCGGGGTCATCGGTATCGTACACCAGGGCGTCGATCAGGGATGTGGTAGTCACCGGGGTGCCGACCGGGAAGTCAGCTGCGTCCCCCCGATAAAGTGCCACCGCGTCGGCGCCGTTCTGGAGCCAGTAGGTGGTGGTTACGGTAATCTGAGCGCCAGGGACGCCCGTGCCACCGATGACGAAGTAGCCGTTGGCATCGGTGGTGTAGCCATCCAGATCGAAGACGGGCAGGTAGGATTTGTCGTCCGCGCCGTTGAAGAGCACCACTACCAGCCCATCCAGAGGTGTATGACCCACCCCACCATCGTAGAGCTCGATGAACTCGGTGGTTTCGGTGCCAGGGGTATCGCTGTCCACCTCATTGATGATGACCATGGGCGCAGAGATGAAGCTCGAGGTGCCTGCGGCAGGCATCTGGGCAGCCAATGGCACCGGCGCGCCGCCTTCCTGGCGGTTGAGGCCGGCCTCCTCCGGTGCAGCAGACCAGGGTGCGGCGGCTACTGGCAAGAGATAGCCGGCCAGGGCCAGGAAGAGAGGTAACACCACGCGTATCAGGCATATCAGGAGATCCTTCATGATCCACCTCCAACCTGAAAATCATCGGCCGGCCGCGTTCGCATCCGGCGGGCCATGGTGGTCAACTGCCTGACCAGCGGCCAGAGGCCGGCTGGCACGGCAGTTTCAGCGGCTCGCACGGAATGAGTCCGGCCTGCGTCTTCCACCGTGATCTGATATTGGAACTGATCGGCCGCCGGTGCCAGGGAGGCCAGCTCGGGTGGCAGGTCAAAAAAGTGGGCTTCGGCTACCAGGCAACGGAGCTGTTGCGCCTCTTCTACAGGCAGGGCATCTACCTGAACTTTCAGTTTTAGGGGTATCCCTGTAAAACCGCCTGTCCGCTCAAACTCGATGCGCATTTTCGCTTCCCGGCCAAGCAGGCAGTTCATGGAGTGCGGTCGCGCCGGCTGGTCCAGCGCAGCGCGGTAGCGACCAGGGTGGCTGGTGCGGTCAGGCAACCACCCCCGCTGGTGCTGCCGCCCTCGACACCAATCCCCACCTCGGCCCAACCCGTCCGCACTGCCTGTTGTTCCAGGCTGCCGACGCCGTACAGCTCGCCGGCCACCTGATGGGTGGCGTACGCGGCGGCCCCGAAATCGGCCCGCGCATCCAGCCTTTCCCGCAACGTGACATACCAGATGCGGCCGGCTTTCTCCCAGGCGTAGCCACCCAGTTCGCGGGCGACCACATAAAAGGCATGGTTGGGGATGCCCGAGTTGATATGCACCCCTCCGTTGTCATAACTTACGTTCTTGTAATCCCGCATGTGCGCGGGCTGAGGATCTTTGCCCAGAACCGGGTCGTCATAGGCTGTGCCGGGTGCTTTCATGGAGCGGATCCCCACACCCTGGACACGCGGGGCGAAAAGGCCAGCGCCGACGATCCAGTCGGCCTGGTCGGCGGTCTGGCCCAGAAGACGCTGCTTGGTCAACACCCCAAAGACATCGGAAAACGACTCGTTGAGCGCGCCGGACTGATCCCAATAGACCAGTTTGGCAGTGTATTGGGTGACGCCATGGGTCAACTCATGGGCGATAATGTCGAGGGCGATCGTGAAGCGGTTGAAGAGCCGTTCTTCTTCAGGCAGGTCCTCATCGCCATCACCGAAGACCATCTGTTCCCCATTCCAGAACGCGTTATCATAGCCCTGCTGGTAGTGGACTGTGGAATCCAGGCGCAGGCCATTGTCGTCTATCGAGTTGCGTTGGTAGACATCCCAATACAGGTCATAGGTGGCCCCTGTGCCATCATAAGCCTCGTTCACAGCCGGGTCACCGGTGGGGGGATGGCCCTCTGGCCGCACCAGCCGGCCGGGGAGGGTGGAGCCGTGTTCAGCATCAAACACCTGGCGTTGCTTGGCCGCTGCCAACGCGCGTTTGGCCAGCGCGGGCAGATCGGTAAGGGCCAGGCGCTGACCGCGCAACTGTTCGGTGATCACAAGGGTTCTCAGGGCCCGCTCGCGCTGGGCCGGGCTGCCCCGCTGGGCGATCTCGCGCAGCATGTGGGGTGGAACAAAACAGTTGGTAGGGTGGATCATGGTTATCATAGGGGTGCCTCCTTAGCCTCATGATACGCTATTTTGCCGCGTCCGTCAACCACCGCAGGGAACGGGGGGGCTTGCACAGCTAAAGCCCAAGGAGTATCGCTTTCCTTGTTACTCCGATACGGAGTAGCTCGCGCCTCACCGCCGTGCAAACTTCCAGGCGGGCGTTTCAAAGTGGTGGGCTTGTTGATTTGCTCCTCAGACAGCCGAGTGCTATCCTATGCCCATCTCTGTAGTGGCTAGAATGGACTGATGCGGCGGACACGCCAGGCCTTTCAGAAGGTGCTCGGCGCGTACTGGCTACAATCTGCCACTACCCTTATCTCAAGCAGGGGCGACCACCGGGGTCGCCCCATACGCATCAAGTTAGGGGACCAGCCAGCTGCTCTCTCTTGGGGCGACAAAGACCCTCCCCTGCCAGCTCGGTACGGGCACAGTGTCGCTGTGCCCGTACCGAGCGCAGCGGGGGAGGGTGCTCCCACCCGGCCTGCGGCCGCCCTCCTCCATCCTCTCAGCCCCCGCGAGCAGAAGCTGGGAGGACAGGGGAAAGGAGCTGTGGCCGCTAACTTAATGTCAAATGGGGCGACCACCAGGGTCGCCCTACCGCCTGGTTTTTGATGCCTATGGGCGCGACCACCAGGTTCGCCTCATTGGGCAGGTACAGTCCCTGCTCCTACAGCGCCTGGCAGAAATCCAACCTTGTCGTTATGGTACAGACCTCTATGGACTGAGGAGTTGTACCCATGATCAGCATAGATGTTGAGAAGCAGAGCGGAGACGCGCATGGCATCCAGGCCGCCGATACGCCCCCGACACCTCAGAATAGCTGGGAGATCCGCCTTTTGCATACCCCGGAAGAGATGCGCGCGGTCGAAGAGTTAAGCCTGCTCGTCTGGCCGGGAAGTGAGCTCGATGTCGTGCCGGGCCACCTGCTGCTGACAGTGGCTCACAATGGCGGCCTGGTGGCCGGCGCCTTTGCCGAAGGCCGGCTGGTGGGATTTGTGTTTGGCTTCCTGGGCCTGGATAGCCGTGTACATCCCCCGCGGCTCAAACACTGTTCGCATCAGTTAGGTGTCCACCCTGATTACCGGAACTCGGGATTGGGGTTCGCCCTCAAACGCTTTCAATGGCAATTCGTGCGGGCCCAGGGCCTGGAGCAGGTCACCTGGACCTACGATCCCTTGCTAAGCCGCAATGCCCACCTCAACATCGCCAAGCTGGGAGTCGTATGCAATACCTACCTGCGCGATGTTTACGGTGAGCTGCGGGACGGGCTGAACGTGGGACTTCCCTCGGACCGTTTCCAGGTGGACTGGTGGGTCAACAGCAAGCGGGTGATGGAGCGGATGAGCGGGGGAACTCGCCACCGCGTCGGGTTGGCCAACTACCTGGCTTCCGGCGCTCAACTGGTAAACCCAGCCCCCCAACCCCCTGAGTCGTCGTCCCTCCCGCGCTGGGATACCGCCAGGCTCTGGCTGGTGGAGATCCCCACCGACTTTCTTGCTCTCAAGGCTATTGATCCCGCGCTGGCACTGACCTGGCGGCTGGCCACCCGCCAGGTTTTCGAGAGCCTGTTCGAGCACGGCTTCGTGGTCACCGATTTCGTCTACCAGCCCGGGCCCCAGCCGCGGGCAGCCTATGTGCTCAGCCGTGGCCCATTCCACCCTGACCAGGCGGAGGAAACATGATCATTGAGCGTATCGTTCTCCATCACCTGCGGATGCCGTTACGGGTGCCCTTCGAGACGTCCTTTGGCCGGACAACGGAGCGGGAATGTATATTGCTGGCTGTCTACGCGGAGGGCCTGGTGGGCTATGGCGAGTGCGTAGCCGACCACGAGCCCGGCTACGCTTACGAGACGACCGGTACGGCCTGGCACATCCTGCGTGACTTCCTGGTGCCGGCTGTGTTGGGGCAAGATATCGCGGGCCCTGAAGATTTCCAACGCCGCGTCGCCAGGGTACGCGGCCATCCCATGGCCAAGGCCGGCCTGGAGCTGGCACTTTGGGATCTGCAGGGCAAATGCGAGGGCCGGCCGCTGGCTGCGCTGCTGGGCGGCACACGGGAGCGGGTGGAGGTAGGGGTATCAGTAGGCCTCCAGGCCTCGCCACAGGCTTTGGTCGAGACGGTCGCCGGTTACCTGGCCCAGGGGTACGGCCGCATCAAGATCAAGATCAAGCCCGGCCGCGACGTGGCCGATGCCCAGGCTGTACGCCGTGCCTTCCCAGCCATTCGGCTCCAGGTAGATGCCAATTCGGCCTACACCCTGGAAACCGCGCAGGCGCTACGCCCGCTAGATGAGCTGAACCTGCTGTTGATCGAGCAGCCTCTGGCCGAAGATGACCTGTGGGACCACAGCCGCCTGCAGGCGCAGTTCCGCACCCCCCTCTGCCTGGACGAAAGCATCCTGTCGGTGCGCCATGCCCGGCAGGCGCTGGAGATGGGCGCCTGTCGGGTGATCAATATCAAGCCAGGCCGGGTAGGAGGGCTGAGTCAGGCCGTTGCTATCCATAACTTGTGTCGGGAGCGCGGCATCCCCGTCTGGTGTGGGGGCATGTTGGAGACCGGGGTAGGTCGTGCGGCCAACCTGGCCCTGGCCAGCCTGCCCGGCTTTACCTTGCCCGGCGACATCTCGGCTTCCGACCGCTACTACGCCCAAGACATCACCCACCAGCGTTTTACCCTCAACCCTGACAGCACCATCACCGTGCCGCAGGAGCCCGGGCTAGGCATCACCATTGACGAGCGCGCGCTGGCACGCTTCACCCAGGCCCGCTGGGAAGCACCATGATGGCCGCCTACCCCAGTTCGGCCACGTACTTCTGTAAGTCACGCTGGTTGATCTTAATGTAATCGTCGGGGATGATCTCGGCCATTTCCGCCTCGGTCAGCCGGATACGCAGGATGTCCAGCGCATCCTCCGGCGACTGGCCGTAGGCGAGTTTGCGTTTGCCGTTTTTCAGCCGGAACAGGTACATGTAGTGGGGATTGCTGAAGCTACTCATGCTACGCCTTCGTCAAGGCCTGGGCGTATAGGCCGGCATAGCCGCGACGCCGCTCCTCGGAGCTCAGGCCAGCGTTAACCTGGTCATCATACTTGCCGGCCAGCAGATCGCGGTAAAACTGATAATCTACCCCCTTGACCTTCTCGTCGTCGGGAAAACGGTGGTAGTTTTCCTTGGACATCAGGCTCTTGCCTTCGGCTATCAACTGAAAGCCGAGCGCCGAGCCCGGATAGGGCGCGTAGTAGGAGATGGACGGGTAGGCTCGTTTCATACGTTTGAGCATACGCATCGTCTTGAACGCGTCCTCGGGGGTCTCGCCAGGGATGCCCAGCATAATGTTAGCCCAGAACTTCGGTGGCTCGCGGCCCTCGCGCTCCATTTCATCCCCCAGGCGGTTGACCAGCTCGATGGTGAAATTGTTGTCTTCTTCAGTGCATTCCTTATTTAGCAGGCGCAAGATGCGGTCGCTTCCCGACTCAAAGCCGATCGAGATCAGGTTCCAGTTCGTCTCGCGCACCAGGGCCTCGAACAGGTCGGGCCACTGACGCACGGTGTCGGAGCGAGCCGCAGCCCAGTAGGGCCAAACCTTGCGTGCCCTGCGTGGGTACTTGTCGATCCACTCGCGCAGCCACCTGGGGTTCTGGAAAAACATCGAGTCGTGGATAACCACCGAGCCAACGCCGTACTTCTCGTCCAGGTAATTGAGCTCATCAATCACCATGTCCACGGGCCGGCGTCCCATGTTGGGGATGTAGGAACTCTCGTTGCAGAAAACGCACTGCCAGGGGCAGACACGGCTGGTGAGGATGGTAGCCACAGGCCCAGGCCCCCAGCCGCATTCTGGCTCCAGGGGCCAGCGCCATTTGAAGCGCCGGCGGATGCGCCAGCCCACGGGCTTGGGCCACAAGGTGCGGTCAATCATCGGCCACTCGGCCATGGAGCGCGCCCCTTCCCCCTGGAAAAGCCGTGGGAAGGCCGCGGGGTCCTTCACCAGTTCGACGATCACCTTCTCTCCGGGGCCCTGGCAGATCTTATCGAACTCTGCCACCTCCAACATCTCGTCCGGCGCGACGCTGGCATGCATGCCGCCGACCAGCACAAGGCCATGGGGGTTGAGTTCCTTGAAGATCTGCGCAGACTTGCGAGCTACCGGGAAGGTATAGCTGCGCACATTCATGATCAACATATTGTAGCCGGCCAGTTGTCGGCGCAGTTGATGCCACGAAGTCACGGCGCGGGTCGAGTACAGGTCGGTGATGATCCCGTTTTGGTGCAGGATAGTGCGCAAAAGGCCCAGGCCATGGTCTTGCCATTGCTCATGGGGGCCATCGGGATGCACCAGATCGCCCAGGTCACCCAGGTCTAGCCAGGCGATCTGTGACTTCCTCCTTATCCAGGGCCACGATAAACTCATCTCTCGGTCACCTCTGTGTGGGTTTTTCGGGTGCTCCAATTATAGCATGCGGAGATAGCGAGAGCAACAGCACGGGGTAGGGGTAGCCGACGGCACTGCCGTCGGCTACCCCTGCTGCGTCACAGCAGCGGGGTAGGAGATGTGGGGTTTGGGCCGGGCCCTTTTTCGCGGGTATAATGGCAGCATGTCCGTTGAGGGTGCCCTTCAGGCGCTGCGGATAGAACCCAGGTTTTCCCGCAACGTGATCAGGTGGGAAGAGGTGCCAGCGCGAGCCGCGCGCTACGCTCCCTTCCCACGCGAGCTGGATGGCCGGTTGATCAGCGCGCTGGCCGCGCGCGGGATTGATCAGCTCTACACTCATCAGGCCGCGGCCATCCATGCAGCCCTGGCCGGCGAACACGTGGCCGTCGTCACCTCGCCGGCCAGCGGGAAGACCCTGTGCTACAATCTGCCTGTGCTCCAGCGCCTCTTGGCCGATCCAGCGAGCTGCGCCCTGTATCTTTTCCCCACCAAAGCACTGGCCCAGGATCAACTGGCGGAACTGCGCGAACTGGTTACTCCTCTGGCGGGCCCACCGCTGCAGGTGGCCGTCTACGACGGCGATACACCGCCCGCGCAGCGCGGGCGCATCCGCTCCTCGGCCCGCATCGTGCTCTCCAATCCCGATATGCTTCACGTTGGCATCCTGCCTCAGCACCCGCGCTGGGCGGTGTTTTTCGCCAACCTGCGCACAGTGGTCATAGACGAGATGCACGTCTACCGTGGGGTTTTTGGCTCGCATATGGCCAATGTGTTACGACGCCTGCGTCGCATCTGCCACTTCTACGGCGCCGACCCCCATTTCATCCTGGCCTCGGCCACCATTGGCAACCCGGCAGAGCTGGCCCAGCGCCTGATCGAAGCGCCGGTGCGGGTGATCGGTCCCGATCTAGATGGCGCCCCACGGGGCCCCAGGCACGTGATCTTTTACAACCCGCCCCTGCTTGACCCCGTCCTGGGCATCCGGCGCAGCAGCAGCCAGGAGGCTGCCGAGCTGGCTGCTCACTTCCTGGCCCACGGTGTGCAGACAATCGTATTCGCCCGTGCCAGGCTGACCACAGAACTGATCCTGACTTATTTGCGGGGGCTGGCAGCCACGACCGACCCTCACGACTTGCCTCTCATTCGTGGCTATCGCGGAGGTTATCTCCCTTCAGAGCGCCGTGCCATCGAAAAGGGGTTGCGTGAGGGCAGGGTACACGCTGTGGTGGCTACTAACGCGTTAGAGCTGGGAATTGACATCGGCCAGCTTGAGGCGGCCCTGCTGGCCGGCTACCCAGGCACTGTCGCCAGCACCTGGCAGCAGATAGGCCGGGCAGGGCGTCGGCAATCTGCCGCGGTGGCGCTGCTCATCGCTGGCCCCGATGCGCTTGATCAATACATCATCACCCACCCCGATTACCTGCTGGCGCGCAACCCCGAACATGCCCTTGTCAACCCCGATAACGAGGTGATCCTGAGCGCGCACCTGGCCTGCGCCGCGGCCGAGCTTCCCCTCGCCGTGGACGAGGGCTTTGGTGGCCAGCCAGCCAGCTCTCTGCTTTCTAAGCTTGCCGAGGCTGGCCAGCTCTACCGGGCTGGAGGCCGCTTCTATTGGGCTGGCCGCGGCTCCCCGGCTGCCGCCATCAGCCTGCGTGCCAGCTCCGCCGACCGGGTGCTCATTCAGGTCTGCGATGCCGTCGGCCAACCCCAGGTGATCGGCGAGCTGGACCGGAGCAGCGTGCCCCTGTTACTATATGAGGGAGCGATCTATTTCCATGAGGGTGTTACCTATCGGGTTGAGCGCCTGGATTGGGCAGCCGGCCTGGCGATCGTGCGGCCGGTGGACGTGGATTACTATACCCTGCCCACTCTGAGCGAGCAGATCGAGGTACTGAGAGTACAAGAGGTGGCACTCAAGCCCGAGGCGCCCCGTAGCAATGCCCCCTCGAGTTGCCCCGACATGGGGTGGCCACCAGCAGACTTCGCGCTGGCGTGGGGTGATGTGCGGGTGGTCACCCAGGCCAATGGATACAAGATCCTGCGTCGGGGTACGCATGAGGTGTTGGGCTTTGGCCCCATAGAGCTGCCTCCACAAGAGGTGGAGACCCAGGCCTGCTGGCTGGTCCTCTCCCCCGAGCTGGTAGAGAGTCTGCGCCAGGCCAGTGCCTGGTTCTCTGACCCCAACGACTACGGGCCTGAGTGGCCAGCGCAGCGCGACGCCGCTCGCGCCCGCGATGGCTACCGCTGCCAGTGGTGTGGCGCGGCCGAACAGCCCGGCCGCCAGCACGACGTGCATCACAAGATCCCCTTGCGGGCCTTCGTGGCCGATCCCAGGCTGCGCCAGGGATTGCCTCCGGAGCTGGCCTGGCAGGCCGCCAACCGCCTGGACAACCTGGTCACCCTTTGCCCAAGCTGTCATCGCCGGGCCGAGATGGCCGTCCGCCTGCGCTCGGGCCTGAGCGGGGTGGCTGCGCTGCTGAGAGGTGTAGCGCCCCTCCACCTGATGTGCGATCCCCATGACCTGGGGATGGTGATAGAGCCAGTTGCTGGGGCACCGGCAGCCGCTATCTCCCTGACGGGACCGACCATCACGTTCTATGATAGGGCGCCAGGGGGCGTCGGATATGCAGCGCACATGTTCAGGGTAATGCCTGAGCTGTTGCAAGCTGCCTACGAGGTCGCGACCGGATGTCTCTGCGAACGGGGTTGCCCGGCCTGCGTGGGCCCTGTGCTCGAACACGAATATGCTCTGGATGCCAAGGCCCTGGCCATCGCCCTTCTGGAACGCCTGTGGTCGGGGCGTACGCAGCAACTAGACGCCGCTCGCCCACATAGGGGGCAGGCGTGAGCGACTACGGGCTTTTGCTTCGCCACGCCCTGGCCGGCCTTGTTTGCCAATGGTCGCAAGCGTGCTATAATGTGCTCGTCAGGCTATCTTCCTCGCCTGCATGGGGTCCGCTCCGGGGGTTTCTGGAGTCGTCAGACCCGCCGTATTTCCAGTCCTCTTATCTCCCTAACCCTCTTCTCTCCCAGCGCAGCGAGGGAGAGGGCGCAAAAACGAGAAGGGTAACCATTGGAGCCTGTTGTATCCGGCTGTGCCAGGAGGGAAGGTCGGGCTATGGGCGCTGCTCTTCAGATCGAACGGGTCACAGACAAAAGGGGTTTGCTGGCTTTCGTCAAGTTCCCCTTCAAGCTCTATCGCGGAGATCCTAACTGGGTTCCACCCCTGATCGAGGAGCGGTTGGACTTCTTTGATCCAGCCAGGAATCCTTTCTACGAGCATGCCCGTTATCAGCTCTTCCTGGCCCGTCGTGATGGTGAGCTGGTAGGCACGATCGGGGCCGTGGTGGACGAGAACCATAATGCGGTACATAATGAGTTGATGGGCGCCTTTGGCTTCTTCGAGACCGTTAACGATCAGGCGGTTGCCGATGCCCTGTTGGATGCTGCCGAGGGATGGGCGCGAGAGCAGGGGATGGCCATCATGCGGGGCCCCTACAACTTTTCTACCAACCAGGAGATTGGCACCCTGGTGGACGGCTTTAATGAGCCTCCCATGGTGATGATGACTTATAACCCGCCCTACTACCCCGTGTTGATTGAAGCGCATGGCTATCGCAAGGCCATGGACGTCTATGCCTATATCTTCTATCTGGCGGAGGATATGAAGACGGCGCCTCCCAAGGTCTTTCACGTGGCCGAGAAGGCAGCCCAGAAGGCCGGCCTGCGAGTGCGCAAGGTGGATCTGCACCATTTCCACCGCGATGTGGAGAAGATCAAGCAGGTCTACAATCGGGCATGGCTGCGCAACTGGGGTTTTGTGCCAATGACCGATGCTGAGATTAACCATCTGGCTGCCAATCTCAGGCCGGTGGTAGATCCCAACCTGATCTTCATCGCTGAACTGGAAGATGGCACCCCCGTCGGGGTTTCGATGGCCCTGCCCGACCTGCACCAGGCCCTCAGGCTCTCCGGAGGGGGGCATATGTGGCCGTTTGGGCTGCTGAAGTTCCTGTGGTACAGGCGCAAGGTAGATCAGGCGCGGCTGATGATCATGGGGATGGTGGAGGAGTATCGGGGCCGCGGGGCTGATGCCATCTTCTATGTCGAGACGGCACGCGCGGCGTTGGCCCGCGGCTACAAACGTATAGAGGCCTCGTGGATCCTGGAGAACAACACTATGATGAACCAGATCATTGAGCGGCTGGGCGGGCGGCGCTATAAGACGTACCGGATCTATGAGAGGCCCCTATGAAGGTACTGGTTACCGGCGGCACCGGTTTTATTGGCTCGCGGCTGGTGGGAGCTCTGGTGGAAGCCGGCCATGCGGTGCGGGTGTTGCGGCGGGCTAACTCCAGCTTGATCGGGCTGGAGGGCAAGCGTGTAGAGCACTGTATTGGCGATATCCTTGATGCAGGGGCTGTAGCCCAGGCGGTGGAAGGGGTGGACCTGGTTTTTCACGTCGCGGCTTTGTCTTCTTACTGGCGGGCGCGGCGTGCGGAGGTCTATCGGGTCAATGTGGATGGCACGCGCACGGTGATGGAGGCTTGCCTGCGTCTGCGGGTGCCACGTGTGGTGCATACCTCCTCGGTAGCGGCAATCGGCCTGGCACCCGATGGCCGTTGGGCCAACGAAGAGACCCCGTTCGACCGCCTTAGCGCCACCTTTGCCTACGCTGACAGCAAGCACCGCGCCGAGCTTGAAGTGCAGCGGGCTGTGGCGCGCGGGCTGCAGGCGGTGATTGTCAACCCGGCGGTAGTGATGGGCGCGGGGGACCACAACCTGGTATCAGGGAGCATGGTGATCCAATTTGCGCGGCGCCCTATTCTGGCGGTGCCACCAGGGGGTATATGTGTCGCCGATGTGGACGCCGTGGTGCAGGGGCACCTGGCCGCAGCCGAACGCGGGCGGGTGGGAGAGCGCTACATCCTGGGCGGCGAGAACCTTTCCTACTGGCAGGTAGGCCACATCATCGCCGAGGTGGTGGGCCGCCCGGCCCCACGCTGGATCATTCCGCGCTGGGTGTTGGGGCCGGCTGCCGCGGCGGTTGATCTGTTCAACCGCCTCAGCCGACGGCCACCGGTGGTCAACGGCGAGCAGCTCCGGCTCAGCGCGCACAACTTCTTTTTCGACTCCAGCAAGGCCATACGCGAACTGGGTTATTCCCCATTACCTTTTCGCCTGGCTGTAGAGAAAGCCTATCGCTGGTATCGAGAGCACGGCTATCTGGCCTAGCTGCAGGCCGTCGCGGAGGATAACCAGCCAGGCGAAAAGTAGCTTGCAAAAGCATGGGAGGGGCGATTCGTGGACATTTTCGAGAAGTGCTATGGTTTTACACAGGCCAAGGAAGCCATCGCGGCCGGGATCTATCCGTACTTCATCCCGCTGACCGAGAATGAGGGCACGGAAGCGGTCTTCCGGGGTCATCGCCTGATCATGTGTGGGTCCAACAACTACCTGGGATTGACCACGCATCCCAAAGTGCGTCAGGCGGCGCTGGACGCCATCCAACGCTACGGGACCAGTTGTACTGGCTCGCGTTTCCTGAACGGCAACCTGGAGCTCCATGAACAGTTGGAGCGCGAGCTGGCAGAATGGGTCGGCAAGGAGGCTGCGTTGGTCTTCTCGACAGGCATGCAAGTCAACCTGGGCACTATCAGCGCCCTGGTGGGCCGCGGGGACTACGTCATCCTGGATAAGGAGGACCATGCCAGCATTGTAGATGGTGCCAAGCTGAGCTGGGGCGAGACCAGGCGTTTTGCTCACAACGACATGGAAGAGTTGGAACGCCTGCTGGCCCGCCTTCCAGAGGACAAGGGTAAGCTGGTCGTGGTGGATGGGCTATACAGCATGGAGGGGGATATTGCGCCGCTGCCGCAAATCGTGGCGCTCTGTCGCAAGTATGGCGCACGCTTGATGGTGGATGATGCCCATGCCATGGGTGTGCTGGGCGGTGGGCGAGGCACCGCCGCCCACTACGGCCTCACCGACCAGGTGGACCTGATCATGTCCACCTTCAGCAAGTCCTTTGCTTCATTGGGTGGCTTTGTGGCGGGCGACGAAGCGGTAATCCACTACATCAAGCACCATGCCCGTTCTCTGATCTTCAGCGCCAGCATCCCACCGGCTAATGCCGCGGCCGCGCTGGCCGCGCTGCATGTCATGCGCGACGAGCCGGAACGCATCGAGCGCCTGAACCAGATTGCCGCGTATATGCGCAAAGGCTTCCAGCAACTGGGCTTCAATACCGGCAACTCTGTGACACCCATTATCCCGATCATTATTGGCGACCTGAACCTCACCATCCTGACGTGGCGTCTGCTGTTTGATGCAGGTGTTTTCGTGAATCCTGTCCTGTCGCCAGGTGTCCAGCCAGGGCGGGAATTGCTGCGCACCAGCTATATGGCCACTCATACTGACGAACAACTCAACCGCGTGCTGGATGCCTTCGAGAAAGTGGGCAAGCAGGTCGGCCTGATCTAGAGCTGCTGGCCCGGCTCTATCTCCTGTCTCTGGCCCCTGCGCTTTGCCTTGTGTATTGCTGTAGGGCAAGCTTTAGCTTGCCTTTTGGCCTGCATGTAACTGTAGGGCAAGCTGAAGCTTGCCCTACATTCTGGCCAGTTGCCGGAGGAGAACGGAGGGATGATAAGCAACGAGGGATGGCTCAAGGGCTGAGAGGGGAGAAACAGGATGTCAACCGGGACGCCAGCGCGCCGCGTCCTTTGTCTACCCTGTAACTGCCAACGTCCTCGGGCATAGCTGCTGCAACGAGGCCTATCTGCCGGCTGTGCCCCGTTTGTAGTCCACAAACCGATAGCCCACCCCGCGTTCGGTAAGGATGTAACGCGGGTTGGAAGAATCGGGCTCGATCTTCTTGCGCAGGTAGTTGATATAGATGCGGAGAAGCTGGTTTTCGTCCCGATATTCTGGCCCCCACACCTTGGAGAGAAGGGTCTCCTGGGGGACGATCCAGCCGGCATTCTCGACCAGGTGCAGCAGGAGGCGATACTCGGTGGGGCGAAGCTTGATGCGTTCTCCGCGCACGATCACCTCGCGGCGCGGGAAGTCGATAGCCAGGTCCTCATCAATGACCAGCGGCCCCTCAGCCTGGGCGGGGGTAGGCTCTACCCGACGCAGGACGGCGCGGATGCGGCTGGAGAGCTCACGTGGGCTGAAGG
>DAOTZS010000146.1:0-6030 GCA_034434335.1 Anaerolineae bacterium
AGGTGGATGTGTTCGCCGAGATGGTGCGCATCACGGCTGAACAGTACGGGAGTCGGTAGTTGGTAGATTGGTAGGCTGGTAGGTTGGTGGAAATCAGCTTGACTGCCAGCTACCAATCTACCCACTGCCAATCTACCGACTACCAACCTACTGCCGTGTTGAGCTAGATTCTGGCATTTTGCAGTCAGTGCGTGACCCCTCTCACCCCCTTTCCCCTGCTCTCCCCTGGGAGGGGAGAGCAGGGGAAATCCCAAGTGTAGGGCTTTCTGGGGCGGCTTCGCCGCCCCAGAAAGCCCCTTAATGCCGATCTCCCCGCCCCCCGATAAGGGGGCGGGGCCGGGGGCTTACAAGTGTAGGTTTTTGCCAGAAGGCCCGGACGTAAACGTCCGGGCTGAAAGAGCGAAGCCCTGCGGGCTAAGTATCCAGCCCCGGAGGGGCTTTGCCCTCTTAGCCCGGCGATTTATCGCCGGGTAGCTTCCCAACCCTGCAAAAACCTACCCTTGTGAGGGGGCCGGGAGTGGGGGTCAATCCGGAAAGTGTAGAATCCAGCTTTACAAAGCCCTAGCCCCCGCCTCCAGTCGGGGGCGGGGGAATCCTTTGAAAAGGGTATTCTGTCTCCCTTCCCTGCAAGGCGGGGAAGGGGGTAAGGGCCTTGAGCGGCAGTTTTTACGACTCCACGATTTGTTACTGCCCCGCTGGAGGTGGTAAAATAAGCACCCAAACAGTCCCCGATGCCAGTTTCCTCTAAGGCGAGAACAACGTGGCACATACGCTCTCCCTGGTTCTGACCACCCCTGCCCATCGGGCGGCGCAGGTCCCTTTCCCTAACCGGTTCCCTTCGGCCTCGCCCTTGGGGGCGCATTAGTGCCGCCACGGTGTGCCGACCCAAGCCAAGCGTTTGCCGCGGGCCATTGCCAGGGGGCAGAGGTGGCCAGGTGCTCAGGTCAACCCTTACGGGCATTCTCAGAATCTGTAATCCACAGGCGAGGTGGGACATGCGAGTGCTCAAATTCGGTGGTACCTCCGTTGGCGACACCAAAGCCATTGCCCAGGTCGTTTCCATTGTGGCGGCCCAAAGAGCCCAGGACCCCAACCTGGTAGTGGTGACCTCGGCCATGCGCGGGGTGACCGACCTGCTGATCGAATCGGCGCAGGCTGCGGCGCGGGGCGAACGAGCCCGTTACCGCGAGGCGCGGCAAGAGCTCATCGCCCGCCATCACGACGCAGCAGAGGCGCTGGTGCACGATCTGGACGACCTGACCCATATCCTGAGGGACGTGGACGAGCGGGTGCGCGAGTTCGAGCGCCTCTGTATGGCCGTTGCCGTCTTGGGTGAACTGACCGACCGCGGCCTGGCGGTGATCTCCGGCCTGGGCGAACGGCTCTTGGCGCCGATCCTGGCCGCGGCTATCCGCTCCCACGGGCTGAAGGCGCAATTCGTGGACGCCGGCGATCTGATCATCACTGACGAGAACTACCTCTCGGCCACCCCAGACATGGAGGCCACCCGTACCGCCACACGGGCTCGCCTCATGCCTCTGCTGGAGCAAGGCGTCCTGCCGGTGGTCACCGGCTTTGTGGCGGCCACGGCGCGGGGCACGCCGACCATCCTGGGCCGCGGGGGGTCAGACTATTCGGCTGCCATCCTGGCCGCGGCCCTGGACGCCGATGAGGTGCAGATCTGGACCGATGTGGACGGCGTGATGACGGCTGACCCGCGGCTGGTGCCTGAGGCCCGCTCTCTGCCTGAACTGACCTATGGGGAGGCTGCCGAGCTGGCTTACTTTGGCGCCAAGGTCCTGCACCCCAAGACCATGTTGCCAGCTATTGACCGCGGCATCCCCATCAGCGTGCGCAACACCTTTAACCCGGCCTTCCCCGGCACCCGCATCGTGGCCCAGACCACGAACGGCCGCACCGTCAAAGCACTGACCGTTATCCGCGGCCTGACCCTGGTCACCGTAGCCGGCCGGGGCATGATGGGGGTGCCTGGCATCGCCGCGCGCACCTTCGCGGCTGTGGCGGCCCAGGGTGCCAATGTCTTGATGATCTCCCAGGCCTCATCTGAACTCAGCATCTGTTTTGTGGTGCCGGGAGCCGATGCTGAACGGGTACGGAGGGCTCTGGAGGAGGCTTTCGCCTCCGAAATAGCCCGCCGGATGATCGACCAGGTAACCTGCGAATCGGATGTCGTCATCGTGGCCGTGGTGGGAGACGGGATGCGCCACACCCCCGGCATTGCGGCCAGGGTATTCGGCGCGCTGGGCGAGCATGGGATCAACGTGATTGCCATCGCGCAGGGCTCTTCCAAGTCCAATATTTCGATGGTGCTGTCCGCGCGCGACGCCGATGCCGCGGTGCGCCACATCCATAAGGCATTTAACCTGGGCGGGAACACGGCTTGAGGGGGATGATTCAGTCTGGAAAGGAGCCCTGTGAAAGAGATACCCGTTATCATCTTCGGCGCCGGCCAGGTCGGCCGGGCACTGGTGCGCCAACTGGTGGAGGCTGCACCCCTTCACGCCAGCCGCGATGGCGTGGTGTTGCAGATCGTGGCCTGGTGTGATAGAACCGGAGCTGTGGTGTGTGAAGAGGGCCTGAGCCCAGAGCAACTGCAAAGCCTGGCGGCCGCCAAGGCCAGCGGGACCTCTCTGGCCGAGACCGCGTTGGGCTATGCCCAGGCAGACCTGGCTGCCATCGTGGATATCGCTGGGGCCGACGGGTGCGTGGTCGTGGACGTGACGGCCAGCGACCAGACGGTGCCTGCCCTGGAGCTGGCGCTGCAGCGCGGCTATAGCGTGGCCACGGCCAACAAGCTGCCCCTCTGCGGACCGCAGGCCGTTTTCAACCGCCTGGTTGGCAGTGGCCGCCTGCGCTACGAGTCTACCGTCGGCTCGGCTGTGCCGGTGATCGAAACTTTGTGTGGCCTGCTGCGCGCTGCTGACCGAATAGATCTCATCCAGGGCGCTCTCAGCGGCACGCTGGGCTTCATCTGCACCGGCCTGCAGGCCGGCCAGCCGTTCTCTGACCTGGTCCAGGAGGCCATGCGCCGCGGCTACACCGAGCCCGACCCCCGCACGGATCTGGGCGGCATGGACGTGGCTCGCAAGGCACTCATCCTGGCGCGCACCCTTGGCTGGCAGCTTGAGCTGGCGGATGTAGAAGTCCATTCCCTCGTCTCGCCCGAGCTGGCTTCCCTGCCCCTGCCCGACTTTCTGGCCCGGCTGCCAGAGCTGGACGCCTGGTTTGCTGAGCGCGTGGCCGGGGCAGCAGCCAGGGGCAGGGTGCTGCGTTATGTGGCTGAGCTAAAAGATGGCCAGGCTGGCGTTGGGTTGCAAGAGGTGCCCATGGATAGTGCCCTGGGCCGGCTGAGAGGCAACGACAACCTGGTAGCCTTCCATACCCGATACTATCCAGACCAGCCACTGGTGCTGCAAGGCCGTGGCGCGGGTGTAGATGCTGCCGCGGCAGGGGTACATGCCGACATCATCGCCCTGGCCACCCGGGCCTGAACACACAGGGGCGGAGAAGATGAGTGTGCGCAGGTCATGTCGGGCCGCTGTGCAGGCCCGAGGCATGTCGGGCCGCAGTGCAGGCCCGAAGATGGAGAGAACTGAGATGAAAGAGAGACCCAAGCTCAAGGTGGGCATCCTCGGCGCTACAGGCGCTGTGGGCCAACGTTTTGCCCAACTTCTGGCCAACCACCCCTGGTTTGAGGTTGCAGTGCTGACAGCCTCCGATCGTTCGGTAGGCAAGCGTTATGCCGATGCCTGCCAGCACTGGCTGCTGCGGGGCGGGATGCCATCGGCGCTGGCAGAGCTGACCGTAGTGCCTACCGAGCCGGATGCCATCCCGCGCGATGTGCGCCTGCTCTTCTCTGCGCTGCCTGGCAGCACAGCCGGCCCGGTGGAAGAGGCGTTGGCCGCGGCCGGGTTCGCCGTCTGCTCCAACGCTTCGGCGCACCGCATGGACCCCGACGTGCCACTGCTGATCCCCGACGTCAACCCCGAACACGCGAGGCTGATCCCCCGCCAGCAAGCCAGCCGGGGATGGCATGGCTTCATCGTCACCAACCCCAACTGTACCACCACCCACCTGGTCTGCGCCCTCAAGCCACTCCACGACGCCTTTGGGCTGGCCAGCGTCAGCGTGGTCTCCATGCAGGCCCTTTCCGGCGCGGGCTATCCCGGCGTGGCCTCCCTGGACATCCTGGACAACGTCATACCCTACATCCCTGGTGAAGAAGAGAAGGTCGAAAGCGAGCCGCGCAAGCTGCTGGGCACTTTTACCGACGAGGGGATTCAGATGGCGGATTTCACCGTCACGGCACAGTGCAACCGGGTGGCCGTGCGCAACGGCCACCTGGAAGCCGTGGCGGTCAAGCTGCGCAGCCAGGCTACCCTGGCGGAAGTGGCCGCCGCCATGGCCAGCTATCGGGGGGAGCCCCAGCGCCTGGGCCTGCCCAGCGCACCCGATCCGGCCATTATCGTACATCATGAACCAGATCGCCCCCAGCCACGGCTCGACCGGCTGGCCGGAAACGGCATGGCCACCAGTGTTGGCCGGCTGCGCCCCGACCCGCTCTTTGACTACAAGTTCATCGTCTTGGGCCATAACACCATCCGCGGCGCGGCAGGAGGCGCCATCCTGAACGCGGAGTTGCTGTATGCCAAAGGCTATCTTCCATGAGGACAAAACGCTGTGCTGACCAAAGCTTCGCTTTACGACCTCGTCGGTGATCTCGTCGTCTATCGCAACCTGGACCCGGCGGACCCTCGCCTGCCGCGCTTTGCTGAGGCCTGGGTCGAGATGGGGCTGCCGGCCCCGCAGTGCCCGCGCAAACTGGAGCCGACCTATGCCCAGGCCCTGACCTGGCTTTTGCAGCGCGCGCGGGCGCTGGATGCGCCGGGCGTGACCCTGGCCGAACTGCTTTTGATCGGCGACACGGCCCTGGACGTCACTGCCTTCCACAACCTGCGGTCTGTGAGCGGCTGGCGCGGCTGGGCCTTCATAGGCGCAGAGCGCGATGAAGAACTCTCGATCGCCGAACGGGATGGGGTCTACACGGCCAACCGCTGGAGCGCCCTGGCCAGGTTCATATCATGGGTGCTGGGCCAGGGGGCAACCCTGGATGCGCGCACAGCGGTGATCCTGGACATTGACAAGACAGCCCTGGCAGCGCGCGGCCGCAATCACGCGCCGATTGACCGCGCGCGTGTGGCGGCCGTAGAGGCCACGGTGGCCCAAGCGCTGGGCGAGGACTACGATCAAGAGGCCTTCCGCCGCGCCTATGCCGTCCTTAATGATCCCCAGTACCACCAATTCACGGCCGACAACCAGGATAACCTGGCTTACATCTGCATCATGCTCGGCGCGGGGGTCTCAGCCCTGGAAGCCCTGCTGGCCGACCTGGCCGCCGGCCGACTGACCTCGTTCAAAGATTTCATGGCGCGGGTAGATGCCGCGCGCGATACACTGCCCAGTCCTGGCTTACGAGCCCTGCACGACGAGATCTATGCCCGGGTGCAGGCCGGCGACCCCACCCCCTTCAAGGCGTTCCGGCGCCGCGAATTCCTGGAGACCGTGCGGCGGATGGGGCATCTGCCGGAGGATACACCGCTGGCCCAGCGGCTCTCCGAGGAAATCTGTCTGACACGGGAGGTAGTGGAGGTAGTTCAATGGCTGCGAGGTCGGCGTTGTCTGGTAATGGCGCTCTCAGATAAGCCAGATGAAGCCACCATGCCCACACCGGAGCTGGCATGCCAGGGCTATCTGCCATTGCACCGCGTGCCCACCCATATCGCCGGCCCTTCCATTATGGCTTTGTTGCCAGATAGCTGACGGCCCACCTGGTAGGTGGGCCGTCAGGGATGGCTCACTGCACTAAGCTCGACTCTGTACATTAGAGCTGGACTCTGGCGAACTCTGGGGACATCCACAGCTTGGGCTCGGCAACCCGAGGAGCGCCAGAGGTGGGCTTCGTAGTAGCGACTCTAGTCGCTCTCAGCGCGCCCCAAACGACTAAAGTCG
>DAOTZS010000147.1:0-5519 GCA_034434335.1 Anaerolineae bacterium
TCTCACCCCCTTTCCCCCGCTCTCCCCTGGGAGGGGAGAGCGGGGGAAATCCCAAGTGTGGGGGTTTCTGGGGCGGCTTCGCCGCCCCAGAAACCCCCATAATGCCGATCTCCCCGCCCCCTGATAGGGGGCGTCCCGCTGCGCGGGAGGCAAGCACGGGCCGGGGGTGGGGGTCAATCCGGAAAGTGTAGAATCCAGCTTTACAAAGCACTAGCTGGTCTCCCTAAAATTATGAGTATCTGTTGTGGGGCGAGAGGGGGTTCTGAGAAACTGCCCGGGTAGGCGAGGGCAGTGCCCCGCGTACCCTTAGCTATAACTTGTGGAGGATGCTATGCCAGCGACAATCATTGACGGTAAAGCCATCGCAGAGGCCGTGCGCCGCGAGGCGGCTGAGGAAACGGCCCGCCTGAAGGAACTGACCGGCCAGGTGCCCACCCTGGCAGCCGTGCTGGTGGGTGAGAACCCGGCCTCCCAGACCTACGTGAGCTCCAAAGGCAAAGCGTGCCTTGAGGCCGGCATGGGCTCGATCACCCACAAATTGCCGGCCACCGCCACCCAGGCTGAGGTTGAAGAGCTGGTAAGGGAGCTCAACGCCAACCCTGAGGTCAACGGGATCCTGGTACAATTGCCGTTGCCCAAGGGGTTAGATGAGCAAAGGGTTCTCGACCTCATCAGCCTGAACAAAGATGTGGACGGCTTTCACCCCATGAACATCGGGCAACTGGTCATGAAGGGGCGCACTCCCATGTTCGTGCCGTGCACCCCGGCCGGTTGCATCGAGCTGCTCAAGCGTTCCGGCATCCCCATCGCCGGCGCCAACGCGGTCGTCATTGGCCGCAGCAACATCGTGGGCATACCGGTGGCCGCGCTGCTCAACAATGCCGATGCCACGGTGACCATCTGCCACAGCAAGACACGGGACCTGCCCGATATAGTACGCCGCGCGGATATCGTGGTGGCGGCCATCGGCCGGCCCGAATACGTGCGTGGGGACTGGATCAAGCCGGGCGCGGCGGTGATTGATGTGGGCATCAACCGCATCGAGGACCCGAGCAAGAAGAGTGGCTTCCGGCTGGTGGGCGACGTCGCCTTTGATGAGGCAGTCCAGGTGGCCGGCTGGATCACGCCCGTCCCCGGCGGCGTCGGCCCGATGACCATCGCCATGTTGTTGGCCAATACGGTGCGGGCATTCAAGTTGCAGCACGGCATCGCGTGAAGAGCGGCGGAGCTCCGAGCTCAAGGGCGTGGGGCTCCCGCCAGCCCTCTCACGTGACCAAGCTCATAGACAGCACTTCTGGGGCGCGATACAATACTCAGGTAGGGGATGGTTCAAAATAGATTAGCACTATCTGTCCCCTGGGACCTTCACTGCCCCTCCCTCTTGTCCTTCCTCTCCCCCTCGGGGCGTGGCCCCTGGCCTGCAGCCAGGGGGGATTAGGAGGGGGTTTTGCGGCGGCTGAAGGCCGCCGCAAAACCCTTTTCTCCCCCTGCCGCCAAAGGCGAGCGGGAGAGAGGAGGGGCAGAGGCTCACAAGGGTAGGTTTTTCGCCAGAAGGCCCGGACGTAAACGTCCGGGCTGAAAGAGCGAAGCCCTGCGGGCTAAGAATCCAGTCCCGGAGGGGCTTTGCCCTCTTAGCCCGGTGATTTATCGCCGGGCAGCCTCCTAACCCTGCAAAAACCTACCCTTATAAGGGGGGCAGAGGGAAGGGTGAGGGCCCTGGACGGCACTTCGAACAATTGTAGATTGAACCATTCCCGAGAGTAGCAGATAGATTTGAGCGCTGCCAGCGATCATTCCCAGGCCTGCTCATTCGAGGAACAAGCGCATGTCTGAAACCCCAATCCCTGACCTGGTCACCGCGCGCCAGAGCAGAAACGGCATCGGCCAGGTGATGGTGGTGGGTGGCGGTGTGGCCGGGATGCGCGCGGCCGTGGACCTGGCCGAAGCCGGCCTGATGGTATATCTGGTGGAAGCCGCGCCGGCCCTGGGCGGGCGGGTGGCACAATTGGGCTACATGTTTCCCACTCACGACTGCGTGCTCTGCCGCGGCACTTCCGATCACGGCTATGGCTGCACCCGTCCGGCTATCTCGCCAGCCTTCCAGGACAAGAACCTTCATCCCAATATCCGGCTGTTCACCCTGACCAACGTCCTGGCCGTAGAAGGCCAGGCCGGTGACTTCCGCGTCACCCTACGCCATGAACCGCGTTATGTAGACCCCGCACGGTGCATCAATTGCGACCTCTGTGCCCTGGTCTGCCCGGTGGAGCTGCCCAGCACCTTTGAGGCGGAGCTGACAATCCGCAAGGCTGCCTATAAGATGGCCGTGCGCTCCATCCCCAATGCCTATCTCATTGACCGCGGGCCCTATTGTGACGATTGCGGTCGCTGCGTCCAGGTGTGCCCCACTGGCTGCATTGACCTCAATGAGCAGCCGCGCGAAGAGGTGATCCGCGTGGGCGCCATCATCCTGGCCCTGGGCTACGACCTCTCCGATGCCAGCGAATACGAAGAGCTGGGCTTTGGCCGCTACCCCAACGTGATCCACAGCATGCAGTACGAACGGCTGGCCAGCCGCTCGGGCCCGACGGAGGGCATTGTGCTGCGGCCATCGGATGGGCAGCGGCCGCGGCGCATCGCCTGGCTGCAATGTGTGGGCTCACGCGACCAGAAGCATCCTTACTGCTCCTCGATCTGCTGCATGTACGCCACGAAAGAGGCGATGATCGCCAAGGAGCGCCTGCCAGGCGTCCATGCCCAGATCTTCATGATGGACGAGCGGGCGTTCAACAAGGAGTTTAACGCCTACTACGAGGCGGCACGTAAGAAACATGGCGTGGTCTACACCCGGGCACGCGTCTCAGCCGTGAAAGAGGACCCGGCCACCCATGACTTGATCCTCCGTTACCCTGGCTCGGACGGAAAGGTGGTGGAGGACCGCTTTGATATGGTGGTCCTGTCCCTGGGAACCCAGCCACCGCGCTCTGCCCGTCTGCTCGCCCGGCAATTGGGGATCGAGCTCAACGAATACGGCTTCTGCCAGACCGATAAGTTCGCTCCCCTGGAGACCAGCGTGCCAGGGGTTTACGTCTGTGGCACCTTCCTCTCGCCCAAAGAGATCGCTGAGACCTTCCTGGACGCGGTGGGCGCTTCCGCTGATGTCATGCGCCTGATGTCGAGCCATGTGGGGCGCAACATCTCCAGCCGCGCCGACCCGTTCCTGGCGCGCGGGGACGAGTTTCCGCCGGAAAGGGACATCAGCGGCGAGCCAACTCGCGTGGGCATCTTCCTGTGCCGCTGTGAACCGTCCCTGGATGGCGTGGTTGATACGCAGGAGGTAGCCCGGTTTGCGTCCGGCTTGCCGGATGTGGTGCACGTGGAGCGCCTGGATTATGGTTGCCTGGAGCCAGACCTCTCACGCCTGTGCCAGGCCATCAAGGAACACGGGCTGAACAGGGTGGTGGTGGCCGGCTGCAGCGCACGCACCCACGAACCGCTCTTCCAGCGCGTGGTGCGCCAGGCTGGGCTCAATCCATACCTGGTGGCAGTGGCCAATATCCGCGAGCAGTGCGCCTGGGTCCACGAAGGCCAGCCCGAGATGGCCACGCGTAAGGCGAAGGAGCTGGTGCGCGTGGCACTCCATCGGGTGCGCCTGGCCCAGCCGGTCCACAAGCTCAGCGTCACCCCCGTTCGCCGCGCCCTGGTGATCGGCGGAGGCGTGGCCGGGATGCAGGCAGCACTCTCCATCGCCGATGCCGGCTACAACGTCACGCTGGTGGAGCGCGAAGCTCAACTGGGTGGCAATCTGCGCCATATCTATTACGTGGCCGAGGGCCAGAATCCGCAGCGCCTGCTGCGCGATCTGGTCAACCGGGTGCGTGGCCATGAACGCATCGAAGTGTTCACCCGCAGCGAGGTCAGGTCGCACACCGGCCGCACGGGGGACTTCCGTTCCGTGATCGTCACGCATGGGCCGGGGCAGAGCGTCGAGACCGAGGTACGCCATGCTGTCACCATTGTGGCCACCGGCGGCGAGGAGTGGCGTGGGGATGTGTACCTCCTGGGCCGGGACAAACGTGTGGTCACCCAGCTCGACCTGGAGGAGATCATCGTCCATCGGCCGGAGATGATCACCAACCTCAAGCAGGTGGTCATGATCCAGTGCGTCCACCCCCCTACAGAGGTGGACTACTGCAGCCGCATCTGCTGCACCAACACCATGAAGAACGCCCTGCGCATCAAGATGCTGAATCCCCAGTGCCAGGTCTTCGTCCTTTACAAAGACATGATCACCTACGGCTTCCGCGAGCAGTACTACACCGAGGCCCGGCGTCGGGGGGTGATCTTCCTGCGCTACGACGAAGACCACATGCCCCAGGTGAGCCATGTCCCTGGTGATGGGCAGGGCCGGCTGGAGGTGCGTGCCTGGGAACAGGCTTTCGGCCGCACGATGGTCCTCTCTCCCGACCTGTTGGCACTGAGCATGGCCATCGTGCCCTCCGCGGGCACCCGAGAGCTGGCACGTATCCTGGATGTGCCCCTGTCGGCTGAAGGCTTCTTCCAGGAGGCCCATCTCAAGATGCGGCCGATGGATTTCATGGAGGAAGGGATCTTCCTGGCCGGCATGGCCCACTACCCCAAGTTCATCGAAGAGGCCATCATCAACGCTCAGGCGGCGGCCGGGCGGGCACTGACCTTGCTGGCCAAAGAACCCCTCTATTACGGTGGGCCCATCGCGGTCGTGGACCAGAGCAAGTGTGTCGGCTGCCTGACGTGTGTGCGTACCTGCCCCTTCTCGATCCCCAAGGTGCGGAGTGACCTGGTTGGCGTGGGTGGGATCGTGGGGGCAGCGTATATTGAGCCAGCCCTGTGCCAGGGGTGTGGCACCTGCACTGCCGAATGCCCGGCCAAGGCGATACAGCTCGTGGCCTACACCGATGCGCAATTGATGGGTGAAGTCATGGGGGCATGGGTGGCGTAAGGGGAACCGGCGCCTTTCTTCGTAGTGACGACTTCGGTCGTCCAGCGCGATATAACTATTCAGGCCAATTGAAATCGCCCCTCTTGGGCACTTCGTGCCGGGTGTCGGCCTCCGCCGACACCTTTCATGTAGCATCATGAGAAAGGTCGGCGAAGGCCGACCACTGGCCGCAGGCCCAAAAAGGGTGACTTCCAGTCACCACTGAATAGTTACCGATGGATTATGCAAGGTGAGCATGGCTGACAACAGCAAGAACAGCAACAACGGCTTCGAGCCCGAGATCACGGCCTTCATCTGCATCTACTGCGCAGATATGGCTGCCGACACAGCCGGCGCACTCCATATCCAGTATCCGGCCAACGTCAAACTGGTGAAGATGCCCTGCACGGGCAAGACCGATGTGCAGTACATCCTGAATGCCTTCGAGCACGGGGCAGATGGGGTCTACGTGGTGGGCTGCCCTATCGGCAACTGCCACCATGTGCGAGGCAATGAGCGTGCCCGGGCCCGGGTCAAGGCTCTCAAGAAGCTACTGGAT
>DAOTZS010000148.1:0-20234 GCA_034434335.1 Anaerolineae bacterium
GAACAGGTAGGCCAGGATGAAGAGGGCCGTGCACACCAGCACGATGGCCGGCCCCGAGGCAACATTGACATAATACGAAAGATAGAGGCCCGCGATACCTGAGAACGCACCGCAGCCCGCCGAGAGCAACATCATAGTGGGCAGGCGCCTGGCCAGCAAGGAAGCTGTGGCTGC
Source organism: Anaerolineae bacterium (assembly GCA_034434335.1). GTDB lineage: Bacteria > Chloroflexota > Anaerolineae > CG2-30-64-16 > CG2-30-64-16 > DAOTZS01. The sequence goes on from DAOTZS010000148.1 coordinate 175, forward strand.
CGGCGTCACCAGCATGGCGACCATCAGGGCCACGCCCACGGTTTGCAGGGCGGTCACGACGGTGATGGCCAGCATCACCAGCAGCAGGTAGCGCAGAGGTTCTGCCGGCAGCCGCAGGATGGCGGCCAGGACAGGGTCGAAAGAGATGACCAGGAACTCTTTGTAAAAAGCAAGCACCAGCAACAGCACCAGCCCGCCGAAACTGGCTGTCAGCACCAGGTCGCCCTGAGACACACCCAGCACGTTGCCGAAGAGGAAGTGGGCCAGGTCCACACTGAAGTTGCGCGCGGTCGAGATCAGGGCCACCCCCAGGGCAAACATGCCAGCGAAGATCACCCCAATGGCCGTGTCCTCGCGGATCTGGCCCCGCTTGCTGAGCGTCCCGATCCCCAGCGCCGTGCCGATGCCGGTCACCAGCCCACCCCAGAACAGAGGCCCCTGCTCCTGGCCTCCCAGCAGGTAGGCGATAGCGATGCCCGGCAAGATAGCATGGGCCAGGGCATCTCCGAAGAAGGCCATGCCGCGCAGGACCACATAGGTGCCCAAGACCCCACATACCGTCCCCACCATCACTGCCGCCAGCAGGCCCCGTACCATGAAGCCATATTGGAGAGGTCCCAGGATGAGTTGTATCATGGCTATCTTTCGCACACCGGAGGGGTGCCACCTGGGCTACCCTGCGCGCTCAGCCGTGTTCCCCTTCGCAACAGGTGTCCCCGAACACCAGTGCCCCTTCGGGGGCCTCGATGACGGTCATCTGGGTGCCATAGGCCTGGCGCAAGAGGTCTGGGCTGAGCACCTCAGCGGGGCGGCCCAGCCCCAACAGCCGGCGGTTGAGCAGCATCAGACGGTCGAAGTGATCGGCAGCCAGGTGCAAGTCGTGGGTGGAGAGCAGTACGGTGATGCCCAGGCCGCGCAGGTTCTCCAGGATAGCGAGGATGGCTTCCTGGGAGGGGATATCCAGGCCCGTCAGCGGCTCGTCCATCAACAGCAGTGCTGCCTCCTGGGCCAGGGCGCGGGCGATGAAGACGCGCTGCTGTTGGCCGCCGGACAGCTCGCCGATCTGGCGGCCAGCGAGATCGGCTATACCTACCTGTTCCAGGCTGGCACGGGCTATCTGCCAGTCGCGGCGCCCGGCGTGGTGGAAGAGCCCCATCCTGGCCACCCGGCCCATCAACACCACTTCTTCTACAGTGACCGGGAAGTGCCAGTCCACCTGGCTGCGCTGCGGCACATAGCCAATGCAGGTGTGTCCCTTTGCGCCGTGGCCGTAAACCTCTACCTGGCCCTCCGAGGGCTGTAAAAGGCCGGCGATCAGCTTCAGCAGCGTGCTCTTGCCGGCGCCGTTGGGCCCGACAACAGCCACCTGTTCACCGGCTTGCAGGGTGAAGGAGATATCGTCCAGCGCTGGCGCGCGGTTATTGTCATAGCGCACTGTCACGTGCGCCATCTTGACCACCGGGGCTCCCCGGTCATGGGGTACTGCCTTGCACGTCCAGGCTTTGGCGCTCATCTTCCTGAAACACCCTTCTTCTCAGCTTCTTCTCTCTCCCGCCAGCGGAGAGTATAACAGCGGGCAGGAGAATGGTCAAGGAGGATGACCTACAAACGGGCGTGCGACGAAAGCCCGATGCGAATCCGTCTCGTGAGGGTGCCGAGTTGCGTGTTCGGGTGGCCTGAGCTATGATTTCCGCGCTGTTGGAAAAGTGATTGCTCTGAACGGCATCCAAACGGGGGCGCGGTGCGCCAAGGGAGGGCCTGATGACCTTTGCTGTCGAATCGCTGCTTTTTCTGTTAGGGGGAATTGTGTTGGCGGTGGTGCTGATCCAGGCCTTTGGCCGGCCGGGGGCGTCGGAGAAGGGGTCAGCGGCTTCCACAGCGCCATCGGTGCGGCTGGTACGCCTGTCCCAGCCAGCCCAAGGCTTTGAGGAGACCCGTCTGCTGATCAATGGCCAGCCTATACTATCGGCATCCAGCCAGGGCCTGCGCCTGGCAGAGTATGCCGAGGAGGTGGAGCGCCTGGAGGCTGTGGCTACCCGGATCGCCAGCGCGCTGGGCGTGGCCGTGGAATTGGCCCGACTGGAGCCTGGCAGTGGCGAAGGAGAGGCGGCGATTCCGATCGCTCAGCTTCCGGCGGAGTTGCCCGTGCGGCATTATTAGGAGCTGGACCAATGTATCAACTGGTGATTGTTATCCTGGATGACCTCAGGGTGTTGCCCCAACTGTTGCAGGCCTGGCGCACCATTGGGGTGTCGGGCGCGACCATCCTGGAAAGTGTGGGCGCGTACCGTGCCGAGAGCTGGCTCAGCCGGGTGGGCCTGGGGGGCCTGAGCCGCATGTTCGAAGCTGAGGAGGTGCCCCGGCGGACAGTCATGGCTGTGGTCCCAGAGACGCTGGTAGAGCAGGCCATCGCCGAAGCCGAGCGGGTAGTGGGTGGCTTTGACCGCCCGCACAGCGGCATCCTCTTCACAGTGCCGGTCGGGCGGGCGTTGGGGGTGAGTAAGAGGCCATGGGAACCGGCTGCCGGCCCCCTGCCCCCTGCCGTGGAGGAGAAGTGGCTGCTCCATCGAGATACGCCGGTAGAAAGGGCAGCCGCTATCCTGAACCTGCAACCCACCATCGTCCCGGCCGATGCACCCCTTAGCGAGGTGGTGCGGGAAATGCTCAAGGCGCCCAACGTGCATGTGGCCTGCGTGGTATCGGAAGAAGGCCGGCTGGTGGGGCTGCTCGATCTGCGCGCCGTGGCCGATACCCTTTTCTTCCATGTCCTGCCCGAGGAATTCCTCAGCGAGGTCACCGACCTCAACCGTGTCATGGAGTTTGCCGAGCGCAGCCGCATCCGCACCGCGGCCGATGCCATGCAGAAGCCGGTCTGGGTACGGCGCGGGGAGAGTGTGAAGGATGCCTTCAGGCGGATGCACGAGCATCGCCTGAGCGGTCTGCCCGTGGTGGATGAGCAATACCATGTGGTGGGCTACATCAACTTGTTGGAGCTGCTGGCGGTCTGCACGGCAGGGCAAGGGTCCGGTGTCGGTGAGGAGCCGCAGCCATGAATCAGGTGCTGATCGCCGGCGGTGTCTTTCTGCTCACCTATGCTCTGATCGTGACCGAACGGGTCCACCGCACGCTGGCAGCGCTGGCAGGCGGCATCGCCATGATCATCCTGGGGGTGTTGTCTCAGCAACAGGCCTTCGTGGCTGTGGACTGGAACGTGATCTTCCTTCTGGCAGGCATGATGTCTATCGCCAACGTATTGCGGGAGACAGGCCTTTTTCAATGGATCGCCGTGCAGTCGGTGCGGCTGGGCCGGGGCCGGCCATTTGCTATCCTGGCCATCCTGTCCCTGGTGACGGCACTCAGTTCGGCCCTGCTTGACAACGTGACGATTGTGGTGCTGGTGGCCCCGGTGACCCTGTTTGTGGCGGCCAGCCTCCAGCTTAGCCCGGTGCCATTCCTGATCGCTGAGATCCTGGCCTCCAATATCGGGGGCACGGCCACCCTGATCGGCGACCCACCCAATATCCTGATCGGGAGCGCGGCCCATCTGGACTTCCTGACCTTTGCTGCCAACCTGACCCCCATCAGCCTGCTGATCATGCTGGCATTTGTCGGCCTGGCCTGGTTCATGTTCCGTGCCGAATTGCGGGTCAAAGTAGACGGGGCGGTGGCCCTGGAGGCCGGCCTGCCGGCTTCGGCGCGGGGTGTAACTCTGATGACGGCCGATCTGCGCGGGTTGGATGCCGCTTCCCTGATCACGAACCGTCAGTTGCTCCGAAAGGGGTTGATCGTCATGGGTGGGGTGATCATCGGCTTCCTGGTGCATGGCATGCTCAATCTCCAGCCGGCTACCATCGCCCTGGGCGGAGCGGTGATCCTGATGTTGTGGGCTCGCCTGGAGCCATATCATGTGTTGCGGGATGTGGAGTGGACAACCCTGTTTTTCTTTATGGGGCTGTTCATCATCATCGAGGCGGTGGTGCGTGTGGGGATTATAGAGGGCATGGCGCGGGCCGCCCTGCGGTTGACGGGGGGCAATGTACGCCTGACTGCCATGTTGCTGCTGTGGCTGTCGGCGCTGGTCTCCGGGTTTGTTGATAACATCCCTTACACCGCGACGATGATCCCGCTGGTGCAAAGCCTGGCTGTGAATATGCCGGCAGAGCCGCTGTGGTGGTCGCTGGCCCTGGGAGCCTGCCTGGGGGGCAATGCCACCCTGGTAGGCGCGTCGGCGAATGTGGTAGTGGCCAGCCTGGCCGAGCGCAGCGGGCATCGCTTAACCTTCAAGATGTTCCTGCTCTACGGGGTGCCCGTGACACTGGTCTCGCTATTACTCTCCACCTTCTACATCTGGTGGCGGTATTTGTGATGGAGTCGTTTGATACTCTCTTCAAGTCTAAGGAGGGTCAAGGCAAAGAGATGGTCCAGGCTTTGCGTAGGCGGCTGACAACAGTCGCCACGATCACGGCAAGTAAGTTCTGGGGTTCGGAAACTGCGGTGATGATGACCTTTGCGGTGGTTGTGGGGGTTGGTGCTGGATTGGGTACGATCGCCTTTGTCTGGATGATCGAGTTCTTTCGCCACCTGTTCTTCGACCGGGGCCAGGAGGTGCTGGGGTTCCTGGGCCGCGCTTATGTGATTCTGCTGCCGGCCTTGGGTGGGCTGCTGGTGGGCCCTCTGGTCTACTTCATCGCGCCGGAGGCGAAAGGGCACGGCGTGCCGGAGGTGCTGACCGCTATCATCACGCGGGGTGGCCGCATCCGGCCGGTAGTGGTGCTGGCTAAGGCAGTAGGCTCGGCCATCACTATTGGCTCGGGGGGATCCGTGGGCCGCGAGGGCCCAATTGTTCAGATTGGTTCGGCACTCGGCTCGACTGTTGGCCGGCTTTTCAAGCTGAACGATCGCCGCGTGATCAACCTGGTGGCTGCGGGCGCGGCCGGCGGCATCGCGGCCACCTTCAACGCACCGATCGCCGGGGTGATGTTTGCCCTGGAAGTTATCCTGGGCGAGTTCGGGGTGCAGACCTTCAGCCCCATCGTCATCTCGGCCGTCACAGCCAGTGTGATCAGCCGCATTGTGCTGGGTAACGCGCCGGCGTTTGCTGTGCCAGCCTACACGCTGGTCAGCCCTTGGGAGCTGCTCTTCTACCTGGGGCTGGGAGGGGTCGCCGCCTTGGGGGCTCAGGCATTCGTCAGGGTGCTCTACTTCATGGAAGATCTGTTCGACGGCTGGCGCTTTCCACCTTACTGGAAGCCGGTGGTGGGCGGGCTGGCCGTGGGCACCCTGGGGTTCTTCCTGCCTCAGGTCTTTGGCACCGGGTTCGGGACAATTGAGACCGCACTGCGCGGCCAGGTAGCGCTTGGGCTGCTGGCCTTGCTGGTGGTGGGGAAGATCCTGGCTACTTCGTTAACCCTTGGCGCAGGTATGTCGGGAGGGGTGTTCGCGCCGGCTCTGTTTATCGGCGCGGTGTTGGGGGGCGCGTACGGCGAGGTTGTCCATAGGGCTTTCCCCGCCATCACCGCGGCCAGCGGTGCCTATGCCATGGTGGGCATGGCAGCCGTCTTCGCTGGGGCTGCCCGCGCGCCCATTACGGCCATCATTATCCTCTTTGAGATGACGCAGGACTACCGCATCATCCTGCCCTTGATGTTTGCCACGGTGGTGAGCACCCTTGTGGCCCAGCGCCTTGAGCCGGAAAGCATCTATACCCTGAAGCTGATCCGCCGGGGCATTGATGCCCGCGCCAGGAAGGACGTCAACCTGATGCGCACCATCCTGGTTGCCGAGGCTATGACTCCCCTATCCCGCCTGGTGACGGTCAGGCCGGAGACCTCGCTGGCCGAGCTGGCGGACCTTTTCCGACGCACCTCCCATCACGGCTTTGCTGTTACTGATGAAGAGGGCAACCTATGTGGGGTGGTGACTCTGGCCGACCTGGAGCGCGCCCTGGAGGCCGGCCAGCGCGCGGGGACGGTGGACGACATCTGCACCCATCACGTGGTAACTGCTTTCCCCGACGAAACCCTGGACGATGCGTTGCGCCACTTCGCTGCCCTGGATGTGGGCCGCATCCCGGTGGTGGACCGCGGCCAGCCCCGCCGGCTGCTGGGTATGTTGCGGCGGGGCGACATTGTGCACGCCTACTCCCGGGCCCTGGCCGAGCGGCATGAGCGGCTGCGCCGCATCGAACGGCTACGCCTGGAATCAGCGGCCTCTGCCCAGTTTGTGGAGGTCGAGCTATGCGCCGGGGATGCGGCGGTGGGCAGGCGCCTGCGTGATATCGCCCTGCCGGCCGACTGTGTAGTAGTTTCGATTCAGCGTGGAGAACGGGTGGTCGTGCCACGCGGTCACACGCAACTGCTGGCGGGTGATCGGGTGCTCATCCTCGCAGGGGATGACGCCGCCGCTCAGGTGCGCCATGTCCTGCGCTCGGGCAGGGCTGCTCCCCCAAAGGGGGGCCCAGATGAAAGCCGTTCTTTCTAATCAAATCCTAATGCTAATTCGCAGCAGAGGCGCGTATAATAAATAACGAACTGGACACCGGCGGTTTTCTTCGTAGTAACGACTTCAGTCGTTCAGGTCACTGAAAGCGACTAAAGTCGCTACTACGAAGCCTGAGTCCGGTAACAAACCTGGGAAACGCACAAGCAAGAGTAGGAGTCACGAGTTGCAGAATATCGAAGCACCAAGGAGCGTTACATGATCGAAGTCCATGCCTTGAGCAAGTCCTATGGGCCGATTCAGGCGCTGCGCGGGGTGAGCTTCCATATCGCCCCGGGTGAGGTCGTGGGGCTGCTGGGCCCCAACGGGGCCGGCAAGACCACCATCATCAAAATCCTCACCGGTTATCTGCAGCCCGACCAGGGCACGGTGCGGGTGGACGGCCTTGATGTGCTCACCGATACCCGCCAGGTGCAGGCCCGCATCGGCTATCTGCCCGAAAATGCCCCCCTCTACCCCGAGCTTTCGGTGCAGGCTTACCTCAAGATGATGGCCGACCTGCGCCAGATCCCGGAAGATCAACAGATGGCCCGCATTTCCGAGGCAGTTTACGCCACCGGGCTGGCCGACGGGGAGGACCGCTCCCTGCTCACCCGCCCCATCGGCGAGCTCAGCAAGGGGTTCCGCCAGCGGGTGGGCCTGGCCCAGGCCATCCTGCACCAGCCCAAGATCCTCATCCTCGACGAGCCGACCGTGGGCCTCGACCCCACCCAGATCGTTGAGGTGCGGCACCTGATCCGACGGCTGGCCAAACACACGACTGTGCTCTTCTCCTCTCACATCCTGTCCGAGGTAGAGGCGGTCTGCGACCGGGCCATCATCCTGATCAACGGCCAGGTCAAGGCCGATGCACGCCTGGCTGAACTGGAAGCTACCGCCGATGCCGTGTTGGTCTTGGCCACCAAGACGGACGGGGTGGAACGGGCTCTGCGCACCCTGAGCGGTGTGCGTGGGATCGAGCCGTTGCGCTCCCCCGACGGCTATCCGGCCTATCGCGTCCTGGGCATGGGCGACGTAGACCTCTGCCCTCTCATCTATGAGCTGGCCCGCCAGAACGGGTGGCCTCTGCGCGAACTGCGCCGCGACGTGCGCACTCTGGAGTCAGTATTCAACCGCCTGGTCAGCCAGGCTGACAGCCGGCCGGTGGCATAGCCGGCCCGGCTGACGGCTTGGGGTTGGGTCGTCCTTTTGCGGAACCAATTCATCCCGTAACTATTCAGGCCGATTGAAATCGCCCTCCTGGGCACTTCGTGCCAGGTGGGGCGATCCGGAGGATCGCCCCTACGCCGACACCCTTCATGTGTGCATCACCAGGTCGGCGCAGGCCGACCTCTGGCCGCAGGCCTAAAAAGGGTGACTTCCAGTCACCGCTGAATAGTTACTTCATCTCTGCTCTGCGAGGTCTTCAGTGCGATGAAACAAGCCCTTTCAATAACCCGTAAGGAACTGAGTGCCTACTTTGGCTCGCCCATGGCGCTCATCTTCGTTGGCGCCTTCCTGGCCGCCACCCTTTTCGCTTTCTTCTGGGTAGACACCTTTTTCGCCCGCGGCATCGCCGACGTGCGGCCCCTGTTCCGCTGGATGCCCCTGCTGCTGATCTTCCTGGTGGCAGCGCTCACCATGCGCCAGTGGAGTGAGGAGCAGCGCGTTGGCACCCTGGAACTGCTGCTGACTCTGCCGGTGAGCAAGCCGCAGCTTGTGTTGGGCAAGTTCCTGGCTGTAATGGCGTTGATCGTCCTGGCCCTGGCCCTGACCCTCTTCCTGCCCATCACTGTTGCCCTGTTGGGCAACCTCGACTGGGGACCGGTCATCGGCGGCTACCTGGCCGCCCTGCTCATGGCAGCCGCCTACACGGCCATCGGCCTTTTCATCTCTTCCCGCACCGATAACCAGATCGTGGCGCTGCTCCTCAGCGTGTTGCTATGCGGCGTCTTTTATCTGGTGGGCGCTCGGGGAGTTACCGATTTCGTAGGGCCAGGACTGGGCAATGTCCTGCGGGCCATCGGCACGGGCAGCCGCTTTGAGAGCATCCAGCGCGGGGTCATTGACCTGCGCGACCTGCTCTACTATCTCTCGCTGGCCGCCATCTTCCTGGTCCTCAACACCTTATCCCTGGACTACAAACGGTGGAGTTTCGGCCAGACCACGGCCGGCTATCGCTGGGACGTGACCCTCACCTCGCTGCTGCTGGTGCTCAACCTGGTGATGGTTAATGTCTGGATCTATCCCCTGACCGGGCTGCGGCTGGACCTCACTGCCCAGCGCGAATACAGCCTGTCGCGCGCCACGGTGGACCTGCTGAGCAATCTCAATGAGCCGCTCACCATCCGGGGCTATATCAGCGAGAAGACCCATCCCCTCCTGGCCCCCCTGGTGCCGCAGATTAGCGATATGCTGAAGGAGTACGAGATTGCCGGCCGGGGCAAGGTGAAGGCTGAGGTCGTGGATCCTATCAAAGACCCAGAGGTGGAGACCGAGGCCAACCAGACTTACGGCATCCAGCCCACCCCTCTTCAGGTGGCCGGCCGTTATGAAGCGGCGGTGATCAACGCCTATTTCGACATCCTGGTGCGTTACGGCGACCAGCACGTCGTGCTCAACTTCCGCGACCTGATCGAGGTAGAACCGCGGCACGATGGTACGATCGAAGTGCGCCTGCGCAACCTGGAGTATGACCTCACCCGCGCCGTTAAGAAGGTGGTCTACGGCTTCCAGAGTGTGGACGCCGTGCTGGCAGCCATGAGTGAGCCGGTCAAACTGACCCTTTTCGTCACCCCGGCGACCTTGCCTGAAGCCTTCAAATCCATCCCCGACACCATCCAAAAGGTGGCGCAAGAGCTGCAGAGCAAGGCGGGTGACAAGTTCACCTTCGAGGTGGTCAACCCCGATGCCCCCGACGCCAAGATCAACCGCCAGCGGCTGTTCGAGATGTATAAGCTGCGGCCGATCGCCGTTTCGCTCTTCTCCACCGACAGTTACTACCTGGACATGGTGCTGCAGGTGGGCGACAAGGCCCAGGTGCTCTCCGTGGCTGGCGATCCCACCGAAGCCAACATCCGTACGGCCATCGAATCGGCCCTCAAGCGTTCCTCCACCGGCTTCCTGAAAGTGGTCGGCCTCTGGACCCCGGTCGAGGAGCCCACCCAGGACATTTTCGGCCAGTGGCAGCCGGCCCTGCGCACGTGGCAGCAGGTGCGCCAGCAGTTGGCCCAGGACTACACCGTCAAAAGTGTAGACCTCTCGTCTGGCACGGTGCCGGCCGATGTGGATGTGCTGGTCGTCATCGCGCCGGCGGATCTGGACGACAAAGCCCGCTACGCCATTGACCAGTACCTGATGCGCGGCGGCTCGGTCATCGTGGCGGCCGGCAACTTCACCCTGACGTTAGACCAGTTCCTGGGCAACCTGGCCCTGAAACCGGTGGAGGGCGGCCTGGCGGAGATGCTGGAGAGCTATGGCGTCCGGGTTGAGAAGGCGTTGGTGATGGACCCGCAGAACGAACCGTTCCCCGTCCAGGTGAATCGCCAGGTGGGCAACCTCACCGTGCGCGAGATCCAGGCCATTAACTACCCCTTCTTTGTGGATGTGCGCCCCGACGCCATGGACCGCTCCAGCCCCATCGTGGCCAACCTGCCCGCGGTGACCATGAACTGGGTCTCGCCGCTGGTGCTGGATGAGGCCAAGAACAAGGACCGGCAGGTGAACATCCTGCTTAAGTCCAGCCCCAACTCCTGGCTGCGCACCAGCGCCGACATCCAGCCCAACCTGCAACAGTATCCCGAATTCGGCTTCCCGGTCGAAGGGGAACGGGGCAGCCGGCCCCTGGCAGTGGCGATCCGTGGCAGCTTTGAAAGCTACTTCAAGGGCAAACCCTCGCCCCTGCAGGCCTCCGAGCAGGTGACCGGCACCACCCCAACGCCGGCGGCGCCGGTCAGCACCATCGAGGCCTCACCCGATACGGCCCGCCTGGTGGTCATTGGCAGCGCCGAGTTCCTGACCGACGTGGTGTTCCAGATCTCGTCCAGCCTGACCCCCGACCGCTACCTGAACAGCCTGCAGTTCCTGCAGAACGCGGTGGACTGGTCAGTAGAAGACGTGGACCTGCTGAGCATCCGCTCGCGCGGCACCCATGCTCGCGTCCTGGCCCCCATGAGCGAAGGGGAGCAGAGCTTCTGGGAGGGGCTCAACTACGGTGTGGCCTTCCTGGCGTTGGTCGGCATCGGACTAATGTGGAACCTGCGGCGGCGGAACGAGCGGCCTATGGAGCTGATCGCACCGGCCAGGGGTTCTGTCGGCCGGTGAATCCACAGATGCGGGGATAGCAACGATGAAGAAACATCATCAATTACTGATCGGCCTGTTGGGCCTTCAGATCGTGCTGGCCATCGTGGTATTCTGGCCCCGGTCGGCACCGGCGGCTGCCGGGGTGCCCCTGCTGGGTGGGCTCAAAGCCGACGACGTCACAGCGTTGACAGTCAGTGACAGCCAGGGAAAGAGCATCAGGCTGAGCAAGGCGTCTACCACCACCGCGTCGGGAGAGCCCCAATGGGTGCTCCCTGATGCAGAGGACTACCCGGTGGAAGCCAACAAGGTGCCTCCTCTGCTGACCAAGCTGGTCAACCTCAAGGCGAGCCGGCTGGCCACCCAGACCGCCGCCAGCCACAAACGCCTTCAGGTGGCCGACGACAACTTCGTGCGCCGGCTGGACATCCAGACCGCCGACGGCATCACCCGCACCCTTTACCTGGGGTCCAGCGCGGGGGCCCGCACCGTTCATGTACGCGTGGCCGGCCAAAACGAAGTCTACCTGGCCAACGACCTGGCCACCTGGGAACTGGGCACCGACGCCACCTCGTGGGCCAACCCCATCTACTTCAGCGTCATCCAGAACGACGTTATTACCATCACCCTGCGCAATGCCAATGGCGAATGGACTTTCGAGAAAGACGCAGCCGGCAACTGGACCATGCAGGGGCTGGCCCCTGGCGAAAGCCTGAACACCAACAACGTCATCGGGTTGTTGTCTCGGGTCAGCTCTGTGCGCATGACGCAGCCGCTGGGCAAAACCGAAGATCCTTCTTACGGCATGCTCCAGCCGAGCGCGGTAGTCACAGTTACCACTCGCCAGGCAGACCAGCAGAAGGTGGCCACCCTGACCATCGGCGCGTTGGACAACACGAGCCAGACCTACGTGGTCAAGTCGTCCGAGTCGGCATTCTACGCGCGGGTCTCTAAGTGGGTGATAGAGGACCTGGTACAGAAGACGCGCGAGGGGTTCCTGAACCTGCCGCCGACGCCCACACCCGAGGCGACCCCTACGCCTGCGGCAGGATAACCCGTACCCTGGGCGTGGCGTGTCCTATCCCAATTTTGCCGAGAGGGGAAATTTCTGCCGGGCGCTGTAGGGGCAGGGCTTGTCCCTGCCCAGATGAGGGGCAGGGCCTGTCCCTGCCCAGATGAGGGGCAGGGCTTGTCCCTGCCCTGGGGCGACCATGAGGGTCGCCCCAGGGGCATTAAGTCAGCCGGCCACTGGCGACTTCCTTTGTAGTAACGACTTCAGTCGTTCTGGTCGGGCTGAGAGCAACTAAAGACGCTACTACGAAGCCCGGGACCCACCCCCCTGGGCGCGCCGTAGCTTGACGTCTACGCCGTTCTGTGGTATAAGAAGCGCCACCTCACACCGCTCCGGCCGGTGGCCCTTCAAGACACGGAGCGAGCCACCAAAGGTGAGGTGTCCAACAGGCGGTCGTCGCATTCGTCCGCCCTGTGCCCTGGCCGGGCACATTAGTCGATGACGAGGTCGCTCCATTCAGGTAAGGCCCTGAATGGGGGCGGCCTTTTTGTTTCTGAGGATCTGAAGCGCGGGGGCCATCCCGCCCCTTGGAGCATCGTCACGAGAGGGCGGCATCCACACTGCGACACGGGGTAGTCCTATGTACATCCCTGATCCGGAACAGTTGAAGAACACTCTCTACGATCCCTCCCGGGAGCATGCTGCCTGTGGAATTGGATTCATTGTCAACGTTACGGGGGAGAAGTCTAATCGTCTGGTGCGCCAGGCCCTTACCATGCTGGTGAACATGCAGCATCGCGGGGCCCGCGGCGCGGAGCCCAATACCGGAGATGGGGCCGGCATCCTGCTCCAGATGCCCCACGCGTTTCTGCGCAAAGCCTGTGCCCAGGCTGGCATCCCGTTGCCGTCGCCTGGCCGTTACGCGGCGGGGCTGGTCTTCCTGCCCCCAGATCCCTCTCAACGCCGCGCGTGCGAGGCGATTCTGGAACAGATCGTGCGCGAGGAGGGCCAGTCGTTCCTGGGCTGGCGTACTGTGCCCACCAACGATTTCTCTTTAGGTGCTACAGCCAAAGTACGCGAACCGGTCGTCCGCCAAGCTTTTATCGGGTGCAACCCAGGCATCACTGAGCCAGCGGCTTTCGAGCGCAAGCTGTACGTCATCCGCCGGCGTGCCGAGAAGGCCATCCGCTACGCTGACGTGCCGGGAGGCAGTTACTTCTACATCCCCAGCCTTTCCCATCGCACGCTGGTCTACAAAGGGATGCTGACTGCCACCCAACTGGAAGCCTTCTACCCCGACTTGGCTGACCCGGCCATGGAGAGCGCCCTGGCCCTGATCCACTCCCGTTTTAGCACCAACACCTTCCCCAGTTGGGAGCGCGCCCAGCCCTTCCGCTACATCATCCATAATGGCGAGATCAACACCCTGCGTGGCAACGTCAACTGGATGCGCGCCCGCGAGGCACTGTTTGAGTCAGAACTGTTTGGGGATGACCTGCCCAAAATCCTGCCTGTGATCAACCCCGATGGCAGTGACTCAGCCATGTTTGACAACTGCCTGGAACTGCTGGTGATGGCCGGCCGCTCACTGCCCCATGCCATCATGATGATGATCCCTGAGCCGTGGGCTCACGACGAGCAGATGAGCGATGAGAAGAAAGCCTTTTACGAGTACCATAGTTGTCTGATGGAACCGTGGGACGGGCCGGCCTCCATTGCCTTCACCGACGGCACTTGCGTGGGCGCGGTGCTCGACCGCAACGGCCTGCGCCCCTCGCGCTACTACATCACCCGTGATAACCTGGTCGTGATGGCGTCTGAGGTGGGGGTGCTGGACATCCCGCCCAGGGATGTGCTCTATAAAGGCCGGCTGCAGCCAGGGCGCATGTTGCTGGTAGACACCGCAGAACGACGCTTGATCAGCGACGAAGAGCTGAAACAGCGCATCGCTACTGAGCGCCCCTATCGGGCCTGGCTGAACCAGTACAGCATATCACTGCGCGATCTGCCCATGCCTCCCGCGGGCACCCAGAAGCCGGTCCGGTTCAGTAATAACGGCCACGAACCCCCTTCATTGCTTCAGCGCCAGCAGGCCTTTGGCTATACCTTCGAAGAGCTTAACCTGATCCTCACCCCCATGGCCCGCGATGGCGTGGAACCCATTGGCTCTATGGGCAATGACACCCCGCCGGCGGTACTTTCCAACAAGCCGCAACTGCTCTACAACTACTTCAAACAGCTCTTCGCCCAGGTAACCAACCCGCCAATTGACACTATCCGCGAGGAAATCGTCACCGACACAGGGATTGCCCTGGGTTCGGAACGCAACTTGCTGCGGCCCGAGCCAGAAAGCTGTCGCCAGGTGCGCCTCGACACTCCCATCATCACCGACGAGGAGTTGGAGAAGCTGCGCCACATTGACCGGCCTGGGTTCAAGGCGGCCACCTTACCGGCTCTCTTTCCCGCCCTGCCCACCGACTTGCCCCTGGAACAGGCCAGGGAAGCTGCCGGCCAGGCCCTGACGCAGGCCATGGAGCAGCTCTGCGTAGCCGCCGACCAGGCCATCGCGCAAGGCGCCAACATCCTGATCATCTCCGATCGCGGGGTAGACCGTGAACACGCTCCCATCCCGGCCCTGCTGGCTGTTGCTGGTATCCACCACCACCTCATCCGCCAGGGCACGCGCACCCGCGTCGGCATCGCCGTCGAGTCGGGCGAGCCGCGCGAGGTGCACCATTTCGCCCTCCTCATCGGCTACGGCGCCGGCGCCATTAACCCTTACCTGGTCTACGAAACCCTGGCCGAAATGATACGCCAGGGGATGCTCAGCAATATCACCTATGCCCAGGCAGTGAAGAACTATAACAAGGCCGTTATCAAGGGGGTCCTCAAGGTAATGTCCAAAATGGGGATTGGCACTGTGGATGCCTATCGCGGGGCCCAGGTCTTCGAGGCGCTGGGCATCAGCCAACGGGTTATTGACCGCTATTTCACCTGGACCCCTTCGCGGGTGGGCGGGGTGGATATGGATGTGCTGGCCTTAGAGGCTCTGATGCGCCACGCTCGTGCCTTCGCCGAGCGCCAGGTGGATGCCAAAACCCTGGATGTGGGCGGGCATTATCAGTGGCGCCGCGATGGGGAATACCACACCCTCAATCCGCTGACCGTGTACAAACTCCAGCGCGCCTGTCGCACCGGGGATTACGGCATTTACCAGGAATATGCCTCCCTGATCAATGATCAGACAGAGCACCTTTGTACCCTGCGCGGGCTGTTGGACCTGCGCTTTGCTCCCCAACCGCTCCCATTGGAGGAGGTTGAGCCGGTAGAGTCTATCTGCCGGCGCTTCAAGACTGGCGCCATGTCCTATGGCTCTATTAGCCAGGAGGCTCATGAGGCCCTCGCCATTGCCATGAACCGTATCGGTGGGAAGAGCAACTCTGGCGAGGGAGGCGAAGACCCGGCTCGCTATATCCCAGACCCGAACGGGGATATTCGTTCGAGTGCCATCAAGCAGGTGGCGTCGGGACGTTTTGGCGTCACCAGCCTCTATCTGGTGAACGCCCAGGAGATCCAGATCAAGATTGCCCAGGGTGCCAAGCCCGGCGAAGGGGGTCAGTTGCCGGGACGCAAAGTCTATCCCTGGATCGCGCGGGTCCGCCTCTCCACCCCCGGCGTTGGCCTCATCTCGCCGCCACCTCACCATGACATCTACTCCATTGAGGACCTGGCTGAGCTGATCTACGACCTCAAGAACGCCAACCCCCAGGCGCGCATCAGTGTCAAGCTGGTCTCAGAAGCGGGGGTGGGCACTATTGCCGCGGGGGTGGCCAAAGGGCATGCGGATGTGGTGCTGATCAGCGGCTATGATGGCGGCACGGGTGCCTCGCCCCAAACCAGCATCAAGCATGCCGGCCTGCCTTGGGAGCTAGGGGTGGCTGAGACCCATCAGACTTTGCTGGCCAATGGCCTGCGCAGCCGCATCGCTATCGAGACGGATGGTCAACTGCGCACTGGCCGTGATGTGGTGATCGCCGCGCTGTTGGGGGCCGAGGAGTTTGGCTTCGCTACGGCCCCGCTGGTGGCCCTCGGCTGTACCATGATGCGCGTCTGCCACCTCGATACCTGCCCTGCCGGCATCGCCACCCAGAACCCTGAGCTGCGCAAGAACTTCCGAGGTGACCCCGCCTATGTCGTTAACTTCATGCGCTTCGTAGCCCAGGAAGTCCGTGAGCTGATGGCCAGGCTTGGCTTCCGCACCTTCAATGAGATGGTGGGCCGCTCCGACAAGTTGGTCCCGCGGGAGACAGATCACTGGAAGGCCAGAGGGCTGGACTTCTCCCTTATCCTGGCCCAGCCGCCGGTGCCGGCCGAGCAGAGCCGCTTCTGCCAGGTATGGTTGTGGGGCGGCAAAGGCAGTGTTCAGGACCACGGGCTGGACCAGTCCCTCGATGCTCAGGTGTTGCTGAAGCTGTGCGAACCAGCCCTCTCCCGCCGGGAACGGGTGACTGCGACGCTGCCGATTCGCAATGCCCACCGCGCGGTGGGCACCATAGTGGGCAGCGAGGTGACGCGACGCTACGGCGCGGATGGGCTGCCCGAGGATACCATCTGTCTCCATTTTCAGGGCTCGGCTGGGCAGAGCTTCGGCGCTTTCATCCCCAAAGGGATGACGCTTATCCTGGAGGGGGATGCCAACGACTACATCGGCAAGGGGTTGTCCGGCGGCAAGATCATTGTCTACCCACCTCCCGCTGTCCCCTTCGTGCCGGAAGAGAACATCATCATCGGCAATGTGGCTTTCTATGGCGCGACCAGTGGCGAGGCCTACATCCGTGGGGTTGCCGGGGAACGGTTCTGTGTGCGCAATAGTGGCGCCTATGCCGTGGTAGAAGCGGTGGGGGACCACGGTTGCGAGTATATGACTGGCGGCCGGGTGGTGGTGTTGGGGCCAACCGGCCGCAACTTCGCCGCCGGTATGTCGGGTGGTATTGCCTACGTGCTGGATGAGGCCGGCGACTTCCCCCGCCGCTGCAACCAGGAGATGGTGTTCCTGGAGCCCCTGGACGCCGATGACCTCTCCCTGGTCCAGGACATGATCCGCCGTCACGTGATCTACACCGGCAGCGCGCGTGGGCGGCACATCCTGGTCCATTGGGAGCAGATGGCCCCCAGGTTTGTCAAGGTGATGCCCAAAGATTATAAGCGGATGCTGCAGGCCATGGCGCGGGTGCGGGCTGCCGGTCTGAGCGGGGAAGAGGCGATCATGGCTGCCTTCGAGGAGAACAAGCGGGATCTGGCGCGGGTGAGCGGGAACTGAGCTGCTCCTCCAGCACCACATGCCCGACTACAAACGGCAGCTAACGCATACCAGGCAAGGGAGTAACCCCATGGGCAAGCCAACCGGGTTCATGGAATACGCGCGTGAGTTGCCAGAGAATCGCCTGCCCGATGAGCGTGTGTTGGACTATCTGGAATTCCACGGCACGCTGCCCGAAGAGCGGCTGCGTACTCAGGCTGCACGTTGTATGAGCTGCGGGATACCGTTCTGTCACACCGGTGTCCTGCTCAGCGGGATGGCCTCAGGCTGTCCCCTGAACAACCTCATCCCGGAATGGAACCACCTGGTCTACCGCGGGCTGTGGCGAGAGGCCCTTTATCGCCTGCTCAAGACCAATAACTTCCCCGAGTTCACGGGCCGGGTATGCCCCGCGCCGTGTGAGGGCTCTTGCACCCTGGCCGGCAATCCTGTCCGCCTACCCCATGTAGGAGCTGGGGAGCCAACGCAAGCGGTGACCATCAAAGAGATCGAATGCGCGATCATCGAAAAGGCGTTTCAAGAGGGGTGGATCGTGCCCGAACCACCGCGCGTGCGGACTGGCCGGCGGGTGGCCATAGTGGGTTCAGGCCCATCCGGCCTGGCCTGCGCGGACCAACTCAACAAGGCTGGCCACTGGGTCACTGTGTTCGAGCGCGGGGATCGCATTGGTGGCCTCCTCATGTATGGCATCCCCAACATGAAGCTGGACAAGCGTGTTGTGGCGCGGCGCGTTGAGCTAATGCGGGCCGAAGGGGTGGAATTCGTCACCCGCACCGAGGTAGGCAAAGACCTGCCGGCAAAGCAGTTACTTAAGGAGTTTGACGCGGTTGTCCTTTGTTGCGGGGCCACGAAACCCCGCGACCTGCAGGTCGAGGGCCGGCATCTCAAAGGTATCCACTTTGCCGTGGAGTTCCTGGCTGCTGATACCCGCAACCTCTTAGGCCCTGAGTGGGATGCCAACCCTGACGACGTCACCCCCAACGCGCGAGATGATGCGCCACAGCCGGAGAGCTACATCTCGGCTCGCCACAAAGATGTTGTGGTCATCGGCGGGGGCGATACGGGCACTGATTGCGTGGCCGTGGCCTTGCGGCACGGCTGTACCAACGTGGTGCAGTTTGAGATCCTGCCCCGGCCCCCTGCCCAGCGGCCTCCCGACAACCCATGGCCGGAATGGCCGCGCACCTACCGCCTGGACTACGGTCAGGAGGAAGCAATTGCTATTCTGGGGCGGGAGCCACGGGAGTACTCCATCCTTACCAAACGTTTCGTGGGCGATGAGCAGGGCAACGTGAAAGAGGTGCATACTGTGCGGGTGGAGATGAGCAGGGAAGGGGGGCGGCCGGTCTTCCGCGAGATCCCCGGCACCGAGCAGGTCTGGCCCGCCCAGTTGGTGCTGCTGGCCATGGGTTTCCTGGGCCCTGAACAGGCGCTGCTGGACGAGCTGGGCATCCAGCGTGATGAGCGCTCCAACGCTCGCGCCGAATACGGAAAATTCGCCACCAACGTGCCCGGGGTATTTGCTGCCGGTGACATGCGGCGGGGGCAGAGCCTGGTCGTATGGGCCATCAACGAAGGCCGTGGCGCAGCGCGTGAGTGCGATCGCTATCTGATGGGCTCAACCCGGCTGCCTTGAGAGTGTCTCCCGAAGGCGAGCCCGGTTGCGCGCTCCTTGACAACAGATACAGCTTCCTCTAGAATCAGGCCGCTGCCCCATCGAAGTGGTTCTCATGTCTGTCCTATTCAGCCCTTGCCGTACCCATCCAGGAGGAGGTCTATGAAACCCAAAACTGCTGTGTGCCTGTTTCTGGTTATCGTGCTGGCTGCATGGGGCCTGGCCGCCTGCTATCCACCGGTCTCCACTGCCCCAGCCGCCCAGCCCCTTACCCTGGCCCAGGCCTACGAGGTGATCAAGGGGAAGCAATTCGTGGACCTGACCCATTCCTTCGAACCCGGCATCCCGCATTGGCCCGGCTTCCCCGACGAAACCCGCACCACTCTCTACTGGTATGAAGAGGGGGTTGGCACCATGGGCTCCGGGTTCTATGCCCAGGAATTCTGTCATGTCGGCCAATGGGGCACCCACGTAGACCCGCCCGCGCACTTCATCAAAGGATTGCGCACCATTGACCAGATAGACGTCAAAGAGATGATCATGCCCCTGGTGGTGATTGACGTCCATGAAAAGGTCGCCCAGAACCCCGATTACACCATCACCATGGATGATGTCAGGGCGTGGGAGGCCAAGTATGGTCCCATCCCCGAAGGGGCCTTCGTGGCCATGCGCACCGACTGGTCAAAGCGGTGGCCCGATATTCCCAAGATGCAGAACAAGGATGCCGATGGGGTAGCCCATTATCCCGGCTGGAGCCTGGAGGTGCTCAAGTACCTGTACGAAGAGCGCAAGATCACCGCGTCTGGCCACGAGCCGACCGATACCGATCCGGGCATCGCCACCAGCAAGGGGGACTACTCGCTGGAAGCCTATATCCTGAACAGCAACCACTACCAGGTTGAACTGCTGACCAACCTGGACAAAGTGCCCGAGGCGGGAGCCCTGGTCGTGGTGGCATTCCCCAAGCCTAAGGATGGCTCTGGCTTCCCGGCCAGGGTATTCGCGATCTTGCCGTAGGCTGAGCTGGCCACTTCGCTGGGACAGCGCGGCCGGGGCGGGGTTCTTGTGGGAAGCTTTGCTTCCTGCAAGGTAACTATTCAACGGTGACCGGGAGGGCCACGCCGATGGCTCGCCCGAGGCGTGGCCCTTTTTGGGCCTGCGGCCAGAGGTCGGCCTTCGCCGACCTCTCTCATGATGCATACATGAAGGGTGTCGGCGGAGGCCGACACCCGGCACGAAGTGCCCGGGAGGGGCATTTCAATCGGCCTGAATAGTTACCTGCAAGAACCCCGCCCCTTTCCCCAGCCATAGTTCTGCACAAACAAAAGCCCCGG
>DAOTZS010000149.1:0-6570 GCA_034434335.1 Anaerolineae bacterium
CCGCCGAAGCGCGTCCAGACATTGACCATCAGGCGCGACCCCGCGAAGGTGAGCGGCACGGTCGTGCAGCCGCCCTCGGTCTCGGCCTCGAGCGAGGTGAAGCCGTCGGGCCGCCAGATGGCGCGGCAGATGTAGCCCCGGTGGGGCTTCTCAGCGGGCCGGCCCTCGGCAAAGTGCTCCTGATTGTGGGTGTGCCATTGTGGTCCCAGCGGCAACGACCACTCGCCGGCGCGCAATTCGACCAACCCGCACCCCGCATAGACGCCGCCCTCCCAGCCACTGCCCGGCTCTCCCGCCGGCACGATCGGCTGACGAGAGGGGCGTTGCCATCCGCTGGCGCTGTTCCGACTGGCCATCAGGTGCACTTCCAACACGTCCTTGCTGCGCTGGTAGAAGGCGGGGAACATCAGGTGGGCGTCGGTCGTGCCTGGCCAGGGGGTGTAGGCATTGGTGTAAATGTCAACGTCGGGCGTGTCGAGCGCATCCGGCGCCGCGATCTCCTGCGGCCGCGGCCAGTGGCGGAAGTCCTCGGTCTCGGCATAGGCGATGGTGCGCCGGCCGTGCCAGTGGCCGAGCGACAGTCCGCGCCAGCCGCGGAAGAAGCCCACGTAGCGCCCTTTGGCCGGATCGAAGCGGACAACCGTCTGCGTGTCGCTCATGTAGTCGCTCAGGATCGGCTCGCGGATGGCGGTCCAATGCAATCCGTCGGCCGACACGGCGCCGAACACGCACAGCACGCCGTTCTCGCGGCCCATGTGCACCAGCTTGTAGCGTTCGTCGGCCGGCGCGCTGGGATCTCTGAAGACCGTCGCGCCGTGCGCGCCGCGGCCCAGGGCCGCTTCCAGGCCGAAGACCAGGTTGTTGGCCCGCGAGCCCTGGAACGTCAACGCGCCGATCTCCGGCTTGGTCCAGTTCACCCCGTCCGTGGATTCAGCATAGGCGAGCATCGCCTTGAGGTCTTCGGGTTGCGTCTGCTCGGGGTGATAGTGTGGCTCATAGTACAGCCGGAACCGCCCTTCGTCCTCGAACAAAGTGCAGTAGACGTTGATGAAAGTCTCCCACGGCCGGTCGGCTGCCACCAGGGGCGTGGGATCAAAGCGCGGGGGATGCACGGCCAGGCGGATGCCGAACGGCATCTCCCAACTGGTTGGCTTGCCGCCCCAGGCCACGCCGTAGCCCGGCTCGATCAGGTCCCAGTCCACGAATACCTGTTTGCGTGTTCCGATCGCGAGAGTCATGGTTCACTCCTTGGTTGCAGCCTGCTCAGAGCATGAGGCTACTCTTGCCCTCACCCTATCTGGCGAGAGTGGGAAACGTCAGTCAGGGCATGAGAGGTGAGCAGTTCGGGTGGACCACGATAACGTCAGATTGACTTGCCTGTCCTGGGGTTCAGCGCATCGTTCAGACCATCTCCCAGGAAGTTGATGCCCAGGGTGGCGATGGCCAGAGTTGCCGCCGGCACGGCGACCAGCCATGGGCGGTAGGACCAGCTTCCAATATTAGACGAGATCATGTTGCCCCAACTCGCCTGGGGAGGCATCACGCCGATGCCCAGGAAGCTGAGGGAAGATTCAAGCACCATGTTGCCTGACAGGCTGAACGTCATGTACACGATGATCGGTCCCAGGCCGTTGGGCAACAGATACCGCAAGGCAATGCCCAGGCCAGTTACTCCCACAGCACGGGCCGCCTCAACGTACTCCTTCTCGCGCAGCGATAAGATCTGCCCGCGGATCAGGCGAGCATAGGCTGGCCACGACACAAAAGACAGGCCGCCAAAAACGACCACCAGGTCCAACCAGGTCGTGTTGGCGAAGATCGCCCAGTGCCTTTGCTCATACATCTGACGTGCCCACTGGACGACAGGCTGTTTGAAAGTCGCTGCAATCATGGCTGCCAGCAGCAACGATGGGATAGACATGACAATATCAATAATGCGCAGAATCAGGGCATCCACCCATTTCCCCGCATAACCTGCCAGCGTGCCGATCAGCAGGCCGAGCATCACGCTCAGGACCGTGGTTAAAACAGCTACCAGAACAGCAGTCCGCGCGCCATAGATGATGCGCGTCAGGAGGTCCCGCCCGAGCTCATCGGTGCCCAGCCAGTGATCTGCGCTGGGGAGCTCGGCCGGCCTCAGAAGGTCTTGCTGGGTATAGCTGTAAGGCGTGAGCATTGGGCCGAAGATGGCAGTGAACAGGAGCAATGACGTGATCACGATGCCGATCACGGAGAGACGGTTCGTGACCAATCTGCGCAGAGCATCGCTCCACAGGCTGCGCACCCTGGTGATGGGTTGAGATTGTGCTGAACCTATCGTGGCCTCAGCTACTGCGTCGCTCATTTGTCTCTCCGTGTCATCTCAGCCGGCTCAAGAGAGGGTGACCCTGGGATCCAGGATCGGGTAGAAGAGGTCTACGATGACATTGGTCAGAATGACCAGCACAGAGCCTACAATGGTCACCCCTAAAATCACCGGATAGTCGAAAGAGCTGAAAGCTGCCGCTGCTACTGAACCATAGCCGGGTATGGCAAAAATTGTATCCACGAACACTGTGCCCACGATCAGGCCTTCTGTGATGAACCCAAAGGACGTCACAACCGGGATCAGAGCATTGCGCAGCACGTGGCGAAGAATGATTGTCGAGGTGGAGAGACCCTTGGCCTTCGCCGTGCGCACATAGTCCATTGCCAGGACTTCCAACACTCCCTGGCGCGTCTGGCGCACCACGACCGGCAATGGGCCCAGCATCATCAGGAAAACAGGCAGGATGGCCTGCCAGGAAAAGATACCATGCCAGCCACGCGGGACATTCATCACGTGCAAGACCAGCACCAGGAGCACGAGCATCAGCGGCGCCATCACGAACACTGGCACCGTACGGAACACAAGGGTCGTGCTGACGATGGCATAGTCCACCCAAGAATTCTGCCTCAACGCGGCCAGTGCGCCAAGGGGAATGCCCAGGATGGCCGTGAGAAAGGCAGCGGCCAGGCCCAGTTGGGCTGAAATCGGCAAGGTGTTCTTGATCATCTTCCAGACGTCGCGCTGCCCGTTGATGGAAATGCCCATGTAGCCCCGTGACAACTTCACCAGGTAATCCCCGAACTGGACCAGAAACGGCCGATCCAGCCCATATTGAGCCCGAATTCGCGCGATCATCTCTTCAGTGCTCATATCCTGCACCGGCATATTGGCCAGCATCTGCCGCACGGGATCGTACGGGCTCAAATAGGTGAGGCCGAAGGTGAGGAACAGTACCACCAGCAAAGTAGGAATGGCAGTTGCCAGGCGACCCACCAGGTACTTGGCCATTGCTCTCACTCCTCCCCTATGCACGCTCTACCGGGGTGAGGATGCCTTACCCCGACAGAGGGACAGCCTGAGTTCCACCCTGCTCTCGCCCGTGTCACGAACGCCAGCCGGACACGGGCGAGAGCGAAGGTCGGCAAAGGGACGCTAATGCTTGACGATGTACATGTCCATCAGGCCCAGCCAGCTATTGTCCACGTTGGTGTCGAAGTTCTTGACCCAGGGCTTCACGTTGTATTCGTAAATATCCCAGATCATGGGAAGTACGATGTACTGACCCAGTAGCTGGGCTTCGGCGGCCTGTACCTTGGCGCAGAACTGTGGATCGTCGCGCTTCATCCTGACCAGCTCGTCGTACATTGCCTCGAACGTCGGATCGCTCAACTGAATCATCTTCTCCTGCTTGTAGGTAGTGTAGTGCGAAGAGATCAGGTTGAGCGGGTCAGGGAGTATAGCCCCCTGGCTGCTGCGGACCACCTGCACTGTATCGGCATCCTGGCCCCAGGCGTCCAGCCAGCCCGGCCTGATCTCCACATCGGTGATGCCCAGGTTGTTCTTCCACTGCTCGGCCATAATCTCAGCCATGCGGATATAGTTGGGTGACATGCCGCCAGTACTGATGCGGATCTTGGGGAGCTTATCAGCCGAGCCATATGTTGAGGCCGCCAGTTCCTTCCTGGCCAGCTCGGGGTTGTAGCCCCATTCCGGCCAGTTACCTTCCTTATAACACTGCAGCTCGGGCGTCAGATAGCTCGTCATCACGCGATCGTTACGGAAGTTCTCCCAGGCTGCGGCAACGGCCTTTTCCCAGTCTACAGCATGCAGTAGAGCCTTGCGGACATTGAGATCATCCATGGGCGGGATCTGTATCCGGAGCATGAAGAAGAAGTTGGTCGCATAGGGTATCAGGTAGAACGTATCCGGTTCGGTGGCGCGGAGCCTCTCACGGATGCTGGTCAGCCAGTGGGCAATATCCACCTCGTTGTTCTGCCACTGGATGAAGGAGATGTTCTCATCCGCCGACTCGGTGGCGATGATGCGCCTGATGATCGGCTTCTTCTCACCCCACCAATTCGGGTTCTGGACAATTTCATACTCCTTCTTGTCAAGGTCCCAGACCTTGATCATGTAGGGGCCGTTGAAGCGGGTCTCGGCATTGGCGTTGAAGACAATGTTCTCGCCCACCTGGACCTTTTGCTTCTCAACGTCTTCCATCTTGGCGAAGCCACTGTCGAAGAGCGCCAGGCGGTGAGGGAAGATGGGGTCGGGGGCCTTCAGGTGGAACTCCAGAGTCTTGTCGTCTTTCACCACCACGCCGGTCAGCTCCGTGCCTGTGCCGTCAATGATCTCCCTGGCACCCTCCACGATGTCGAAGCCGGTGAAGGCACCGAAGTAGCAGCCCACGCAGCGTTTGGGGTCTAGCGCGTAGGTCCAGTAGTCCTTCGCTTCCTGCGCAGTGACCGGTGAACCATCAGACCAGACGGCTTTCGGGTTGATGTGGACCGTGTAGACCGTCATGTCCTCATTCGCCTCGTAGCCGGTGGCCAGCCAGGGCATGATGTTGTGCTTGTTGTCGTGCACAAACAGGGGCATGAAGAGGTACTCGATGATAAAGCGGCCAAAGGCCCCTTCGGACGCCGGATCCATGCGGCCGAAGTTGCGGGTGACATAGCGGATCGTCTGGTCAGCAGCCAGCTCTTCGGCAATCTCGGCGGGTGCCGGAGTGGGGGTCACCACGACCACTTTCTCGACCACCTGTGTCTGGAGGACCGGCTTTTCAACCACCTGGGTCACAACCTTCTCAACCGCCTGTGGGGCAGGCATGACGCATGCGCTGGCGATAATGCCCAGCACTACAGTCGCGATCAGCACAATCACAAAGAGCTTACGATGGACAACGTTAAACATGAGACTTCCTCCTTATCTTTTCTATACTGCAAGACACGGACATTGACTTACTGCAAGACACGGACATTGACTTGCCTACCGCTGACTTTACCCTGTTTCAACCCCTCAGATCACCTCCTTTCACTCTCCCTGGCATCTGCCGCGGCAAGGCACAGGCAGCGCCGGGGTGCAGTCATGTCAGGAACCTGCTCGGTTCATACCACGATCACGGTAACACCCTGCTCGCGCAAGGCCGCGATGAAGTCGGGTGGCGCAGCCGTGTCCGTGATCAGCGTGTGAATATTGTCAAAGCTGGCAATTGTGGTCAGGCCAATCTGCCCGATCTTAGAAGAATCCGCCACGACGATGACCTGGGCGGCGGCCGCGATGGTGGCCCGATTCACCTCAGCCTCCAGGACATTCGCCGTCGTCACACCCTTGGCAAAGGAGAGCCCATCCGCACCCAGGAAGAGCTTATCTGCATGGAGGGTACGAAGCTGTTCCACAGCCTGAGGTCCCACCGTCACCTCGTACTGCGGCAGGTAGACACCGCCCAGCAAGATCAGGTGGATTCCCGTGCAGGGGCCAAGTTCTCGTACGATCGGCATGGAATTGGTGATGACGGCGAGATTGCCCGAGGCGCGCAGCTCCTGGGACAGGCTGCGAGCCACCTGCAGCACGGTGGTGCCGGAGTCGAAGATCACCCGATCACCGGGAGCGATGAGCGCGGCTGCAGCCTGCCCAATACGTGCCTTCTCGGCCGCGTGTCGCATTGGCTGCTCAGAGGTCGGGCACGGGCCAGCATGGTTGCCAGGTACTGCCAGCGCACCGCCTTGAATGCGGCGCAAAGCCCCCACGCGCTCCAGGTGGGCCAGATCGCGTCGGATTGAAACCTCAGAAACCCCGTATTCTTTGCTGAGCTGGCTTACCAGCACCACCTGGTTGTGGGCCAGTTCTTCCAGAATGGCAAGCCGGCGTTTTGCGGTTTCTGCCTTGGCGGAGAGCTGCATAGGAAGTCCCTCGCGTGGCGAGTTCCCAACGATTTGCTGCATAGAACGACACGAGGCGATCACTATATTTCGATTGCGAAAGCACGTTTAGCTAACATTTATTATATCACAGATCGCCACTTTGTCAAGATCTGAAATAATGCGTTTCTGGATGTTTCGCCTTCGGTCGC
The DNA here is from genome assembly GCA_034434335.1 of Anaerolineae bacterium. Lineage (GTDB taxonomy): Bacteria > Chloroflexota > Anaerolineae > CG2-30-64-16 > CG2-30-64-16 > DAOTZS01. Next base: position 6,381 of record DAOTZS010000149.1, read on the forward strand.
CTGGGGTCACGTCTTCTTTACAGGGATGCATATGGCCGCCTTGAGCGCCGCACCTCACCAGCTGCCTATCTGGACTGGCCAGGTGTAAGCCAGGTTCTCCGTCGGCAATGTGAGCGTGTGATCCTCAAGAGCGGCGAGGTCAGCAGAGAAACAACTTACGGCATCACCAGCCTACCCGCCAGCCAATGCC
>DAOTZS010000150.1:0-4650 GCA_034434335.1 Anaerolineae bacterium
GCCGACACCCTTGATGTATGTATCATGAGAGAGGTCGGCGAAGGCCGACCTCTGGCCGCAGGCCCAAAAAGGGTGACGCCTCGGGCGAGCCCTCGGCGTGGCCATTCCAGTCACCGCCCTGAATAGTTACCCTTTCAGCTCTGGTCTGAAGTTGTAGAGGCGGCCTGTCCACCGCCCGTGCGGCCGGCCAGCCCACCAACCTCTGGAGGCGTATTATAGTTATAGCCGCGGCCTACCCCCCGGTAGATGAAGCCGGCAGCCCGCATTGTCTCCGGCTCGTAGACATTACGGCCATCAATGAACACCGGCGTGCGCATGACAGCGCGAATGCGGGCCAGGTCGAGGTGCTTGAACTCGTTCCACTCGGTCACCAGGATCAAGGCGTCGCACCCCTCGGCCAGCTCATACGGGCTGGGGGCCAGCTTGAGCTCGGGGATCACCCGCTCGGCGACGCGGTTCGCCACCGGGTCGTAACCCCATACTTCAGCCCCCTCCCGCATCAGCATGTGGGCGATCTCCACGCTGGGCGCCTCGCGCATGTCGTCGGTGTTGGGCTTGAAAGCCAGGCCGAGCAGCCCGATCTTGCGCTCTCTCAATGTGCCCAGGATTTCGCGCAGCTTGTATACCACCTGTCGGCGCTGGTCGCGGTTGATGTCCATCACGGCACGCAGGAGAGCAGGGTGAGCGCCGTGCAACAACGCCATGTATTCCAATGCCTTGACATCTTTGGGGAAACAGCTCCCCCCGAAGCCCACCCCTGCATCCAGGAAGGCGCGGCCGATCCGCCGGTCATATCCCATCCCAGCCGCCACCTCCTTCACATCGGCTCCCACCTTTTCGCAGATAGCCGCAATCTCGTTGATGAAAGAGATGCGCGTGGCCAGGAAGGCGTTGGAGGCATACTTGATCATCTCGGCCGTGCGCAGGTCAGTCATGATGATGGGGGCGCGCAGCGGCAGATGCAATTGCGCCACCTTCTCGGCCGCCTCGCGATCCAGCGAGCCCAACACCACCCGGTCGGGGTTCATGAAGTCTGCCAGGGCCGAGCCCTCGCGCAAGAACTCGGGACACGAGACGACGGCAAAGTCGATCGGCTGCGGCTGATGCTTGCGGATGATCTCGGCCACCCAGTCGCCCGTTCCCACCGGCACCGTGCTCTTGTTGATGATGATCATGGGATGGTCCATGGTTTGGGCAATCATCTCGGCAGCCATGCGCACATACTGTAAGTCGGCCTCGCCATCCACCCCCGAAGGAGTACCCACGGCAATGAACACGAACTCAGCATCTTTCAGGCCCTCGGCATAGGAGGTGGTGAAGGAGAGGCGGCCGGCCGCCACATTGCGCCGGATCACTTCCTCCAGGCCGGGCTCGTAAATCGGCACCCCTCCCTGGCGCAGGATCTCGATCTTGCGCTCGTCAATGTCAATACAGGTAACCTTGTTGCCCAGGTCGGCGAAGCAGGTCCCGGTGACCAGTCCCACGTAGCCAGTCCCAATGACAGCTATCGTCTTCATACAACCTCTCTCTCCTCATGCCTTGGCGGCCTCAAAGTCCCGCCATCTGACCCCATGGCGCCACATATAGAAGGCGCCCAACGCGGTGATGGGAAACCAGAGCGCGGCGTGCAGGACAATGGTATAACCGAAGGCCAGACCGTAATCCACCCCCAGGGCCTCCAACACCCGGGCCCCTACCTCAAACGTCCCCACGTACCCGGGCGCTGAAGGCAGGGTCGTGGTCAGGTTTACCACACCATTCATCAGCATCAGGCCAATGAAACTGACGGTAAAGCGAAAAGCGTGCATCACGAACCAGTATTTGACCGTCTCTGTCAGCCAGATGACCACCGACGTCCAGAAGATCATCAACACATCCTGGGTGCTGCGCAAGGCGTGGAGGCCATCCATAAAGCGCTCATAGAAGCCATCCAGGGGCTTGCGCAGCCGCGCCGGCACAAAACGCCCAGCCAGTAGGCCATAGAGCAGGCTCACCCGGCGGCGGTCGGAAGCCATCCAGAAGAAAAGTAGAAGCGCCAGCAGGAAGAACAGGCTGAAGAAGACCACCGCTCGCCGATAGACCAGAGGAATATGTTCAGCGCCCACAAAGGGGAGAGCAAAGAAGACAAACAGCAACATCACCAGCCCGTCGAAGACCCGCTCCACGATGATTGTCGCCAGCGAGGCGCTGACGCTTACCCCTTCATTGCGCCGCAACACAAAAGCACGGATCACCTCGCCAGCACGCGCAGGATAGACATTGTTGCCGAAATAACCGATGCACACCACTGGAAACAGCCGTTGCAACGGCATAGCCTTGACAGGGCGCAGCAGATAGTGCCAGCGCCATGTTCGGGCCCACACGGCCGCGCCATAGACCAGCACACCCGGCACGATCCACCAGTAATTCGCCCCCCGCAGATGAACCCATACCTGATCCAGTGCCAGCCCACGTACAGCAAACCACAGGAAGAACAGGCTGACCAACACCCCAAGCAGAATCTGCCAGCGCCTCTTCAACCTCACTCTCCTGCCACGATGACGAGCGCGACTCTGGAGAGCCTGTCACCTGTCCAAAGATAGACACAGCAGATGGCCACCAGGCAACTGCTTTCCAGACCACATCCTCCGCCAGCATGTCCGTTTCTGTTACCCAGCCACTACTTGGGCTCTGGAGCTCCCCCTTCCAGCATCACCCCCAGCACGCGCTCCAACGTCATGGTATGGCTGCAAACACCGCGCTGGGCGAAGAAGTCACACTCGCAATGCCACGTTCCCCGATCGAAGGTAACTGTGTAGACCTGATGTTTGCCTTGAAATGCGACCTCGAAATGGCGAAACTTGATCCTTTCCGGCTCTTCTGCATACTCACGAGCTTTGCTGATCTTGGCGATCATTGCCGAGTCCATGCCTCTGCCTCCTGGAAAGATCTGCAAACCACTTGTGTCATACACAAAAAGCACCGCAGCGCATAGCGCTTCGGTGCTTCAGCCTGTTATCCTTTTTACCACTGACCTGCCCATGCTTACAGCCTTCCTGCTGAAACCTGATAGGATGTGGCAAGGTAACTATTCAGGCGGTGACTGGAAGTCACCCTTTTGGGGCCTGTGGCCAGTGGTCGGCCTTCGCCGACCACTCTGGTGATGCACACATGAAGGGTGTCGGCGGAGGGGCGATCCAGCAAGTCGCCCCAACTGGCCCAAAGTGCCCAGGGAGGCCGATCTTAATGGGCCTGAATAGTTACGTGGCAAGTATACCCGGCGCGTGGACCTTTGTCAAACGCATCGAACTTCCGGGCTCGCGCTGCGCGTGGCCACTTCCGGGCCGATCTGTTTGGCCAGCCGGCCAGCCCGTGCTACAATCTCGCCGGGTGTCTGAACCCTTGAGCGCGGGTTCGAGAAATGCCTGTGGAGCACCTGATGACGCACACTATCTTCATGGGCACCTCCGAGTTCGCCGTGCCCTCCCTGGCCACCCTCCTTCAGGAAGGATATCAGATCGTCGCGGTATACACTCAGCCTGATCGGCCGGCCGGCCGCGGGCGGAAGCTAGAGGCATCGCCGGTCAAGGAATTCGCCCTGGCACACGGCCTGCCTATCCGGCAACCCACCACCCTACGCGACCCCGCGGCTCAGGCCGAACTGGCAGCTCTGGCCCCCACGATCATCGTAGTTGCAGCCTACGGCCTGATCTTACCCCAGGCAGTTCTCGCACTGCCCCCTTGCGGGTGTGTAAATGTCCACGGCTCCTTGCTGCCGCGCCATCGCGGCGCAGCGCCGATCGCGGCGGCGATCCTGGCCGGCGACCGCGAAACGGGGGTCAGCATTATGCTGATGGATGAGGGGGTAGACACGGGACCGGTCCTGGCCACAGCCTCTCTCCCCATCCGGGATGACGACACCACAGGGAGCCTGACCGCCCGGCTGGCCGAGCTGGGGGCCAGGCTGTTGGCGCAGACCCTGCCCCGCTGGCTGCGTGGGGAGATCATGCCGCAGCCCCAGCCCGCAGCCGGAGCCACCTATGCCCCCCGCATCGAAAAAAGCGAGGGCCAGATCAACTGGGCTGAGCCAGCTTACCTCATCGCCCGTCGAGTACGCGCCTACCATCCCTGGCCTTCGGCCTACACAACGTGGAAGGGCCAACTCCTGAAGATCCTCAGAGCCCGTGCGGAGGATTTGACTGTGGCTGGTCCATGTGGCCAGGTCCTGGCTGGCGAGGGCGAGAAAGCGGGGGTCGTCACCGGCGCTGGGGTGCTCTGGTTGGAAGAAGTGCAACTGGCGGGGAAGCGAGCTCTGCCGATCGCTGCCTTCTTGAGGGGCGCACCGGGTTTCATAGGAAGCCGTTTGGGCTAGTCCGTCAACGATGATCTCCCCTTTCCGTCCCGATTGTAGCACCTCAGAGCGTGTCTGATACTTCGTTCGTAGTCAGGCACAGAGCGAAGCGGAGTGCCGTCTAGATGCCGCTTTACACCTACTTACGGGCTGCCAGGAGGCATTTTAGGCCATTCAAACGCCACTCCGCTCCGTGGCTTACTACGAGCGTTTTTCAGACACGCTCCAAGGGGCAGACAGGGTTCTTGCGGCCAGCAGGGCTGGCCGCAAGAACCCGCCAGCCTGCTCATCTCATGGTGAGGCTGGAGTTGGCTCAGGCA
>DAOTZS010000151.1:0-6789 GCA_034434335.1 Anaerolineae bacterium
GTAGAGATGGTGATGCCCGGGGACAATGTGAAGCTGAACGTCAAGCTGATCGTGCCTGTGGCGCTGGAGGTGGGTTCTCGCTTCGCCATCCGCGAGGGTGGCCGCACCGTGGGCGCAGGGGTGATCACCCAAATCCTGGAGTGAGAGACATATGGCAACCCAGAAGAAGGCCAATCGCATTGTCGTGACGTTGGCCTGCACCGAGTGCAAAGAGCGTACATATACGACTGAAAAGAATCGTAAAAACACGCAGGGGCGTCTGGAGCTCAGGAAGTTTTGTCCGCGCTGTCGTAAGCATCAGTTGCATCGCGAGACCAAATAGTCCGATCGTCAGGTAGTCTATTGTCATGCAGTCAGTTAGTTAGACAGGGATCAGGGGCGCCGACAACACAGCTCAACGACTGGCCAACCAACTGACTGACCGATTACCTGACTTTGAGATATAGGCGTGTAGCTCAATTGGGCAGAGCACCGCTCTCCAAAAGCGGGGGTTGCGGGTTCGAGTCCTGCCACGCCTGTCTGAGATGTGGGTCTGTTCTCTGTGACAAGACACCGTCTTGGTCGGCCCATCTTTCTATGGTTGAGCTAAGGGTCGTCCGAGTACGGTGTCTTGAATCGTAAGGGCCGGTTTAAGCGAGGAGTCCGGAGGAGAGGTGTGAGCAAGGGGACAGTAGCAGTTGGCCCAAAACCTGAAAACCGTGTCGTCCGTTATTTCAAAGAAACCCGTGCGGAGCTGCGCAAGGTGACCTGGCCCACCCGCGAGCAGGCCACCAATCTTTCCTTAATCGTGCTGGCCGTGACGGCGGTGATGGCACTCTTTCTCGGTGCAGTGGATTTCTTGTTCGCTGAGCTGATTCGGCTTATCGTGGGTTGATGCCAGAGTGGCCAAGTGAGAGGATCGCCGGCCGGAGGGCAGAACGTGATGGACGAGTGGGAAGAGCTGGAGCCAAAGCAGACGTTTGAGGTGGAAAGGGAAGATGTCTTAGGGGACACCAGCCTGACCGCGCTTACAGATTTGAGTCGGCCGGGCCAGTTTGAAGAGCCCCAAGAGCCCGAAGAGCCGGATGAGATTGACGAAAGCAAACCTCAGTGGTACGTTGTCCACTGCTATTCCGGCTACGAGAACAAAGTCAAGAAGAATCTTGAGCACCGCATCGAGTCCATGGGCATGCTCAACCGCATCCACGAGGTAATTGTGCCGACCGAAGAGCAGATCGAGCTGCGCGACGGTCAGCGCCGCGTGGTCGAGCGCCGCATCTATCCCGGCTATGTCCTGGTACAGATGGTGCTGGATGAAGAGTCGTGGTACGTGGTGCGCAATACGCCGGGGGTCACCGGGTTTGTCGGTATCGGCAATAAGCCCACCCCGCTGCGCCAAGAGGAAGTAGATCGCATCATGCGGCGCATGGAAGCGGAAGAGCCGGTGCCCCAGGTCAAGGTGAAGGTGGGGGACAGGGTCCGCATTATCGAGGGTTCATTTGTAGACTTCCAGGGCACGGTGGATGAGGTGTATCCCGACAAGGGCAAGGCTCGAGTGCTGGTGTCATTCTTCAACCGCGAAACCCCGATCGAGGTGGATCTGCTGCAGATTGAACGTGTCTAGCCGGTAGACAGGCCGGGCAAGAACCCGTTTTCTGGCCGAGGCGTACTCGGCAAGGGGGTCGTCGGCGGCGAGAAAACGGGTTTCTATTTGTTTGCAGGAGCGAGCAGAGCATGGCAAAGAAAGTCAAGGCGATCGTCAAGTTACAACTTATGGCTGGTAAGGCCAATCCGGCCCCCCCCGTGGGCCCTGCCTTGGGCCAGCATGGGGTCAACATCATGGCCTTCTGCAAGGAGTACAATGCGCGCACCGCTTCTCTGGCCGGTACTGTGGTGCCTGTGGAGATCACCATCTACACCGACCAGTCCTTCACCTTTGTGACCAAGACCCCGCCTGCCGCTGATCTGATCCGCAAGGCGGCCGGCGTGGAGAAGGGCTCAGCCAAACCCGGCCGTGACCAGGTAGGCAAGATCACCCGTCAGCAGTTGCGCGAGATAGCCGAAACCAAGCTGAAGGACCTGAACGCTTACGACCTGGACAGCGCGATGAGGATGATCGAGGGCTCAGCCCGTAGCATGGGCATCACAGTGGTAGATTGAACGGCCCTCGAGATGAGCCCGCAACATGGGAGGGTGTACCACACCCGTTAGCACCAGGCCCGGAACCAGAGCCGGGCAGAGGAGAACTCTATGGCAAAGCACGGTAAGAAATACATTGAGGCAGCCAAGCTGGTCAACCGCACTTTTTACTACCCACCATCAGAAGCGGTGGACCTGCTGAAAAAAGTATCATATCCCAAGTTTGACGGCACCGTCGAGGTGCATGTCCGGTTGGGGGTAGACCCCCGTCACGCCGACCAACAAGTGCGTGGCACTGTGGTATTGCCGGCCGGCCTTGGCAAGCAGGTGCGTATCCTGGTCTTCGCGGAAGGTGATGCCGCTCGCATCGCTGAGCAGGCTGGCGCAGATTATGTCGGGTTGGACGACCTGATTGCCAAGATCCAGGGGGGCTGGCTGGATTTCGATGTGGCAATCGCCACGCCTCAGGTCATGGGCAAAGTGGGCCGCCTGGGTCGCATCCTGGGCACGCGCGGCCTGATGCCCAACCCCAAAGCTGGCACCATTGTGCAGCCAGACGATTTGCCGCGGGTGATCAAGGAAGCCCGGCAGGGCCGCGTAGAATTCAAAGTTGATAAGACCGGGAACCTGCATGTGCCGATCGGCAAGGTGAGCTTTTCCAAAGAGCAGTTGATGGACAATCTGGCTGCCCTGATGGATGCGGTGAACCGCGCTAAACCGGCAGGTGCCAAGGGCACCTACATCCGCCGGGTAACCCTCACCTCAACCATGGCTCCCGGCATCCGTCTCGATACAGCCCAGCTGGCCGCGCTGCGGCCAGCGGTCTGACGCTAATTACAAAAACCAGATAGTGGCGCGCTGAAGACAGCAGGTGTCTAGAGAAGACTTAAATCTCAGGCCTTGAGCTGGGATGGCTGGCGAACAGCATCCTGGCCCAGGCCTGGAGGGCCTGCCGAGGCGAGGCCTGTGCCATTTCGGATCAGGAATTGGTGGCCTCTGTGCCTTCTGTCTTGCGGCGCAGAGGCTTTTTGTTTGCCGTCTGCAAGATGTTCGCTCTATGAAAGGAGGGAAGTAGTTTTGGCCATTACACGAGAGAAGAAGGAAGCTCTGGTTGCGAGGTACGTTGAAAAACTGCGACGCAGTCAGGCCGTTCTCCTCAGCGAGTATCGTGGCCTGACGGTCAAGGAGCTGGAGGCCCTGCGCCGCGAACTGCGTGGTTGCGATAGCGAGATCACAGTGGCCAAGAACACGCTGATTGCACGGGCGCTGGCCGAAGTGGGCCTGCCGGCGCCGGAAACCCTGTTGCGGGGACCGACTGCCGTGACGTTTATCTTCGGCGACCTGGCTGCACCGACCAAGATCTTATCCCGCCGCGCGAAGGATACGCAGTTGCTCAGCATCCGCGGCGGCATCCTGGGCCAGGCCGTGCTCGATGCCCAGGGTGCTGAGGCTTTGGCCAACCTGCCCGGCCGGGATCAGTTGCGGGCTCAGGTCGTGGGCGCGCTTCAGGCACCGATCATCGGGCTGGTCAGCGTGCTCGCGGCACCACTGCAGGGCTTGATCAACGTGCTCAATGCCCGGGCCAAACAATTGGAACAGACGGCCTGAGGTACCCCTGAGGGACAGGCCCAATTGCGAGGAGACATACCCTTACCATCCTGAATGGGACTACTTTTGTCTAACCTAAGGAGGATTTCATGACTCACGAGGAACTGATCTCAGCGATCGAAAAGATGAGTGTGCTGGAGCTGTCCCAGCTTGTCAAGGCGTTAGAGGAACGCTTTGGCGTCAGCGCGGCCGCGCCGGTCATGACAGCGGCTGTTGCGCCCACGCAGGCTGCCGCCGCGCCTGCCGAGCCCGTTGAGGAACAGACGGAGTTCGACGTAATCTTGAAGGCAGTGGGAGAGAAGAAGGTCAATGTGATCAAAGCCGTGCGCGCGGTTACCAACCTGGGCCTGAAGGAAGCCAAAGACCTGGTCGAGAGCGCGCCGGCCACTGTACTGCAAGGAGTGAGCAAGGAAGTGGCTGCCGATGCCAAGGCCAAGCTCGAGGCCGAAGGGGCGACGGTAGAAATCAAGTAGCCTGGCGCTGCTGATGGGTGGTGGCTAAAGAGAGGCGGGGCTGAACCCTCGCGCTCAGAGAGCAAGCTCCTGTCGGGGCTAGAACTAGCCCGTAGGGCTTTGCCCTTTCAGCCCAGAGCTTCAGCTCGGGGCAGTTAGCGGCTTCTTGCGGTCGTTTAAGTCGCCGCCCAGGGCTCTCCACTCCTCCCCTGTTCGCCTTCGGTGGCAGGAGAGGGGAGGGGGAGAGATGGGTTTTTGCGGCGGCCGAAGGCCGCCGCAAAAACCCATCTCACAAGGTGAGAGGACAAATGCCCTGGCGCTCACTCGCAGCGCAGGCCCACGAAGACAAAGATCAGGTCGTTGACGTTGGTATTGGTCGGCCCGGTGATGAGCAGGTCGCCCAGGGCAGCCAGGTAGCGATAGCTGTCGTTAGCTGCCAGCGCCGCATGTGCATCGAGCCCCAACGCCCGTCCCCGGGCCACGGTGTCTGGGGTGGCGATGCCGCCGGCCGCGTCGGTTGGGCCGTCGTTGCCGTCGGTGGCCAGGGCGACGATGGCCACCTCGCTGTCCTGGGGCAGGCGACAACCATCCAGCGCGATGCCGGCAGCCAACGCCAATTCCTGGTTACGGCCCCCCAGCCCCGGGCCACGCACTGTGACAGTGGTTTCCCCACCCAACACCAGGCACGCCGGCGTAGCCAGGTCTGACTGGCCGCAGGCGACCCCCTGGGCAAGCCCAGCCATCACCTTTCCCACCTCGCGCGCTTCCCCCTGCACATACGTGGTGAGCAGCAGGCCATGCCAACCCAGGCGTTGGGCGGCAGCCACCGCGGCCTGCCCGGCCCTGAAATTGTCCCCGATCACAACGTTCACTACCCGCTCGAACAGAGGGTCTCCGGGCTTGGGGGTCTCGGGCAGTTCACCGGCCACGCCGCGGCGCAGGTGGCCAAGCACGCTTGGGGGAAGAGCGTCTGCCAGGCCATAACGCGTGATCACGGCCAGGGCGTCGGCAAAAGTGGTGGGGTCGGGCACTGTGGGGCCGGAGGCAATGACGTCCAATGGGCTGCCCACCACGTCGGAGAGGATCAGGCTGGCCACCCGCGCAGGGGCAGCCAGACGTGCCAACTGGCCACCCTGGAGTTGAGAGCAATGCTTGCGCACGGTGTTGATCTCGGTGATGTCGGCGCCGCAGCGCAGAAGGGCATCGGTCAAAGCCTGGTACTCCTCCAAAGTGATGCCTGGCGCCGGCAATGGCAGGAGCGCGGAGCCACCTCCCGATAGCAACACGATCACCAGGTCGTCAGCGCTCAGGTTGGCCAGGGTGGCGGCTATTTGCCGTGCTCCTTGTTGGCCGGCCGCGTCGGGCACAGGGTGGCCAGCCTCGACCAGGGTGACAGGATAGGTGGCAGCTGGCCGGGAGGGCCTCACAGGGCCGGCGCGCTGGCCGAAGCGAACCTGCCATCCCCCGGCTGCTGCCGTGTGACCATACTTGACGTTGACGATCCCCCCGGCAATGCGAGGACCCAGGATCTCCACCAGCGCCGCGGCCATAGGCGCACCAGCCTTGCCCCCGCCTACTACCACCACGCGGCGGATCCGGCCCAGATCGTATGTCGCAGGCCCGATCTGCAACTGGTCACCAACAAGGCTGACGTGACTGCGCACCGCCTGGGCCGGATCAACGGCGCGCAAGGCGGCATCCAGGATGTGGCAGATATCATCTCTAAGAGTAGATCTCATGTGCTATTTTGCCCTACGGAAGACAGCCCTCAGCGCGGCCACCACACGCCAGCCATAGCAGAGCGGGGTGAGCCAGCGGCTCGCTGGCCGGTAACGCTTCTGCATATAGGACCAGGGTGGGAAGAGGGTCTGGGCCAGATAGGTTACCCGCGCATGCCAGCCGCCAGCCCCGCGTGCCCGCAGCCAAAGCAACTGGCCAACCCGTGGCGGCCTTCCCCAGGCCATGGCCAGGCGACGCTTATCTTCATCATCGGGCTCCACCTCCGCCAGAGCCGAGCAAGCCTCGGCAGGTAGGCACGGACCGAACATCGCGTCGGCCAGCTCCAGCCAATAGCGCAACGCCCCGGCCAGGTGCGACTCCTTTGCACGGGCCACCAGCGCTGGCCAGTCCCAGGTCACGCCATACCGATCCAACAGCAGGCGCAGGTCCAGCAGCCACAGCAAGTTCCAGTTGAGGCTGTGCTGCAACAGGTGCGCGGCTGCGTGGAGCAGTTGATCGCTGGGATCCAGAACTCGCGCCTGGAAGCTGCCGAAATCGACCTGGCATGCCCGGCTGGCCATGGCTGCGAGCTGGACATGCCGCGCATACCGCAGGTCATGGACCAGGTTCCAATGCACTTCCACCGCCACCTGCCAGCCAGCGGCAAGCTCACGACGAGCATGCAAATGGTTGCCAAACGCCAGGTGGTGTTCGGGATCCAGTCCTTCGTCCCTATAGCCGTGCTCTGCCAATACCTGTCGCACGGCTGGCATCTGCCCTCGCTCCACCAGCAGGTCAAGATCAGAGATTGGACGGGCACCAGGCACAGGATAGACGGTGGCTCCCAGCGCCATCCCTTTGAGTACAATAGGGTCTATCCCCGCCGAACGGA
>DAOTZS010000152.1:0-6204 GCA_034434335.1 Anaerolineae bacterium
CTCGATGACCTTCCGTATCTACAACACGGAAGTAGGGGGCGGTCCCCTCTGGTCGGAGACCAAGAGTGTGGCCGTGAACAACGGCCTGTTCAGCGTCTTGCTGGGTGATACGGTTGCTCTCGACCCAGCCATCTTCAATGGGCAGGCACTGTGGCTGGGGGTGACTGTTGGCTCCGACCCCGAAGCTATACCACGCCAGCGCATCGCTCACAGCCCCTATGCCCTGCATAGCCAGCACGCCAGCCAGGCCAGCGAGCTGGGCGGCTTTCCCCCTGATGCCTTCGCGCGCGCGGTCCACCAGCACAGCGGCGCGGATATCACCTCAGGCACGGTGGCCGCATCGCGGATTGACCCCACCATCGCACGCGACGATGAAATCATGCCCATCGTCCTAGGCAACGATGGGCCTGGCTCCGGCCTCGATGCCGATACGCTGGATGGCTACCACGCCTCGGGTTTTGCCTCTGCGTCTCTGCTGGGCAGCTCCAGCGCCTTCGAGGCTAACTCCACTCAAGATGCACTGCTCACCATGTCCACCACCGGCTGGGTGGTTCGCGATGACGGGGATACGGATATGGATCACACACTGGTCATTGCAACCACCAGTCTACTGGTGGAGTATACCCTCTGGTATGGCGGCACAGTTGTTCACGGAGAGGCCTTATCGGGCACTCCGGCCACGATAACCTTCCCCCACTATCAGGGTTTCCAACTCATCCTGGCCAGACACCAGTACATCGCCTCTCTGGTCTGCAACGAGAATGATGCCCGGGTGGCTTGCGTTTACCAGAAGAGCCATCCGTGACAAGGAAGGACGAGAGAAGAAGGTGTTCACGCCCTGGGTGGGCGACGGCAATGCCCTGGGTGGGCGACGGCAATGCCGTCGCCCACCCAGGTGGAGAAGGGGACCATCCCATGTCTTGGCCCAGAGCTTAATCTTCTTTATCTTGTCCTTATTTTTATTGATCTCCCCTTGACAAAAAGTAAAACCAGTGATATATTGCAATCAGGTCATGAGTGTCAGCCCGACCACTGTGTGGTCCTTCTTATCTGGATTACCTGAACGAGGCATTATGTATCTTGCACCCAGCTATTGCCCGGTCTGTGGCAACGCCCTTGCCGTTACCCGCCTGAGCTGCCCTGCCTGCGACACTACCCTGGAAGGCCGCTTCAGCTTCAGTCGTCTGGAACAGCTTGCCCCCGAACAACGAGACTTCGTCGAGCTGTTCGTGCGCTGCGAGGGGAAGCTGAACTGGGTGGCTCAGGAGCTGAAAGTTTCTTACCCCACCGTGCGAGCCCGCCTGGAGGAGGTGATCCGGGCCATGGGCTATGAGGTGCGCACCATGCCGCCCGCCGAGGAGAAGCAACGCAGCGCTGAGCAACGACGCGCTATCCTGGACGAGCTGGCGGCCGGCAAGATCACTCCCGCTGAGGCCATCCAGCAGCTCCAGAACCTGTGAAACAGAGAAGCAGGAACAAGGAAGTCCGATGAGCTACGATTTATCTCATCCAGCCCAGGGCATTGCCCGCCTGATCATCGCAGAGATGACGCGGGCCGGCCAGCTCTGGGGTCTGCCCGAAACTGATACCATCCGCGTGTATTGCGACGCGGTCAGCCCGGAGGCCAGGCCGACCCTGGTCCTTGAGGGGAGCACCCTTTACCTGCAATGTGGGGCGGCCAGCCGGGTTGTGGTCCCGGCCCGGCTGGCAGTCACAGTGCAACAGGCCCGGGGTGATCTACGCCTGCAGAACCTGGCCGGCGAGGTGAGCCTGGAGGTGGTCCAGGGCGACCTGCGACTCATCGGGCTGACGGGCCGCGTGGTGGTGGGCCAGGTGGAAGGTTACCTGCATGCTGAGCGGGTGGCCCTCTTGCAGGTACGAGGCGAATGCTGTGGCGACCTGCGCTTCGAAGAGGGTGGCACCCTGGAGGCCACCCGCGTGGCCGGCGACCTGCGCCTGTTCGTCGGCCGTGAAGCCCGCCTCGGTCGCATCCAGGGGGACCTGTGGGCTGAGGACATGGAAGCCGGCCTGCAGGCCGAACGGGTTGAAGGGGATGCCCGCCTGAACGAGATCGCCGGGCCGGTGAAGCTGGAAACCCTGATGGGCGACCTGCGCGCTTCCGGGCTGACCGGTGGGTTGAGCGCTCCACGGATCAGTGGGGATGCGGTAGTGCATGGCCCCTTCACCGCCGCAGAGGGCTACACCCTGGCGGCCGAAGGAGATGTCAGCCTGCACCTGCCGGCTGATGCCGACCTGCGCCTGACCGTCAAAGCGGCCGGCCGCATTCGCTCCGACCCCTCCCTGACCCCTGCCACCGACGGCTCCCTTACCTTCACCGCTACTCTGGGCCGTGGGCGCAGCCGCATCCAGGTCACCAGCAATGGCGACCTGCGCATCAGCCAGGCTGGTGCTAAGACGGCAAGCCCCAAGGGTGCTTCGTCCGATCTGTGGGATCATTTGAGCCAGCGCATCCGGCAACAGCTCACTGCTTCCCTGGCTGCGGCCGGCATCGACCTGGAGACAGGGACGGTGCGCTGGGGTGGGGGCGGCCGCAGCCGTGAGGCACGCGGCCGTCAGGCGTCCTCCTCTGCGGCCGAGCGGGCGCAACAGGCCAGCGCTCCCCCACCCCCCTCCCTGGAAGAAGAGATAGCCGTCCTGCAAATGGTGGCCGCCGGGGATATCACACCCGAAGAAGGTGACCGCCTGCTGCAGGCGCTGGGAGTGTAGGCCTCTTATGGCGGTCTCTATCCTGGTACGCGCTGAGCCGGCCCAAGAAGGGGTGGTCCCCTTTAGCGCCCATCACCACCTGCGCCAGGTGGCAGACCTGGTCAGCGCGGTCTTCGCCAACGAGCTGGACGCAGACGGCCGTAGCGCATTGCGGGAGATGCAGATGGCTGGCCGGCTGAGCCCCTTCCTGGGCAGCCTGCTAAGTTCCTTCTGGTTCGAGGGCGGCATCTCAGGCTATGTGTGGGTCCAGGCCGGCCGGGTGATCGGCAACGTGACGTTGCAGCGAGCTGAGGGCGCGGGCAACCGGTGGCGGATCAGCAATGTGGCAGTGTGGCCGGAATATCGCCGGCGCGGGATAGCCTACCAGTTGATGCTGGCTGCCCTGCGCGAAGTCGCGCTGTCGGGAGGAGGGTGGGTTCTCTTGCAGGTGAGAGCCGACAATGTGGCCGCCCGGCATCTCTACGAGAAGCTGGGCTTCACCAGCGTCTGCCAGGAGGGGATCTGGAAGCTGGCGGCTTCCCCTGCCGAGCCTGCGCCTCCTGACCCCTCCGTGCCCCTCTGCCGGCTGCCTGCCATCGCCTGGCGGGAACGCCTGGAACTGGCCCGGGCGGCCCGCTCTGAACTGGCCACCTGGGCCGAGGAGCTGAACCCGGCCGACTACCGGGTGGGGCTGCTCGGATTGGGGCGTGAGCTCTTCGGCAAGCTGACAGGATTCGGCTATGTGGAGCGCTGGGGCCTGCGGGAGAAGGGACGTCTGCTGGCCGCGGTGGAGACCTGGATCAGCGGCCTGGCCGATGCGCATCGCATGCGGTTTGTTGTCCATCCGACAGTCCGTGGCCAGGTAGAGAAGGCGTTGGTTGCCCAGGGCCTGTGGACCCTGGCCGAAGCACCTTCCCGCGCGGTGATTGTCAGGCACGATGGCGATCACAGCGAAGGGGTGGCAGCGTTGGAGGCAGCCGGCTTCCGTGCCCAACGCATCCTGGTGACCATGCGGCGCAAGGTCACTCCCGCTGAGGCCCGGCTGTAGGTCGGTAAAGGAAAGACGCCAGCCCCACGTAATTCAGTCAGTTAGGGCGATCCGGCGGATCGCCCCTCCGCCGATACCTTTCATGTGGGCACCACCAAAGAGGTCGGCGAAGGGCCAACCACTGGCCGCAGGCCCAAAAAGGTGACTTCCGGTCACCGCTTGAGTAGTTACCTTCGTTGTTGCTGTGGTATAAGCAACTCAACAGGAGCCTCTTTATGTCCACTACGGAAGAACGCATGCGCATCCTGAAAATGGTCGCTGACAAACAGATCACCGCGGAGGAAGGGGCCAGGCTGCTGGAAGCTCTACGCGGGGCAGCCCGCGAGCCTGGCCCACAACAGGAACCTGGCAAGGCCCGCTGGCTACGCATCCGCGTGACCGACAGGGCCAGCGGCAAGCCCAAGATCAACGTCAACATCCCCGTCAGCCTGGTAGATGTCGGCCTGAAGATGGGTGCCCGTTTCGCGCCCGAAATGGGAGGGATGGACATCAGTGCCATTCAGGCAGCTATCAAGGAAGGGATGCAGGGCAGGATCCTGGAGGTGGATGACGAGACCGAGAATGAACGGGTGGAGATCTTTGTAGAATAATTGCTGATCTGGGCTGGTCAGGCCGCGACTCTGTAGACGGTTCGCCGTATTGATGATGGAGAGTGTTGAAAGCCAGCCTTGGGGTGTGGCTTCTGCTTACCAAACTGAACAATCAACAACGAGGTGCTTCCAATGCGATTCCTGTTCCGCCTGCTTATCAATGCGGTGGCGTTGTGGGTGGCGGCAGCGCTAATCCCTCAGATCAGTTACGAGGGTGATTGGATCTCCCTCTTGCTGGTCGCGCTGGTATTTGGTGTCCTCAATGCCACGGTGCGTCCTGTGCTCAAACTGCTGACCTGTCCCCTGCAGGTCTTGACGCTGGGGCTGTTCACCCTGGTGATTAACGCGCTCATGTTATGGTTGACGAGCGCGGTGGCCGGCCTGTTGGGCCTTCACTTCCGGGTGAGCACCTTTTGGGGGGCCCTGTTGGGCGCACTGGTGGTCAGCGTGGTGAGCGTGGTCCTTTCCCTCTTTGTAAGGGACGAGGACAGGCATCGCTAGCTGTCCATTCCCTTTCCCGGCCGGCGGAGGGAGGGAAGACAGCTATGCTCACGCCAGCTTCTGCTGTGCGAACACAGCCGCACCCAGCAGGGCAGCCTGGTCTCCCAGTTTAGCCTGCACAATCTTCACATCGCGAGCCCCCCGCTTGTTGATGAAATACTGGTATGCTACCTGGCGGATCGGTTCCAGGAAACCTCCGCCCAGTGCCTCCACCACCCCGCCACCGAAGATTACCATCTCTGGGTCAACGAAATTCACCACTGAGGCGGTCAATATCCCAAGGTAGAACTGGGCACGGCTGATCACCTCCGCCACCAGAGGGTCACCGTTGTTGTAGGCCTCGGCCAACACCCCACTGGTCAGCCGATCGCGGTTATCGCGTTTCATGATGCGCGGGATGAGGCTCTCCCGTCCGGCATTGATCCCTGCCCAGATATCGCGCTCGATGGCCGTGCGACTGGCCAGCGCCTCGACACAGCCGCGATTGCCACATCCGCAGACCGGGCCATCGGCCAGGACCACCATGTGGCCGACTTCGGCCGCGGCCTTGCGCCATCCCTGGCGCAACTTGCCGTCCAGGATCAGGCCACCACCGATGCCGGTGCCCACGAAGATCCCCACCACATCCCTGGCCCCCTGCCCGGCTCCCAACGCGTACTCGCCTAAAGTGCCCAGGTTGACATCGTTCTCGATAAAGACGGGTACCCGGAGGCGCTGTTGCAGAAGCTCCGCCAACGGCACATTCTCCCAACCGCCCAGGTTGGGCGCGTTCCAGATGATGCCCCGGTCGGGATCGAGCGGCCCAGGCGCGCCGGCGCATACCGCCACGATATCCGCCATCTGCAGCTTGGCATCCTCGACAGCATCGAACACTGTCTTGCTGATCCGATCTACGACCTTCTCGACCCCGTTTTCCGGCTTTGTGGCGCGCTTGGCTGTGCCCAGGACCTTGCCCTCGCCATTGACCACACCGGCCAGGACCTTGGTGCCGCCGATGTCTATGCCTACCACCAGCTTCTGATTCGTGCTCTTGCCCATCTTTCCTCCCGTCTCTCTTTGGGATCGTCCAAAAATCAGTTGACACTTTCTGCCCCCCTCGGGCCTTCACAGCCCCTCACCCCCCTTTGTCCCCCCTCTCCCCTCGGGGCCGAGCCCTCGGGGCGTGGCTCTTGGCCTGCGGCCAGGGGAGAGGGGGGATTGAAGAGGGGGTTTTGTGGTGGCGGCCTTCGGCCGCCACCACAAAACCCCTTTTTGCTACTCCCTCCCCTCTCCCGCCGCCGAAGGCGAACGGGAGAGGGGAGGAGCAGAGGGTGGGGTGAGGGCCCTGGGAGGCAATTCTAATGACCGCAAAAAGTGTAA
>DAOTZS010000153.1:0-12643 GCA_034434335.1 Anaerolineae bacterium
GCGAAGCCGCCCCAGAAACCCCCACACTTGGGATTTCCCCCGCTCTCCCCTCCCAGGGGAGAGCGGGGGAAAGGGGGTGAGAGGGGTAACGCACTGACTGCAAAATGCCAGAATCTAGCTTAACACGGCACCAGGGAGTGGGAGTACAGCGTAGTGCAACTGCGGAACTCCTGTTAATTGAACCGTCTCAAGAAAGGGGACCTCAAATCCATGCCGACATCGTACCTATCCCATGAGATGCAACTGTTCAATGTGCGCCACTTTGGCGCCTCAGGCAGGAAGGACGAGCTGGCCCAGCCAGCCATCCAAAAGGCCGTGGACACCTGCGCCGCTGCGGGTGGAGGGGTTGTCTACTTTCCACCCGGCGCGTATACCACCGGCACGATCCACCTGCGCAGCCATGTGCGGGTTTACATCGAAGCCGGAGCGACGATATACTCCAGCAAGAACCCGGCCCACTTCGACAAACGCGGCCTCTTCTACGGAGAAGACCTGGAAAATATCTCCATCGAAGGACGAGGCACGGTGGATGGTCAGGCCGAGTATGAGTGGCGCCTGAACGACATTGAAGACCGCTACATCTACCCCCATCAGGTGCTGATGGAGCAGGCGGGCCTGCCTCTCGTGCGCGCCTTCCCCACCCGCGATTCGGTCGGCCACCTGGTGTTGCTGATCCGCTGTCGGGATGTGCACATCGCCGACCTCTCCTTTGTCCGTTCCCCCTCGTGGACCATGCACCTCTTCGCCTGTGAGCGTCTGGTGATCGAGGGGGTGTACATCCGCACCAGTCTGCGGGAAGGGGTTTGGGCCGATGGCATTGACCCCGATGGCTGCCGCGATGTGCGTATTGCCAACTGCACGATTGAGACAGGGGACGACGCCCTGGTCTTCTACTCGTCCAACGCTTACGGGCCGGCGCAGCCGTGTGAGAACATCACCGTCACCAACTGCCGGCTCTCCTCTGCTTCCAGCGCTCTCAAGTTCTGCGACGGCAATCTGAACGCCATCCGCAACGTGGTGATAGACAACTGCGTGATCACCAGCTCCAACCGGGGCATTGCCTTCATGCTCTTCGATGGTGGGATCCTGGAGAACGTGATCCTTTCCAACCTGACGGTGGAGTGTCAACGGTTCGACTGGTTCTGGTGGGGCGATGGAGACCCCCTGCACTTCAACCTGATCCAGCGCAGCGAGATAGATCCCCACGTGGACAAGACCAAGGAGCCTCCCGTGGGCAAGATACGCAATGTGCTGGTGCGCAATGTGCTGGCACGCGGGATGGGCCCATGCCTCATCCACGGGCATCCCGACTCACCCCTGGAAAGGATAGCGCTGGAAGATGTGCGGCTGATCGTTGCCAGGGAGCCCGACTCGCCCCTGCCCAAGACGGTGAACGCGCTGACGATAGAGAACGCGCGCGACCTTCGCCTGGAAAATATGGAGATCGTCTGGGAGGAGCCGGCCGGGCCGGCCGCGCGCAGTGCGCTGGTGATCCAAAATGTGCGCGACCTGACCCTCGACGGGCTCACGGCCAGGCAGGCACCTAACGGCGCTGATGCGCCGGCGGTAGTGCTGCGAGATGTGGAGGGTGGCCTGGTGCGGAATTGCCGCGCGGCAGAGGGCACGGGGGTGTTCCTCCACCTGGCCGGCCAGCGCACGCGCGGGATCGTTCTGGCAGGGAACGACTACCGCCAGGCCCAACAGCCGCTCCAGATCGGTGCGGAGGTAGAGGCCGGCCAGGTCCAGGGGCCGTGAAGGGGGGAGGGGTAATCGCCATGAAAGTACTTGTCACAGGGAGCAGCGGTCGTCTCGGCTATTATGTAGTCAACGATTTGCTGCGTGCCGGGCATGAGGTGGTCCTGTTTGATCGTCGGCCCCCTCCGCCGGAGTTCAACCATCTCCCGCAGGTGCAAGGGGACATTAGCTCTATTGAAGATTGCCAGCGCGCGCTTGCCAGTGCTGACTTCGACGCGATCCAGCATCTGGCCGGTGTCCCCTACCCTTCTGATCATCCACATTTGCGAGAGTTGGCCGAGAGCCAAGGCGTGCCTTTCGATGCCACAATGCGCTGGAACCTGCTGGGGACCTATTATCTGCTTCGGGCCGCCGTGGCGGCAGGGGTCCGGATCGTGGTGATGACCAGCAGCAACTGCGCGTTGGGACATAACTTCCGCATCAGCGGCCGGCCGTTTCCCTACCGTTACCTGCCGGTGGATGAGGCTCACCCTCCAGAACCGGAGGATACCTACTCGTTTGTCAAGCTGGCCGGGGAGTGGTTGCTGGCCTGCTTCACCCGAGCGTATAGGCTGCTGACCTACGCCGTGCGTGCCACCGCTATCTGCGGCCCCCAGGAACGCCTGGAGATTGCGCGCCAGGCGCGGCCGGCTCAGGGCTGGCACTCTGGGCTATGGGGCTGGGTGGCTGCCGAGCATGTGGCGGAGGCCCATCGCCTGCTGATGGAGCAGGCACACCGGCTCCCCCCACACGATGTTTTCTTCTGCACCGCTGACGACACCACCGCCCTGGAACCTTCGCTTGAGCTCGTGGAGCGTTTCAACCCTGGCCTCCTGCCGCTGGTCAGGGCCGAAGAGCTGGCAGGCCACGCCTCTTTCCACTGCTGTCGCCGGCTAAAACAAGCGGTAGGCTGGCGGCATGACACGACGTGGCGTGTCACATGATAACGTGGGGTGAGGCCCACACCCGAGAGTGTGGGCCTCACCCCACGTCTCACATGACAAATCCGCCCATCAAGGCAGAGGATACTTTAGCGCGCGGTCCTGACCCACAGGCGCCTGCCGTCGCTCACCACCTCGATGCGGCCATGCTGGTCGGTGCGTAGTATTTCAACTCCAGCCAGCCGGGCCAAGACCTCCGGATGGGGATGGCCGAAGTCGTTATCCTGGCCAACCTGGATCACCGCCAGGCGTGGGCGCACGGCCTCTACGAACACCGGTGAGGTGGACCCCCGGCTGCCGTGATGCGCCACTTTCAGCACATCGCTATGGAGCGGGAGGCCTGCGTGGATGAGCTCCGCCTCAGCCTCGTACTCAATATCGGCGGTGAGCAGGAAGCTGTTTTGCCCGTAGTCCAGGCGCAGGACGATCGAGTTATTGTTGTCGTCCGCGGCGGTCCCGGTCAGAGGTTCAGGGCCGGGGTGCAGCACAGTAACCTTCAGGTCGTCCGCGGCCATGGTCATGCCGCGGCGGGCATAGCTGCGCGGCACCCCTGCCCGGGCCAGCGCAGCCAGCCACGGCCTGGCCTCTGGCACGTGCTCCGTAAGCGGAGTATCCAGCACCTGGCCGATGCGATAGCGCTCCACTAACGGGATTAGCCCGCTCATGTGGTCGCTATCCGGATGGGTCAGCACCACCAGGTCCAGGCTGCGGTCCCCAAAGGGCAGGATGTCGCCCAGTTCGCTGAGCAGCGCCACAGGGCTTGGGCCGCCGTCTACCAGGAGCTGTCGGCCATCGGGCGCGCGCACCAGAATAGCATCGCCCTGCCCCACATCCAGGAAGTAGACGTGGAGCCGGCCATCGGGGAGGCCGCGGCCGGCCAGCCAGATGGCCAGGACTATCAGCGCCAGCAGGCCTATCCCGCGCCAGCCAGCCAGCGCGGCCAGCAGCCGGCTGCCTATCCTCTGTAACCCGGCCAGCATCCTACCCACCCTGTACCATCCTTTGCCCTGCTGGGTATTAAGCCCCCATGGCTGAGATGTGGAGATCCCCAGAATTCGCCGGAGTCTGGTCTATCACATACTATGCAGGCAGAGTTGCAGACTGTCAAGATACGCGGCCCGCTGACAGCGGAACGCGTAGGTGATGGGTCAATAACAGAGAGGCAGGGGGTGTGTCCCAAAATCGTCGGGAACTTGGTCCGCACGCAACCAGCAACTGTAGCGCAGGCCGCCAGGCCTGTATGCGCAGGCTGACCGCCTGCGCTATAGGTGCAGCGCAAGCGCCGGGCCGACATTCACAAACATCCCAGCAGCCAGGGCTTATCCATTCTTTATATCTGATGAAAAGGCTCGTAGTGAGCCACGAAGCGAACGGGCGAGGCATGCTCCGGATCGCCCCTCCGCCGACACCCTTCATGTGTGCATCACCAGAGAGGTCGGCGAAGGCCGACCTCTGGCCGCAGGCCCCAAAAGGGTGACGCCTCGGGCGAGCCCTCGGCGTGGCCCTTCCAGTCACCGCCTGAACAGTTACACTAGAGCTAGCCCGTAGGGCTTCGCCCTTTCAGCCCAGAGCCTCAGCTCGGGGCAGCTCGCGGCGAAGAGGGCTTCCCGGCTTGTTGGTTCTCTCTTCCTAGAGTAGAATCGAGATGAGCTGTTACATTTTGAGGATGCAAACCTGCTTCTACATGGAGCGCCCGGATGAAGGTGCTGGTAGGTTCACGGAATCCAACCAAGATCGCCGCAGTGGAGGATGTGTTTGGTCGCTGCTTCGGCCAGGTGGAAGCCATCGGCGTCGAAGTGGCGTCGGGCGTATCCGCGCAGCCCGTGGGGATGGAAGAAACCTTCCTTGGCGCGGAGAATAGGGCGCGTGCCCTGACACGTCTGAACGTTGAGCAGGGCTGGAACGCGCAGTTCTGCGTGGGCATCGAGGGGGGCGTCGCGCTTATCCACGGCCGCTGGTTCGCGTTCGGCGTCATCTGCATCGCCGACGCTCGAGAGCGCCTGGGTTTCGGCGTCACCTCGCATTTTGAGCTGCCCGACGACATCGCCGCTGGCCTTGCGGCCGGCGCGGAACTCGGCGAGGTGATCGACCAGTTGACCGGTCAGCAGAACTCTCGACTTGATGGCGGTGCCATTGGGTATCTCTCGCATGGCCAGCTTGACCGCCGGGGACTGGCCAGCCAGGGGGTGTTCATGGCCCTGCTCCCCTTTCTGAACGAGTCGCTCTTCTTCCCAGAGGAGCATTCCAGGAAGACACTCCTTCCACAGCCGTCGTGACTCAGTAACAGACACTGAGCCAAGATTACAGACAGCAGGGGAACCATAAAGTATACTCCTACGATGGCTATGCAAGCTTCACGAAAGGATAAGCAAACATGAGCACTACCTCAGGGATTATTGTCTACGGCACTACCTGGTGCCCCGATTGCCGACGGGCAAAGCAGTTCCTGGGCGAACACCGCATCCAATACACGTGGGTGGACATCGAACAGGACCAGGCTGCAATGGCCGAGGTGGAGCGCATCAACCGGGGGAACCGCGTTGTGCCTACTATCGTCTTCCCCGATGGCAGCATCCTGGTCGAGCCCAGCAACGAGGAGCTGAGTCAGAAGCTGGGGTTGCGGGCCACTGCCAGGCGCAGCTTCTACGACGTGATCATCGTGGGCGCGGGACCGGCCGGCCTGACCACTGCCATTTACACCGCGCGCGAGGGCCTGGATACCCTGATCCTCGAAAAAGGGGTCAGCGGTGGACAGGTGGGCAATACCCAGATGCTGGATAACTACCCTGGCTTCGATGAGGGGATCACTGGCCTCGAGTTCGCCGAACGGTTGACCCGGCAGGCGCAACGCTTTGGTGTGGAGATTTTGCAGACGACCCCCGTGGTAGGCATCCAGCGCGACGGCCGTTATCTGCGCGTGAAGACGGCGCGCGGTGAGGAGTTCGGCGCCCGCGCCGTTCTCATTGCCACCGGCTCACGCTATCGCCGGCTCAACGTGCCAGGTGAGGCGGAACTGATCGGCTCGGCCATCCACTTCTGCGCCGTGTGCGATGGCCCGTTCTACCGCGATCGCGACGTGCTGGTGGTGGGGGGTGGCAACAGCGGCTTCCAGGAAGGGCTATTCCTCAAGCGCTATGCCAGGCAGGTGACCATCGTCGAGTTCCTGCCCGAGGTGCGGGCCAGCAAACTCCTGCAAGATAAGGTTGCTGCCCAGCCTGGGATCATTGTGGTCACCAACCACGCCATCCAGGCTTTCCGCGGCCAGCGCGGCAAACTGGCCGGGGTCGAGGTCCAGGATCGCGCCACGGGTGAGATCAAGATCTGGCATCCTGATGGGGTTTTCATTTTCATCGGCCTGGAGCCCAACACCGAGTTCTTGCCGGCTGAGATCCAGCGGGACCGGTGGGGATTTGTCATCACCAGCAGCACCCTGGAGACCACCATGCCTGGGGTATTTGCGGCCGGTGATGTGCGAGCAGGCAGCACCAAGCAGGCTGCGGCCGCGGCCGGTGAAGGCGCCACTGCAGCCCTGATGATCCGAGATTACCTCAGCAAACGATAGCTGATTCCCTGCACGGGAATACAGGCCACGAAGGGAGACATATCATGAAGATACTCATCGCATGCGACATGGAGGGGATCACCGGCGTCGTGCATAGCGACCACACCAATCCCGAGCACGCTGAGTATGCTCGTTTCCGCAAGCTCATGACAGGGGATGTTAACGCTGCTATACGGGGGGCATTTGACGCTGGTGCGGATGAGGTGGTCGTCAGCGACGGTCATTGGAACAACCACAACATCCTGATCGAGGAGTTAGACCCTCGGGCACGGCTCAATACCGGCACACCGCGCGCCCTTTCGATGATCCAGGGCGTGGATGAAGGAGTCAGTGGTGTCCTGTTCATTGGCTACCATGCACGGGTTGGCACCCCCGATGCCATTCTCGATCACACGTGGTCTACCACCCGCGTAGCCGGCCTGTGGCTCAACGGCCTGCTGGTAGGGGAGATTGGACTGAACGCCGCGGTGTGCGGCCACTTCGGGGTGCCGGTGCTCATGATCTCCGGTGACCAGTCGGCCTGCGCTGAGGCAACGGCACTGCTGGGCGACATCGAAACGGCGGTGGTCAAACGGGCCGTCGGGCGCATGGCCGCCGAATGCCTGCCCCCGCAGGTAGCGCAGGAGAAGATCTACCAGGCGGCCAGGCGCGCGGTGGGCCGGCTGCGGGACGGCTCTGCGCCCCACCCCTTCCGTCTCGATCCGCCCATCACGGTAGCAGTGGAATTCATCCGCTCGGAGATGGCCGATGCTGCCGCCATTGCCCCTGGCGCGCGACGGGGGCCTGGTAAGCAGGTGGAGTTCACGGCTGGGGATATGCTCACAGCCTATCGGGCTTTCCGCACACTGGTGGGCCTGGCGGGGACATAGGGTGGGGAAACGCCGCGGCCAGATGCAGAAAACACCATCAGCTCAGGAGGAGCGTGTGACAAGCCGGCCGGCTGCTCTGCGCTTTATCCTCTCTACCGGCTCCCTTCACACCTACGGCCTTGACCGTTGCTTCGAACTGGCCGCCCAGGCCGGCTTCGAAGGCATCGAAGTAATGGTTGATCGCCGCTGGGATACACGTCAGCCGCACTATCTGCAGAGGCTGACAGCCCGCCATCGTCTGCCCATCCTCGCGCTCCACGTGCCCCTGGATAACACGATGGTCCCAGGGTGGCCAGACGATGCGCCGGGCCGTATCTTCCAGACAGTAGCCCTGGCTGAAGCTATTGGCGCCCCTGTGGTCGTCCACCATCTACCGCCGCGCTTTCGCCTGGGCTGGCTATCCATACATGGCACACGGCTGCCCGTGCCGTTCGTTGGCTCCAATACGTACCGTAATTGGCTTCTGGAGGCCTACCCCAAACTCCAGAACGCCAGCTCGGTCACCCTGTGCATCGAGAATCTGCCAGCAATTACCCTCTTCCGCCGACGGGTCAATCTAGCCTGGTGGAATACCGTGCGCGAAATCGCCCGTTTTCCTGCCCTCACCCTGGATACCACTCATCTGGCCACCTGGAACCTGGACCCGACCACCGTATACAGACAACTGGCGGGGCAGGTACGTCACGTGCATCTGAGCAATTTTAACGGCCGACAACATCGCCGGCCCGAGGATGGTCACTTACGGCTGGACCGCTTGCTGGCCTGTCTGGCCGCTGACGGCTACACAGGAGCGGTATCGCTGGAGCTATGTCCTGAGGCCCTCAACGCCGGTGCACCTGACGATGAGATAGTCCGCCTGTTGTCGGCCAGCCTGGCCTATTGTCGGGCTGCTGCCGGCTGAAACGGATACGCGCGGCCTTTCCACCTACAAATAAATAAGTTTGTGTGTAACTTCCGCCTGTCTGTGGATAGCTGTGAATAACCACTTTTTTAGCAGCACTTTCAGCCACCACCTGACCCCTCAACTGCCACCCAGCATCCGCTCAATTTCCCGATCCACCACACTCGCATCCAGCTTCAAGAAGAGGGGCTGTGGCTCGCGCAACGGCTGGCCAGGCGCGAGCTGGCTGGGAGCCCAGCGGCCTGTAGCCATAGTTCCATCATAGCGCAGGACCAGGTGACGGCGTTCCCGCTCCGTCACCTCCTGGGTATACTGTCGGCCCCAGAGCTGGCCCTCATACCCCAGGTAGTAGTGCAGCCTCTGGCTGGTGAAGGGGAGGAACGGCGCGAAGAGGGTTTTCAGGCTATCCACCACGCGCAGCGCAACGTAAATGGTTGTCGCGGCCGCCTCCCGATCGGTCTTGATCTGCTGCCAGGGCTCCTTCAGGTTGAGATAACGGTTGGCCTCATGGGCCAGCTCCATCACTTCACCCAATGCCTGCTTCAGCTTCACGCTTTCGAGCAACGCCGTCACCTGCTCGAAGGCAGGCTCGACACGCGCCAACATGGCCTGGTCGGCATCATCCAGCGGGCCAGGCGTCGGCACCACGCGGTCGAAGCGGCGGTAAGCAAAGCCCAGCACCCGGTTGGCCAGGTTGCCCCAGGTGGCCACCAGTTCATCGTTGTTGCGGCGCAGGAAGTCTTCCCAGGTGAAGTTGGTGTCTTGAGTTTCCGGGAAATTGGCCGCAATAATGTAGCGCCAGGGATCGGGGTCAAAGCGTTCCAGCACATCCAGCATTTCGATGACCCAGCGCCGGCTCTTGCTGAGCTTGCGCCCTTCGACGTTCAGATACTCGTTGGCCGGGACGTCATAAGGCAGGTTGAGGGTTGGATCGTAGCCGATCAACATGCCAGGCCAGATGATCGAATGGAACTCGATGTTGTCCTTGCCAATGAAGTAGTAGCTGCGCGCGGCAGGATCCTGCCACCAGGAGCGCCAGGCATCGGGGTTGCCCGTCAGAACAGCCCACTCTTTGCTGGCCGAAAGATACCCGATCACGGCGTCGTACCAGACGTAAATGCGTTTGTCCTCATAGCCTGGCACCGGGATGGTGACACCCCATTGGATGTCGCGGGTGATCGGCCGGCCGCGCAGTTCGCGGCTTTCCAGCCGGGCGCGCGTCTGGTTGATGACGTTGGGCCGCCAGTGACCCTTATGGCCGTCGTTCAACCACGCCAGAAGGGGATCGTTCAGCTTCCCCAGGTCGAGGAAGAAATGCTTGGTAGTACGGACCTCGATATGGGTTCCACCGCAGTAACGACAACGAGGGCGAATAAGAGCGGTGGCATCATAGATGCGGCCGCAATTATCACACTGGTCCCCGCGCGCGGCCTCAAAGCCACAGTAGGGGCATGTGCCCTCCACATAGCGATCTGCCAGCCACTTCTTGCAGTCCACGCAGTAGAGCTGCTGCATGGTATCCGGGTAAATATAGCCCTTTTCTAGATGGGTCTTGAACAGATCCTGAGTCACAGCCCAGTGATTCTCGGTATCGGTCTCGGTAAACAAGTCAAAAGTGATGCCCAGTTTGAGAAATGTTTCGATCTGCCGCGGCTGGAAACGGTCCACCACCGCGCGCGGACTGACCCCATCCTCTTCGGCCCGCACGGTGATCGGCGTGCCGTGGGTATCAGCGCCTGAGACCATCAACACGTCGTTGCCGCGCAGGCGATGGTAGCGCGCGAAGATATCGGCCGGCAGGTAGGCACCGGCAATGTGGCCGATGTGCAAATCGCCGTTGCAATAGGGCCAGGCAACGCAGACCAGGATTTTATCGGGCATGGAATTCCTCCTCGTACCCTGCCATGAGCTCGATGGAGACGTGCCTGCAGAGTACGCAGCTTGGATGCGAGCTGTTGAGAATTGTACCACACCTTAGCGGGTGAACCAAAGCCTGGTCAACAGCGGGATCCTAACGTTGCCAGGTTGCCACAGGCTGCGCCAGGGGCGAACTAAAGCTCGCTGTACAGGCGATGTTCTCAGGCAGGAGAAGGGAGGGGCAGGGAGCCGGCACTGAGTGAGGCGTTTTACAGGTGGCCGGCATTTCCCTGGCACCTGTGACCGGCAAGAAGGCGGGGGGCAGGCTGACGTCGCTCTGAAAGCGGGGGATAAGCCGATAGCCACCCGCATACGGCGGGGTAGATGCATACTGGCCCACCACACCCTGCGCTGCCCACACCTCTCCGAGCTGGACATAGGGCCGACGCCACGGCAACCCCTGGGGGAAGTAGACCTGGGCCGGGCCACTGCCATCATCCAGGGTGATGGCATGGGGGGCAAAGGCGGTCACCCGCCCGATGATCCAGACCAGGAGCCCTTCGTGAGCTTCGTCCACCTGCCCGGTACTGACCCGGAGGGGAGCGGGCGGTGTGCCCCTGCCCAGCCACACCAGGTAGCCCGGGTCCGGCACCGAGATCTCCCGTTCGCCATGAAAGTCCTGCATCCAACCGCTCACTTGCACCCGGTCTCCGACGGCCAGGGCGGGGTAAGCTCCCTTGCGCAGGTACACCCGGATGCCAGCAGTGGCATCCTGCAAGTAGATGCTGCGGTCGAGCAGGTCTGGCGGCAGGGTAACTATGCCGACGACAGTAACGCGGGTATCAGGGGCCGCGGCCCGTGCGGCCGCGATGGTACCTGTAGCCAGCCCACCAGGCTGGGACGTTGGCACCGGCTGCCCACCCTCCGCCGACGGACGCCGGGTGGGCGAGGGGGATGGGGCTGGCAGAAGCTGGTTGCTCTGGCCCGGGGTGACCATGCAATCGCGCGTCCAAATGCCGGCCCCGTCGCTGCTGCGACAATAGCTGCGATCCGCGCCCGGCCCCTGGGTGTAGGCGAAGAAGTCAGCGACACTCCCGTCAGAGCGCAACAGGGCAACCTGATCCGCCACATCCCCCAAAGCCAGCCCGGTCTGCGCGCGGAACAGCAGCAGGTAACCGCGAGGCCAGATCACCGTGCCCAGCGGGATGGTGAAGGTCTTGGTGTCATCTGCCAATGCCCAACCCCCGAGCGGTGCCGCCGTCACGCCGCTATTGTAAAGCTCGACCCATTCGTCCCTGAAGTCGGCTGTACCATTGTTATCCCAGTCCACCGCGGCCGGATTGGGCAGGATTTCGTTGAGCCAAACCCCCGCAGGAAATGGTGTGGCCGTAGCAGTGAGAGTGGGCGTTGGGGTAGAGGTGGCCGTAGCAGTAGGGGTGGATGTTGGAGTTGGGGTGGGAGGCAGGTTGGCTTTGCCGGGCGAGGGTAGGTAGGCATCTGTCCAGGAACCCTCACCATCAAACTGTCGGGAGTACGAACGATCGGGCAAGGGTCGCGTGTAGGAGAAGCTGTCCACCTCGGCACCATCCGGGCCCAGGAGGCGCACGGTGTCGGCGTCATCGTTCAACGCCACGTGGGTCTGCGAGCGGAAGAGGAGCAGGTACTCTCCGGGCGCGAGGGTCATACCGGCGGGGAGGAGATGGGCAGCAGTGGATTGGGCCGGGAAGATGTAAGGTGGGCTACCGCCGTCGGCGATATCGTCGAGGGCCCAGCCGCTCAGGTCCACAGGGGCAGTTCCCCGATTATAGAGCTCAACCCACTCATCATCGGCATTTGCCACGCCATCGCCGTTCCAATCTACCAGGGCCGGGCGCGGCAAAATCTCATTAAGCCGGATGCTCTCACGATCGTAAGAGATAGCAGTAGGGGTGGGAGTGGGAGTCGCCGGCCGGTTAGGGCTGCCTGGCGATGGGGGATATGTGTCAGTCCACTCCCCCACCCCGTCCACAGTCCGGCTGTAGCTGCGGTCGCGCTGGGGGTTGACATAGCTGAAGGTATCTGCTTCACTGCCATCGGGTGCCAGCAGACGCACCGTGTCGGCATCCTGGTTCAAGGCCACCCCCGTGCCGGAACGAAAGCTCACCAGGAACCCGCCAGGCCCCACCATCGTGCCAGCCGGAAAACGATAAGGCACGCTACCCCCTTCGGCAATGTCGTCCAAACCCCACCCGCCGATGTCTACGGCAAAGTCCTCCAGGTTGACGATCTCTATCCACTCGTCGTAAGCATCTGCATCCCCATCTCCATCCCAATCCACGGCATAGGGCCTGGGCAGCACCTCGTTCAGGCGCACGCGCGAAAGGGGAGTCGGCGTGGCGGTGGGAGTGGGGGAGAGGGTCGCCGTAGCCGTGGGTGTCGCAGTCGGCGTGGGGGTCGCACTGGGTGTGAGCGTGGCGGTTGGGCTGGGTGTGGCAGTAGGAGTGGCCGTGGGAAGAACCCCCGCCGCGCCCGGATTGGGCACACTCTGGGCAACCCAGTCCCCGGCAGTGTCAGTGTCAACCAGGGACGGCAACCGCGCCAGGGAAGAGCCAGCCGGCACATCGGGACAGGGCGGGTCGAAGACGCTCCTGTTGCTGCCGTAGCTCATAGCATCCACCAGGGAGCCATCAGGCGCCAGCAGGGCCACCAGATCACCATCGTTGCTCAGCCCGTTGCCAATGCTCCCCTCCAGGCTGACCAGAAGGCCAGCGAAGCCAGGATGGTTGGCCAGAAAACCGGC
>DAOTZS010000154.1:0-3537 GCA_034434335.1 Anaerolineae bacterium
GAGCTTGAGCTCGCCCCACATCCCAACCCCGCCAGCAGAGGCGCGTAAGGCGAGCTTGAGCTCGCCCCACATCCCAACCCCGCCAGCAGAGGCGCGTAAGGCGAGCTTGAGCTCGCCCTACATCCCACCCCCACCAGCAGAGGCACGTAAGGCGAGCTTGAGCTCGCCCCACATCCCAACCCCGCCAGCAGAGGCGCGTAGGACGAGCTTGAGCTCGCCCCACTGGGCGATGCTGGCGTTCGTGGCTGCCCACCTCCTCTCCCTGCGCGTGGCCGCCGACCTGGAGGCCGGCCTGTGGCAACTGCGCACCGCCGTCCTCGAACCGTTCCTGCTCTATCTCCTCGTGCGCAGTCAGGGCCGCAACCGCAAGACCCTGGTGGCCCTGGGCGATGCCCTGGTCCTGGGCGCTGTGGCCGTGGCAGCCATTGGGCTTTACCAGTTCTTCTTTACTGATTATGTCGAGTCCGTCGAGGGGGTACGCCGCATCCTCAGCGTGTTCGACTCCCCCAATCACTTGAGCCTGTTCCTGGGCCGCGCCGTGCCGGTGGCGGCCTGTGTGGCGCTGTGGGGAGGCACGCGCTGGCGTCGTCTGGCCCATGGGGTGGCCCTGCTGCCTCTCCTCCTCTGCCTCTATCTCACCTTTTCACGCGGAGCCTGGTTGCTTGGGTTGCCGGCCAGCCTGCTGTGCATCGGGTGGCTGCGGGGGCGAAAAGGGATGCTGATAGCCCTGGGGGTGATCGCCGGGCTGCTGCTGGCGCTGCTTCCATTTGTGCACACCGCCCGCCTTGCGTCCCTGACCACCCTGCAGGAAGGCACGACGTCATTCTTGCGCCTGCTCCTATGGATGGGAACCTGGCGCATGATCCGCGGCCATCCCCTGTGGGGTGTGGGCAGCGGCAATTTCGTGAGCCAATACCCCCGCTATATGCTGCCCGAGGCCTGGCGCGAGCCGGTGGTATATCACCCGCACAACCTGGTGCTCGAGACATGGGCTATGCTGGGCGTGCCCGGCCTGATTGCCCTGGCCTGGCTGATGGTTGCCCTCTTCCGCGGTGGCCTGGTGCTCTATCGCCGGCTGGCCAGCCAGCGCGATCTGCAGGCTCTGATCCTTGGCCTGCTGGCCGGCATGGCGGACATGCTGGCCCACGGACTGGTGGATACAGGTTATTTCCTGGCCGACCTGGCCTTCGTGTTGATGCTAACGGCCGGGATCATACAAACCGCGGGAGCATCCTCACCGCCGGGTCAGAGCCCACAGGAAGGCAGCCGCGGCTGCAATGAGCAGAGCGGTGCTCAGCCCACCCGCCCCCTCGGTGGCTCGCAGCACCACCCCTGCCAACAGCAGCCCGGTAGCTACCACCGCCCACATCAGCCGGTCCACTGAGCGCTCCACCCGCCGCAGGGCTTTGGCCGCATCGGCAGCCAGGGATGTCTGCACGGTCAGTTCCCCGCGCTCGGCCTGGGTCAGCAGCCGGTCGGCCAGGAAGGGGAGGCGCAGGGCCACCCGCGCCAGGTCCTCCACCTGCTCCAGCCAGCGTCGCCAATCGCGGCGCAGCTCGTCGGCAGCCAGCCGTTCGGCAAAGGGGATAGTCTCCGACCAGGGGTCGAAGTGGGGGTCGAGGGTGGTGGCGATCCCCGCCAGGATACTCACCGCCCGCACCGCGAAGAGGAGGTCGGTAGGGAACTGGAACGGCAGCTCAAAGAGGATGTCGCGGTATTCCCGGAAGAGGAGCTGGGCCTGCTCAAACGCCACATCGCTCAGCCGGCCCATAGTGACCCCCTCCAGTCCCCGGAAGAGCACCTCGTGCACCTCTTCCAGCCGCTTACGATCCGCGCCGGGCAACAGCACCCCTGCGTCCACATAAGCCTGCACCACCCGATGCGCGTCGCGCGTGCCGATGCCGATCACATAGTCCCGCAGGCTGGCCCGCAACCTCTGCGGGATGATAGCCACCATGCCGAAGTCCACAAAGATCAGCTGGAAGGGAACGGGGGCATCGGCCGGCGCGCTGGGATCGGGGGGCAGAGGGCAGACGAAGAGATTGCCGGGGTGTGGATCGGCGTGTACGAAGTTGTGAACGAAGATCTGTTCCAGGTAGGCCACATACAGCCGACGGGCCACCTGGGCCCGGCTGATCCCGGCCGCCTCGATACCTTCCAGATCGGTGATCTTGATATTGGACACATCCTCCAGGGTGAGCACCCGCCGGGTGGTATATTGCCAGTAGACATTTGGGATGTAAATGCCTGGGTCGTCAGCGAAGTTGGCCGCGAAGCGCTCCGCGTTGTGCCCTTCGGCGACGAAGTCCAGCTCGGCCCGGGTGGTAGCCGCAAACTCATCATAGAGCCGGCCCAGGTCTACGCGGCGTGCGATCGCAGGATAGAGTTTCAGCCATCTGATGGCCACGCGGATGGCCGCTAGGTCGGTCTCGACCAGGGCCTCAATGCGGGGGCGCTGAATCTTCACCACCACTTCATCACCGTTGGCCAACCTGGCCTTATGCACCTGAGCCAGCGAGGCTGCCGCTTCCGGGTAGGGCGCGAACCAGGCAAAAACCTGCTCGGCCGGCCGGCCGAACTCGGCGGCGATCACGGCCTGGATGTCGGCCAGGTTTTCGGCGGGGACCTCATCCTGCAGGCCAGCCAGCTCGGTGGTGACCTCCAGCGGCAGGATGTCCACGCGGATGCTCAGGAACTGGCCCAGCTTGATCAGCACCCCGCCCATCTGAACCGCCAGCCGGCGGAATCGCCGGGCAAGCTCGCGCCAGCGCGCCAGGGCCGATCCCCGCGCCACCCCGCTCATTCCGGGCACCCGGCGCAGGATGACATCCCAGCAGATGATGGAAAGGAAAAGCCGGGCAAAGAAGCGAACCACGCGCAGATAGCGCCGACGATCCAGCTTCACCGGAGCTGTCATCTCGGCTGGCGGCCTCATGAAGGACATAGGCGTTGTCACCGCCTTGTCTTCAGCATGTTGGGGCAACGATGGCCGACGGGACGGTTGACGAGGTGCGTTCATGGTATCACCGTTTTGGGATAATAGCCCGCTCTGACCGGGCCACCGGATTATAACCCAGGCCCTGCGGCGATTGAAATCGTTCCTGAGCAGCCAACCCTCCCCTGCCGCGCCCGTAGGGGCACAGCGTCGCTGTGCCCCTACGGGGGCTGGCGGGGGCTTACAAGTGTAGGTTTTTTGCCAGAAGGCCCGGACGTAAACGTCCGGGCTGAAAGAGCAAAGCCCTGCGGGCTAAGAATCCAGCCCCGGAGGGGCTTTGCCCTCTTAGCCCGGCGATTATGAACCTTTACAATTTAACCGTACAACTGGGTCATGGTATCCTTGGTTGGCGGAGGTAACCTAACTATGGCACAACCACTTAGTTTGACTCTCAGCGAAGAGCAACGCAAAGAATTGGAACACGTACGTGATCATGACCGGCTGCCGCACATGCGCGAGAAAGCCGCTGCGCTCTTAAAGATCGCGGCTGGTGAGACCGGTCGGCAGGTGGCCCTCCATGGGCTACTGCGCCGACGGCGGAC
>DAOTZS010000155.1:0-12495 GCA_034434335.1 Anaerolineae bacterium
GGCGCCTGCTGACGTTACGACCTGAAGGTCGCAGTACATGGGTGCCTGCTGGCGTTACGACCTGAAGGTCGCAGTACATGGGTGCCTGCTGGCGTTACGACCTGAAGGTCGCAGTACATGGGCGCCTGCTGGCGTTGCGACCTGAAGGTCGCAGTACGTGTCACTCCGGCCCGATTTGACAGACCGCGTGCCCTTACCTCCCGATCCGGTATACCACGAACAGGGGAGTGCCATCGCGTTCGGCAAAGCGCGCCTCTTCCTGCACCCACAGCCCCCGTGAGCGGGCCAGGGCGGTCATCGCTTCCACGCGGCCACGGAAGACCGTCTGCCCGGCCGCATGGGCCAGGTAGACGTTGTCGGGGTTGTCAAGGAAGGGGGTTAGGCGGTCGGCAAAGGCGGGATCGGGCGCGGCCAGATCGGCATAGCCGAAAACCTCGATTGGGTTGACCCGGCCGGCGGTCAGGAAGCGCACCGGCGCGTCCAGCCCCCAGTCGAGGGCCAGCGGTGCGATCAGGCCGCCCTTCTCCAGGTACTCTGCCAGGGCATAGATGGCATCGGAGTGGGCGGCGCGGCCGCCAGAGACGCTCAGGCTGCGATGATACCGCAAGGTGGTCCACAGATCCCCTCCGGCCCAGATCAGGGCTGCCAACAAGGCCAGCCCTGCCAGGGAGCGCCGCAGCAAGCCCGGGCATCCCCACAGCCGCATCAGGCCGGCCGCGGCCCCCCCGGCTGTCAGGGGAATCAGGGGCAGCAGCAGCGCGTAGTGGGTGATGAACAGGTCGCTGACCGTAAAGGCGCTCTGCGCGACGATCAGGGCCAGGAGGACCAGGGGCAGCAGGGGAGGCCAGCCGCGCTGAGCTACAGGGGTTGCGTCATCCGTCGCAGCATTTCGTTGCCACGCCCAGGTCCCCAGGCTGACGGCCATCAAGCCCCCTGCCAGCCAGGGTGCCCAACCGTTGGCGAAAATCCCGCCCAGGTACCAGAGGTGGTCCCCACGCAGCAGGGTACGCAACTGCGCCAGGCGGGTCAAGAGGTTGGGCAGGTAGGCCGCGTTGTCCACGCCGTAGTAGGATCGGCTCAGGTTCCCAAAGAGGGTTGTCGCTGTGCCCCCAGTACGGAGGTTGAAGAGCACCAGGGGGGTGAGAGGCAGCAGGAAGCAGGCCAGGGCCGGCAGCCAGGTGCCCGGCACAGGGCGCACTTGAGGCCTGGCATGGCCCTCAGCAGGGACAGCCGCAGGACGCTTGGCCCCCCTGATACGCTGGCCGGCCCATGATGCCCCTGCTGCCAATGCCATAGCCAGGATACCCCAGACAAAGAGCAACTTGGTATACAGGCCCAACCCCCACAGGAAGGCCATCAGCCACAGGTCGGCCGGCCGCCTGCCTGACCACCAGCGCAGCCCCGCCAGCAGGCTGGCCACCAGTAGCAGCGCCGTCAGGTTGGTCACGAAGATGCCCTGCCGGCTCCAGAAGACAAAGGAGGGGTTGACTGCCAGGAGGAAGCCCGCCACCGAAGCCGCGGCCGGGCCGGCGAGGTGCCAGGCCACGCGCTGGGTCACCAGCAGGGTGAGCAACCCGATAAGGATCGGCAGGGCCCGCAGGGCCGGCACATTCACGCCCCCCAGGGCCAGGAAGGGCACCGCCAGCACTACGTTAAGCGCGCCGATGTAATCCTGCACCATCAACGGGAGCTGCCACGGCCCTACCCGCACAACTGCATCGCGAAAGGCTGTGAGGGGCTGGCCGGTGACCAGTTGCATGGCGTTCAGCCCAGCCTCTCGGGCCTCGTCGTAATGCAGGCCGGGGAGCTGGAGCTGATAGACGCTCAACGCCAGGAAGAGGAACGCGCTTCCCGCTAGGCAGAGGAGCTGGAGGGCAGGAAGGTGGTCTTGCAGCTCCGAGTTTGCCACTGCTGCAAAACCCTGACTTTCCCTGTTCCTCTCTTCAGGCTGCGAACCTGGGGAGAGGAGGGATCCAAGGGAGTGAGAGGCAGGGAAGCGCTCTTTCACGCCCATGAAGACTCATTCAACGCACGCTGAGGGCCACGTCTGAGATCATGCTATCATAGTCGTGGCCCGAGGCATAGATGGTGATGGCATTGATGCGCGCCGGGCGGTTATCGCGTAGCTTCTCGAACAGGTTGGGCGACTCGAAGGTATACCAGACCCCGAGCGGGATCTTCTCACCTGTGGGCTGGCGCCATGGGCTGCCGGGTGGCAGGTCCAGGTAGTAGAAGCCCTGATACCAGTGCAGGTCTTTGTTGCCATAGACATCGGTATAGTGCAGGTCAATCATCACTGGATATTCCGAGCTAAGGTAGCCGCCCCCTGGCACGCTTTGATAGAGCAGTTTCAGGTCCAGCCGCAATATGAGGGAGTCATAGCCCTGCACATCGCGGTCGAGGACCTGTTTCACCCCTACGCGGTTGGGCACCCCATCCTCTTCGCGGCGGGTGAAACGCACCACCCGGCGCCGGCCATCCACCTCTTGGGTGATACGGCCGGGTGGGTGGTTGCCTTCCACCTCCACGATCTGCTCCCAGGCCGGGGCCAGGGGACCGACGAACTGGCCGTTGAGCACCAGGTTAAGGGCGTCGGGCACGGGCAGGTCTGGTGGCCGGCCGGCGCTGACGTTGACCCGTTCTCCGGAGCCGGCTGTCACGATGCGGCCGGCCGCCTGCACGGCCATGGTGCCCGAGCGGGCCCGGGCCAGGGTGCTATCGTCCTCCACACTGACGACAAAGGTGCCCGTTCCAAAGGTGACGGTGGCGTGAGGGGTGTTAACTTCTACCTGGACGGCTCGGTCGCCAAGCGGTTGGGTGGCGATCAGCAGTCGGCCTTGCTGCAGGCGCAATACAATCCGATCCGGGTCGGGGCTGACGGCAAAGCGCGGGGTGCGGGCCTGTTCCAGGGTCATAACTGTGCCGGGGAACAGTTGGACGGTGGCCAGCACCTGTTCGCCCGAGGCGGGTGTGGAGATGGTGAGGAGCCCCTTAGCTGTGGCATCGGTGGCCACCTGGCTGTTCTCCGGCACGTTGCGGCGCTCGGTGACCGCGGTGGGGTCAGTGGCACGTGGGGGCTGCAGTTGGACGGTACCTGTCAGGGCGGTGGCGGCCGCGGTCATCGGCCGTGTGGCGTGCAGGACGAAGTGACGTATCCCTAGCGGCGTGGCTACGGCCAATGTACAACAGGCCAGGAAGTTCGCGATCAGGATAATCCAGGCAACTCTCTGAGGGTTCTGCCGCCAGTACATGGCTCTCTCCAGTCCGCACCTGGCTCTCAGCCCTGGTTGGCCGGCGGTTGGGATTCATCGCCGCGGCGGATCTTGTCAAGCCAGTATTGGGCATCTCGATCGTTGGGGTCGGTTTCCAGCGCCTTGTAAAAGTGGGCGCTGGCCTGCAGTTTGTCCCCGCGCTCCAGGTAGATGAGGCCCAGGTTGTAGTGGACATTGGGAGCGCGCGGGTCGATGGCCAGGGCCTGCTCGTAGGCCCGGATGGCCTGGTCCTGGCGTTCCCGGCTTGCCAGCGGCAACTTGCCCAGGTAGGAGGCAGCCAGGTTGGTCCAGGCCATGACATTGTCCGGCGCCAGGCGCACAGCCTCCTCCAGCACTGGTATGGCCTGGCTGTATCTGCCCTGCAAGATATAGGCCCCGCCCAGGTTGATGGCAGCCGCCACGTTGTGGGGATCCAACTCGCGGGCCTCCAGGAGCTTGCTGACAGCTTCGCCCGGCCGCCTGGAGGCCAACAATTGGGCGGCTTCCGATACCAGGCGCCGAACACGCTCATCCCGAGAGGGAGCTCCCGATTCACTCGGGGAAGGCTTGGGAAGCTGCGGTTTGCGTCTTTTGCTCATCTCAACATCCAGTACAACAGCGCGGTCAGGGTCACCAGGCTGGCCAGGGAAGAGATCAGGATAGAGCCGGCTACCAGGTTGGGCTCGGTGTCATAGCGGCCGGCGAGGATGCTGGTCATCACCGCGGAGGGCACCGCGTTCTGCAGCACGCCCACCTGCCGGGCCAGGCCCTCCAGCCCCAGCAACGGGGCCAGTCCCATGGCCACGGCCGGCGCGGCGAGCAGGCGCAGGGCGCAAGCCAGGCCCATCAACCGCCAGTGTTGCCGCTTGAGAGGGAGGGCGGCCAGTTGCATCCCCAACACCACGAGCATGGTGGGCACCGCTGCCCGGCTGAGCAACTCCAGAGCCCGCGCCAGGAATAGCGGCGGGCTCCAACCGACCTGGTTGGCCAGGATGCCCAGGGGCGCGGCATAAAGAGCCGGGTTGCCTAATACCTCGCGCAGCGCCTGGCGTCCATTGGCATGGCCACGGGCTGCCAGGTACACCCCCACTGAATTCACGGCCAGGTTGTCGGTCACATAGCAGATCACCGCCAGGGCCAGGCCCGAGGCGCCGAAGGCATATTCGTTCATGGGCAGTCCCAGGTTGCCCGAATTGGCCGACACCACCACCAGGGCAAACGCGCTGGCCAGCGGCGGTGCTAGCCTGAGCCGATCGGCCACCAACCGCGCCAGTGCCAGCATGGCCAGGTAGACAACGATCTTGAGCAGTGCCAGCCGGCCTAACATCTCAGGGGGAAAGGTAGTCCCCGCTAGCGCCACAAAGACCAGGCTGGGGTTGAACAGGTAGAAGGCCACCTGCGCGATCGGGCTCGGGTTCACCTTGCGTGCACGGCCCAGCCCATAGGCCGCGCCGGCGATCATGACCAGTGGAAGCAAGACAGGGCCAAAGACGTTAAAGAGCAGCGTGGTCACCGGGAGCTCTACAGGCATTCAGATAGTTTCTCGAGCAGGGCAACTTTTGCTGTCGCCCAGGGCAGGCGCAAGTCCTGTACCTACCTTGTCTTACGCCGGGGTGCGGGCTATTGCAACTTGAAAAATTATGCCGGCAATCCGTTGCTTTGCCCCCGGGCCGGGCCCTCACCCCACCCCCTGCCCTCATCCCTTGGCCTGTGGCCAGGGGAGAGGGGGGGAATAAGATGGGGGTTTGCGGCGGCCTTCGGCCGCCGCAAACCCCTTTTTTCTCCCCCTCCCCTCTCCCGCTCGCCTTCGGCAGTGGGAGAGGGGAGGGGGCAGGGTAAGGGCCTTGGGCCACGATTTTAATGACCGCAAAAAGTGTAAACCAAACTTCTCGGTGAATTGAACCATCCCCACAAAAGCCCGCGGCACAGATGGCATCGTCGAAGCAGCCCTGTGAATCATGCCAGCCGGGCTGCTGTTTCACAACTCCTCTTCCTCTTCGTCTTCCCAGGCCATCTCGTCCAGGTCGTCTTCCTCTTCTTCATCAAATTCATCAAAATACTCGTCTCCGTAAAAGTCCTCCTCGTCCGCCTCCTTATCCGCGAGCTGATGATACTTCCACTCCCGGCCAGGGGTGTATTCCATCATAAGGTAATCCAGGGTGTCGCTATTGAAGGCCAGTTCCTCCAGAGCTTCTTCGGCGGCTTCAGCCAGGCGTTCGTCGTCCCCTTCGGCGACGGCCTCCAGGGCTCGCTTGGCCTCTGGCCCGCCGATCTTGCCCAGGGAGATGGCCGCGGCCTCACGTACGTTGCTGTCCACATCGTCCAACATCTGGATGAGGCGTTGCACCGCATCGGTAAGTGCCAGTTCACCGGCGGCCACAGCAGCCTCAAAACGCATGGCGGCATCGCGGCTTTGCAGCTCATGCAAGACGATTTTGGCCCAGTATGGGTCGGCACTGCGCCCCATGGCAAATACCGCGCTCTGGCGCATCAGCTCATCCTCGTCATAGTAGGCGCTGTCAATCATCTCGCGCACATAGGGCGCGTTGCTGTAGGCCAGGGCTTCCAAGACCCGTCGGCGCACTTCGTTCACCTCATGCGGCCGCTGCCAGGCTGCGCGCAATGCCGCCTCAGCCTGCTGGGCATAGCTTTCGGCGATCTCGCCCAGCACGCCCAACAGCACGAAACGGCCCAGGGAGGCCGCCGCGGCGGCACGCACTTCAGCCGAGCTGTCCTCGGCCAGCAAGTTCACCAGGGGGGCGATCAGGCTGCAGCGCTCGTCTTCCCACAACCCTTCGATGGCCAGCCGACGCACCTGGTAGTCGGCATCGTGCAGGCACTCGCGCAGGATGGTGTGAAAGTTGAGGTGGATGTTGGCCTCGGCCTGCTCCACCATGGTGCTGACCACTTCCACCCGGCGGCGGGGGCTCAGGCCCAGCCATGCCTGCCGGAATCGCTCCATCTCGCTGCGCGGCAGGTCGGAGAGGGGTGCCAGGTTGATGGTGCGCACCGCCCGGGTCTCATCAGCCAGTTGTCTAAGGGCGAAGGTAAGTTCTTCCCACATCGCACTTCAATTCCAGAAGAATACTCGGGATGGGCTGGGTGGGCTGAGCGGGATGATCTGTTGGTTGCCCTGCCCATCGGCCGTCACCTGGACGGCGGTCACAAACCAGATATACTGACGGGCGGGTTTGTCGGCCCTCCCCCACAGCCAGGCCGGTACCTGGACCCCAGTCCGCGTTGTGGGCGGAAGGAGATGCTCCTGCTCAACGCCGTTTTCGCTCCAGCGAATGACCACCTGGTACTGCGCGTCGCCGGGCAGCCCAGGCACTGGCTCCCATGTTAGTTCAATGAAGGCTGTGCTGCCGCTGTAGGGTGTGCCGTCAGCGGGGTTGAGCAGGACCGGGGCCGGATAAGCCGGCGCCGGGGTCGGAGTTGGCGGAAGCGGTGTGGCAGTCGGCCGCGGACGTGGGGTGGGCGTGGGCGGGAGCGGCGCGCCCGGGGGCGGGATGATCAGCTCCTGCCCCACCCGCAAGGTCGTGGTCGGCGCCAGGTTGTTGGCCGCGGCAATAGCCTGCCAGGGAACACCGAATCTGGCACCGATGTTGACCAGGATATCACCGGGCTGAACCCGGTAGATCACAGGTCCGGAGGTAGGAGTGGCACCAACTCCCGCTGCCATCATTCCTGGGATACCGGTCGGCGAAGGTGACGGGGTGGCTGCTGCCAGGGTTGGTTCGGGTGTGGCCGTTGCGGCAACCGGCGTGGCGGTGCTTTCAGGCATGGGCAGCGCCGTGGCGGTAGGCTCGGGCAGGAGGAGCCGTTGTCCGGGCATTAATACGCTGTTGGCGTTGAGGCCGTTGGTGGCTGCCAGGAGCTGCCACGGGATGCCCAGGCGGGCACCAATGCCGGCCAGGGTGTCGCCCTCCTGGACGGTGTATGTGTTGGCTGCAGGGGTGGTCGAAGGTCCCGCACCTGGTTCGGGTGTGGCGGTAGCCGGCTCAGGTGTGGGCGAGGTAGCCAGGACAACGCTGGCGGCAGTCGGCTCAGGCACACTGGTAGTCGGCCGTGGCACAACGGGTGCCGCGGCCAGGACGCCAGGCTGGGCGGCAGTCCGCATGCTGGTCACAGCCGGAGTTGGCACACTCAGGTCCGGGATCTGGACCAGGCTGAGAAGGTTAGCCCGCGTTCTGGCAATCTCCTGCTGGATCTGAGCAACGGGGAGCCTTCCCAGGCCCCAGAGTCCCACGAGGAGCAGCATCCCGATGCAACCAGCCCACAGCCCCCAACGCGGCCCGGCCGGCCGGGCATCCCGCCCGCAGTGGGGGCACATCTGCATCTCAGGTGCCAGCCGGCCGTGGCAGTAGGCACACCGCAAGGAGCGCCTCTGGCCACGCTGACGGGTTCCACATTCAGGGCAGATTAGAACGCCCTGAAGCAGGCGAGCCCCACACCGTTTGCAGTACATGGCATCTTTCCTGAAACCTGAGCTACTAACGCGTCCCGAGGTCCAGGCCGCGACCACTCACCAGCGCGGTGATCTCATTGGCGGTCACCACACCCATGATGAGCAGGAGCAACGCAAAGCCCACCAGATGGATAAGCCCCTCGCGCGCCGGCTCGATGCGCCGACGTCGTATCGCCTCGGCAATCACAAAGAGCAGCCGTCCACCGTCGAGAGCCGGGATCGGCAGGAGGTTTGTGATGCCCACAGCCGTGCTAAGCAGCCCCACGAACCAGAGAATGGGCTCGACTGAATTGGCGGCAGTGGCCGAGCGTACCACATCCCCCGTGGCTGCAGCAATCCCCACCGGGCCTACCAGCCCCACTTCCTGGATTGGCCGGCCGGCGCGGATCAGGCTAGCTGGGATTTGGAACGTCAGCCAGATCACCTCCCCCGTCGTCCTGATCCCGCTCCAGAGAGCCTCCCAAATCCAGGCTGGCCGCATCACGGTGAAGATCTCGATACCCAGCGGACCCTCATTGTCGGGCGGGTTGGGACGCGGGATAATGACAAAGGTCAAAGTCGTTTCGGCGCCAGTAGTCGGGTCGCGGCGCACAACCAGGTAGGTCACGGGCTGGCCCAGATGAGCACGGGTATGGGTCACCAGATCAACCGTTGTAGCCACCATTGTCTCATTGGCGGCCACAATGCGGTCGCCCTTCTGCAGTCCAGCCTGCTCGGCGGGCGAGCCTGGCGCGATGCCTCCTATGACAGCGCCGGGCTGACTGCGATCGGGGACGCCGCTCAACATGGTCAGCAGTGTCAACAACACAATGGCCAGGGCAAAGTTCATCCCCGCGCCGGCCAGCAGGGTCGTCGCGCGCGCCCATTTCGAGGCAGCGGCAAAGTTGCCCGGCTGTGAGGGGTCATCCTCCCCGCGCAGGCGCACAAAGCCGCCAAAAGGAATCATGTTGAGAGAATAGACCGTACCGTGCCGCTCGCCCAACTTGAGCAACCTCGGTGGGTACCCAAAGCCGAACTCCTCGACGACGATCCCATGGCGCCGGGCCACCAGGAAGTGTCCCAACTCATGCACAAACACGATCAGGCTCAAGATGAGCACGAACGAAACTAAGGTGATAGCCATTACCGTTTTACTCCCAATGCATTATACCCCGCCCGCGGGTAGCTGGCAACTCGCTGGCGCAGGGGCGTGCGCCGCGTAGGGGCGACCCTGGTGGTCGCCCCGTGGGGCAGGGACAAGCCCTGCCCCCTAGCACGAGAGGTGTCCCCCCTCGTTTATAGCCCACCTCCCATTGTTACCAGGAAGCCCCCTCTTGGGCGCGCACGATGCGGGTGCCGGCGCGGCTTTCCTGGCCGATCAGGACAGCGCGCACCAGGTCGGGCACCAACCCGGAGACAATCTGCACCACGGCCAGAGAGGGCACCTCCTGCACCAGGGCTACCATCTCGGCCACCTTGGCCACCATCCCCCCTGTGACATCCACCCCGCGCGAGCCGGCCAGGCCGGCCTGCAGCGTGGGCAGATCATCCGGGGTAAGCGTGCGGATCAGCTGGCCAGGCTGCCCGGCGAGTTGATGCGCGGTGTAGACCCCTTCCACCTCGCCAGCCAGCACGATGCGATGGGGCTGTA
Source organism: Anaerolineae bacterium (assembly GCA_034434335.1). Classification (GTDB taxonomy): domain Bacteria; phylum Chloroflexota; class Anaerolineae; order CG2-30-64-16; family CG2-30-64-16; genus DAOTZS01. The sequence goes on from DAOTZS010000155.1 coordinate 9,350, forward strand.
AGCGGGGGGCCAGCCAGCGAAAGATTTGCTCCGTGGAAATGATCGTCCCCCCACGCACCTCGTCAAGCGCCACATCGCCGTAGGTAAGCGGCACCAGTCCGTGGGCCAGGCTAACGTGAAAGGGACGATCGTCCAACGTGCGCAACTCGCCATCCCAACAGCATGCCGATGCTGAAGGTTGTACCGGCAGGGCTGGCACGCCGGCCTCCCACAGGGCCTCGGTCACCAGCCGATTCAGCTCGGCGGCCGTGGCGGCGGTCTCGGCATACCCGCGCCACCCCTCCGCAGTAGTCACTCCCTGCCGCGTGCCGTAGCGCTGCGCCGTCACATGGCCAAACGACCCGCTGCCATGGCCGATCAGCAGGCGCAGACCGGGCCGGGCCCGCAGCGCAGCCGCGATCTCCCTTGCCAGCCGGGCCAACACCTCAGGCCGCAAAGCGCGCGGCCGCGTCTTATCGGTCAGCAGCGACCCGCCAAGCTTGAGGAAGATCAGCTCATCCATCCCGATCGCCGTCCTCGTGGCCCATCCCCTGGCCGCGCCGCACTGTAATCAGGCCGTCTTCCACCACCACATGATCTCCATCGCGCAGCAGGGTGATGTCCACCTGGTCCACCATCGGGATATCGCTGATGATGGCCCCCACGGCCACAATGGCCTCGCTCTGCGCGTTAATGATGGCAGCCGGTGCTCGTCCATTGTGCCGCAGGCGCAAGAGGGTGTAGGAGCCGACGGTACTGCCCTTGCCTGTGGGAAAGACAAGCACTGTGCCGGCCACCGAGCGGCCTTCCAGCGGATGGCCGCGCTCTACCACAACACCGGTGTCCGGATCAACGCCGGCCAGAAAGCTAATGGGGGCCGGTGACACCAGCGCCGGCCCCTCTCCACGGCCCGGGTTGATGACCCGGCCATGAAGGGTCAGGGTTTCTGACATCGTGCTTTTTACCCTCAGGCGTGCACCTGACGCCAGGCAGCGATCACAGCCTGTAACAGATCCTGGTCACTTTCTGGCGGCACGGTGCGCGGGTCGAGCAGGAGGCGGTCATCCTCGATCCGGCCTACCACGGGTGGCTGGCCGGTGCGCAGGGCAGCAGCCAGGGCGGTGAGCGCGCTGGAGGTCAGGGCGAGGGCGGCGGTGGGCAGCACTTCGCCGGGCAGGGAGCCACCCCCCACGGTGGATTGCGTGGAGACGACCGTGGCCACAATGCCGGCCTGTGCCAGCGCGGCAGCCCACTGAGTGGCGCGAGCGCTCAGCGCTTCGAGGGGAGTGGCGATCATACGCCAGACGGGGACCTCGCGCTCGGCCTCGCCCCGCAGGTAATGAAGCAGGGTAGCCTGAAGGGCAGCCAGAGTGTCCTTGCTCACCCGCAAGGCCCGCGCCAGGGGATGGCTGCGCAGTTGGGTCACCAGTGCGCGCCGGCCGACGATGAGCCCGGCCTGGGGGCCTCCCAATAGCTTATCACCGCTGAAGGTGACCAGGTCGGCCCCGGCAGCCACGCTTTCCTGCACCATTGGCTCAGCAGCCAGGCCATAGCGCCTGGTGTCCAAGAGTGAGCCGCTGCCCAGGTCATCCATCACGGGCACACCGGCTTCCCTCCCCAGGGCAACCATCTCAGCCAGCGACACCTGGGCTGTGAAGCCAATCTGGCGGAAGTTGGAAGCGTGTACTCTCAGCAACAGGGCTGTTTCCGGCCCCAGGGCGTTGCGAAAATCTTGCAGATGGGTGCGGTTGGTGGTGCCGACCTCGACCAGGCGGGCGCCGCTCTGGCGCAGCACATCGGGGATACGGAACCCGCCCCCGATCTCTACCAACTGCCCGCGCGAGATGATCACCTCGCGGCCGCGTGCCAGGGCGGAAAGGGCCAGAAACACGGCGCCGGCATTGTTGTTCACCACCAGGGCGGCCTCGGCACCGGTCAACTGGCACAGCAGCTTTTCGACGTGTACGTAGCGTGAGCCCCGTTCGCCGGCTTCCAGGTCATATTCCAGGTTGCAATAGCCGGCCGCGATGGCATCCACCGCAGCGCGTGCGGCCCGGCTGAGGGGTGCGCGGCCAAGGTTGGTGTGGATGATTACGCCGGTGGCATTGATCACCGGATAAAGGGTTCCCCGGGCCATCTCTGCCAGGCGCCGGGTGGCCTCTTCGGCCAGCGTGGGCAGGTCGGGCAGGGGCGCACCGGCCTCCAGCCTTGCCCGGGCAGCAGCCAGCGTGGCGCGCGCGGCGTCGGCGGCCAGCTCGTGGCTGTGGATGGCTATGGCCGCGCGCAGCGGCTCAGTCGCCAGCAGACGGTCCACACTGGGCAGTTGGCGCCGCGGGTCTTCGCTGGAAGGTATGTTCTGCGTCATAATAAACAACCTCAGGCCACGGGCTGGCCCATGTTCAATCGGGCAGGACATCTGATGCCGTCAGGGCCGGGTGCCGGGCATTGTACCACCGGTGCCGAGGGCAGCCAAACAAGAAACCTGGTCGCCTCAAAATGCTCGGCGTAACCAGGTTTCTCAGCGCACACCCGGCCATGCTCCAGGCCGGCAGGTGGGCGAAAAGGGACTCGAACCCCTGACCTCCTCGGTGTAAGCGAGGCGCTCTAACCAGCTGAGCTATTCGCCCAGGCAGTTATATTATACCGTGGGGCGGCGGTGGCTGTCAAAGCCGGTTTGTTACTCAGGATAGTTCAATTCGCTGGGAGAATCGGTTTACACTTTTTGCGGTCATTAAAATTGCGACCCAGGGCCCTCACCCTTCCCCCTGCCCCCTCCCCTCTCCCGCTGCCGAAGGCGAGCGGGAGAGGGGAGGGGGAGAAAAAGGGTTTGCGGCGGCCTTCGGCCGCCGCAAACCCCCCATCTTATTCCCCCCTCCCCTGGCCGCAGGCCAAGGGCCACGCCCCGAGGGGGTGAGGGGCAGTGAAAGCCCGAGGTGGCAGAAAGTGTTACTTTTTGGGCCTGCGGCCAGTGGTCGGCCTTCGCCGACTTTTCTCATGATGCATACATGAAGGGTGTCGGCGAAGGCCGACACCCGGCACGAAGTGCCCAGGAGGGGCGATTTCAATCGGCCTGAATAGTTACATTGTATCTTCCTCACCGGGTCAGACGTTCTGCGATAAACTGCTCGGCTCGCGGCGCGTCGACCTCCAGGGCCACACGAGCGGTC
>DAOTZS010000156.1:0-4676 GCA_034434335.1 Anaerolineae bacterium
GGAGGACGAAGACCCTCCCCTGCCAGCCCGTACGGGCACAGCGACGCTGTGGCCGTACCGGGGCGCAGCGGGGGAGGGCCAGGGTGGGGGCCAGTCTGCCGGCTCTGCAGAAGCGCCGCGGAGGCCCCCACCCGGCCTGCGGCCACCCTCCCCCGCCAGCCCCCCGTAGGGGGGCGCGGCAGGGGAGGGTAGCTTTGACCGTTAACTGATGCCAATGGGGCAGGGCTTGTCCCTGCCCGTGGGGCGACCACAAGGGGGGCGACCACAAGGGTCGCCCCTACCCCGCGTTTGCCCCAGGAATTCGATACGGTATAATGAGACATGGGTCGGATGCTGCAAATTGCATTGGACAGTAAAGCCATCCGGCTCATTGCCTCTTACCAGGAGAAGTTGTCCCTGATGCCCAAGCGACCTGTCGTCGTGGTCGGCGCTTCCAGCGCCGGCCTGTATGCCGCCTATCTGCTGGCCCAACAGAAGCTGCCGGTGCGTGTCTACGAGGCCAGCCCACACCTGGCGGCCGAGCCTCGCACCCTGATCGTCACCGCCGAGTTCACCCGTGCCCTCTCCCTACCGGCCAGGGGGGTGATCCGCAATGAAATCAGGCAGATGGCCCTCTTCTCACCCTCTGCCCGGGCACAGGTGGCCCTGGCCCAGCCCGATCTGGTCATCGAGCGCCGCGGCCTGATCGAACTGTTGGCGGCTGAGGCCCAGACAGCCGGCGCGGAGCTGTGCCTGGGCTATCGCTTCGTTGGCCTGGCCGCTGAGGATCCCTCAGGCCAGCTTAGCATACGTCTGGTCAACGAAGCAACCGGCCGCCAGGAGCAGGTGACGGCTTCGGCCTTGATCGGCGCGGACGGGCTGCACAGCCAGGTGGCCCGGGCGGCGGGGTTGGCCGCGGTACCGGCCATCGCCAACCTCCAGGCCGAAGTCGCCCTGCCAGAGAACTTCACCCCCGACACCGCCTGCGTATGGTTTGCTCCGCACGATACCCGCTTCTTCTACTGGCTGATCCCGCAATCGGCCGAGCGAGCCGTGGTGGGACTGGCGGCCGATAGCATGGCACAGGCCCGGGAGTGCCTGGCCCGTTTCCTGAAGGCCCGGGATTGGCATCCGCTGGCATATCAGGCGGAAACGGTGGCCGGCCACCGTTTCGGCTATCGCCCCTGGGCCAGGATCGGCCATGCCCGCGTCTACCTGGTCGGGGATGCGGCGGGCCAGGTCAAGGTGACCACGGTTGGCGGGGTGGTGACCGGGCTGTGGGGGGCCCGCGCCGCAGCCCAGGCCATTGCCGGCCAGCCAGAGCACAAAGCGACCCTGGCGCGGCTCTCCCGCGAGCTGGACTGGCACACCCTGTTGCGCGGCCTGCTCGACCGCTTCTCGCCAGCCGATTACGACACACTATTGCGCCTGTTAAACCAGCGCACTCTGGCCCTGCTGCGCACTCACACCCGCGATCAGTTCACGCATATGATCTGGCGGCTGTTGCTGGCCCAACCGCGCTGGCTACCCTTCCTGGCCCGGCTTCTCGCCCGCTCCCTCCGGCGACAACCGATGGCTGGCCGGCCCGTATGGGAGCAGTGAGGGCAGTTGGCTGGCATGCCCATCGGCCGTTTGATTGCAAAACCGGCCAGCTTCGGTTACAATACCCGCCCCAGGCGGTCCATAAGGCCACCTGGCGTGAAGGGGGTATGATGGCAGATAAAAGGCAAGCGGGCGGGGCACTGAGCCACCTGGACGAGCAGGGCCAGGCCCGCATGGTGGATGTGGGGGCCAAGGCCGAGACGGAGCGGGAGGCGATAGCCACCGGGCGGGTCTTGATGCAGCCGGAGACGCTGCGTCTGTTGCGCGCGGGCAACCTGCCTAAGGGCGACGTGCTGGCCACCGCGCGCGTGGCCGGTATCATGGCTGCCAAGCGCACCGCGGAGCTGATCCCCTTATGTCATCCCTTGCTGTTGACCTCGGTGGGGGTGGAGTTTGCCTTCGACGAGCGCGCCTCGGCGGTGGAGATTACCGCCACGGTGCGCTGTCGGGGTCAAACGGGGGTCGAAATGGAGGCGCTCACCGCGGTGGCAGTGGCCGCGCTGACCATCTACGATATGGCCAAAGCCGTGGAACGAGGCATGGTGATCAGCGATGTGCGTTTGCTGCACAAACGAGGGGGCAAGAGCGGCGACTGGCATGCCGACATGGCCTGAGCAAGGAAGGAGGCCGATCCACGCATGAACACCGGGCTCACGGTGCGTGTGCGCGCTTTTGCCTCGCTGCGCGAGGCGTTAGGGGCCGGGGAGATCACCCTGAGCGTGCCGGTGGGCACCACAGTCGCGGGCCTGCTGGCCCGGCTGGCCACCCTCTACCCCGATGCCCATCTGCCCGAGCGCCGGCTGACGGTGGCGGTGAACCGGGCCTACGCGCCCCCCGGGCAGGCCCTGGCCGACGGGGACGAGGTCGCGCTGCTGCCGCCGGTCAGCGGTGGCTCAGGCCTGGGAGAGGGCACCCCTGGGCCCAGGCTGGTGGAGCTGACCCGTAACCCCATCTCGTTGGACGAGGTGGTCAGGCGGGTGGCCGGGCCCGAGCGAGGAGGCATCACCCTCTTCGTCGGCACCGTGCGCGGGGTAACGGGGGAAACCCGGACCGACTACCTGGAGTACGAGGCTTACCCGGAGATGGCGGAGGCGACCCTGGCCCAGATCGCGGCCGAGGCCCAGGCGCGCTGGCCGGGCATCAGCGCGGTCAGCATTGTGCACCGGATAGGCCGGCTGGAGGTAGGCGACATTTCCATCGCCATCGCGGTGGCCGCACCCCACCGACACGATACCTTCCCGGCCTGCCACTACATCATTGACCGGGTCAAGGAAATCGCGCCGATCTGGAAGCGCGAGGTCGGCCCCGACGGCGCGGCCTGGGTGGAGGGGCCAGAGTCGGCCGTGGGCACGGACTGGGATGGGCCATGATCACGCCGGCTGAGGTCCTGGCCGGCCTGCTGGTCGGCTGCGCGCTGGTCTACAGCTTCTTGAACGGCCTCCACGATGGCGCCAACACCGTGGCCACCATGATCACTTCCCGCGCCCTGCCCCCACGGTCGGCGCTGTGGATGGTAGGGCTGGCGGAGTTCAGCGGGCCCTTCGTGTTCGGGGTGGCCGTGGCCAGGACAATCGGTGCAGATGTCGTTGCCCCGCAGGCCGTTACCCTTACAGCCACCATCGCCGCGCTGGTGAGCGCCAGCCTATGGAATGTGGTGACCTGGCGGCTGGGCATCCCCTCCAGCTCTTCTCATGCGCTGATCGGTGGGTTATTGGGCTCGGCCGTGGCCAGCAGCGGCTTCCAGTTCGGGGTGCTGAACCGCGGTGGGCTGACCAAGGTGGGGGTGGGATTGTTCCTGGCCCCGCCGCTGAGCCTGGTTGCCGCCTACCTGGTCATGCAGGTCACCCAGTTCGTGCTGCGCGGGGCCACCCCGCGGGTCAACTGGTTCTTCAAGCGGGGCCAGGTGCTTACCACCCTGGCCCTGGCGCTGAGCCATGGCGCTAACGACGCGCCTAAGAGCATGGGCATCATCGTCATGGGGCTGGTGTCCGCCGGCTTCCTGGCCGGGTTCTATGTGCCGGGGTGGGTAGCGGCGGCGGCCGCGGGCGCCGTGGCGCTGGGCACGATGCTGGGGGGCTGGCAACTGATCCGCACCCTGGGCGCGCGCTTCTACCGGGTGCGGCCGATCCACGCCTTCACCAGCCAGATTACCTCGGGGGCATTGGTCCTCATCGCCTCGCTGGTTGGCAGCCCGGTGAGCACCAGCCAGGTGGTCAGTTCGGCAATCGCCGGCGTGGGTGCGGCCCAACGCTTCAGCAAGGTGCGCTGGCGCGTGATGCGCGAGATAGCCATCGCCTGGGTGCTCACCATCCCTGCTACGGCGGCCGCCGGGGGGATCGTCTACCTGTTGCTCAGCCAGTGGCTGGGGCACTGAGAGGGGAATCCGGGGAGAGTGAACGTATGGGCATCAAGGAGCTCTTCAAGCCACGGGAAGAGATGTTCCTGCGGCTGCTCGTCGAAGAGTCGGCCAAGGGGCTGGAGGCGTTGGAGGAGTTGCAACGGTTTGTCGAGACAGGCGATGCGAAGTCGGCGCGCCGCGTCAAGCAGATCGAAAAGGAAGCTGACGAGCTGCGACGCATCATCGTGCACGAGCTCAACCGCACGTTCATTACCCCTATAGACCCCGAAGATATCTACTCCCTGGCCCGCACCATTGACGAGATCATTGACTACGCAGAATCCACCGTGGAAGAGATGGAGTTGTTCCGCATCCGCGGCAACGATTACCTGAAGCAGATGGTGGCGCTGGTGTTGGAGGGTGCTCAGGAGATCCATCTGGCCATGTTGCGGCTGCGCGATCATCCCGGGGTAGCCGGGGAACATGCCTCACGGGCCCGCTCCCTGGAAAACAACGTCGAGGCCGTCTACCGCCATGCCGTGGCCAACGTGCTCAACAACGTCAAGGACATGGCCGGGATGATCGAAGGGTTGAAATACCGTGAGGTTTATCGTCACCTGAGCAACGCCGCCGACCGTTATGTTGAGGCGGCTGATGTGGTAGGCCATATTGTGGTCAAGGTAGTCTAGCCAGGTGGGGCGATCCGGCGGATCGTCCCTCCGCCGACACCCTTCATGTATGCGTCACCAAAGAGGTC
>DAOTZS010000157.1:0-13563 GCA_034434335.1 Anaerolineae bacterium
TGCTGATCCTGGCCGGCCTGGTGCTGCTATGGCGCCGCACAGGCAGTGGGCGCTAGACGGGAGGTAACTATTCAGGCCGATTGAAATCGCCCCTTCTGGGCACTTCCTGCCGGGTGTCGGCCTCCGCCGACACCCTTCATGTATGCATCATGAGAGAGGTCGGCGAAGGCCGACCTCTGGCCGCAGGCCCCAAAAGGGTGACTTCCAGTCACCGCTGAATAGTTATGACGGGAGGTGATCTGTGGACAAACAGGAACGCCACGGGGGAGGTCTGGTGTGGCCCATGATCCTGATCGCGGCAGGGGTGGTCTTCTTGCTGAACAACCTGGGCCTGGTGAGCTGGGGCGTGTGGGGGACGCTGTGGCGGTTTTGGCCGGTCTTGCTGATCGCAGCCGGGTTGGAGATCCTGATCGGCCGGCGGTCGCTGTGGGGAAGTGCGCTGGTGGCCCTGTTGTTGGTGGCGGCGCTGGTGGCCGCTATCGCCTGGGGGATGCCGCGGGGTGGTGCTACCACTGTCGCCAGGACGGAGGAGATCAACCTGCCGCTGGGGGATGCTCAGCGTGGGCGGGTAGAGATCAGTTTCGGCACGGGCAGGCTGCACATAACCGCGCTGCCCGAATCCGCCGGCCTGGTGGAGGGCACGGTGGACCTGGGGAGGGATGAGGAGCTCGTGCAGGAGTTCCACCAGACGGGAGGGGTCGCCCGCGTGCAGTTGAGCAGCCGAGGCACATGGCGCCGCGGCATCTCAACCAGCTGGGATGATGAGAAGGTTTGGGACCTGAGGCTGAACCGCGATGTGCCGCTCGAGCTGGAAATCAGCATGGGGGTAGGGCAGGCTGACCTCGATCTCACCTATCTCAACCTGACCAACCTGAAGCTGGAGGGTGGCGTAGGTAGGGCCGATGTCACCCTGCCGCGGCGAGGCCGGGTGCAGGCCGAAGTGGATGGGGGTGTCGGGGAGATCACTATCACGATCCCAGCCGGGATGGCGGCTCGCATCCGAGTTGACGGCGGACTGGGTGGCGTGAAGGTCAGCCAACCGTACGAGCGTCGCGGAGACGAATACATCTCGCCGGACTACCAGACGGCGACAGATCGCGTGGAGCTGGATATTGACGGCGGTGTGGGCAGGATCACCATCCGCCAGGGAGCGGGCGAGTAACTCCCTGCCACCAGGCCCGATGCTGGCCGAGGCCGGCCTTTTCTACAGGCCGGCCTCGGCGCGACAGGCACGAATCGCATCCACCACGGTCTCGATGTCTTCCCGGGTCAGATTGGAGGCCGAGGGAAGATATAACCCTCGTCGGCACAGGTCCTCGGCCACCGGGAAGCGCTGCCCCCGATAGCGGTCGAAGTAGATGGGCTGGCAATGCATGGGGATGAAGAAGGTGCGGGTCTCGATCCCCCGTTTGGCCAGCCCGGCCCGCAGTTGATCACGGGTTAGCCCAAACTCCTCCGTGAGCAAGATGCCGTACATCCAGAACACGTTGGTAGCCCACTCCGCCTCGGGCGGGGTGACGATGCCCGGGATCTGGCGCAGCAGTTGGGTGTAATAGGCCGCGTTGGCCCGCCGTGCAGCCACGAAAGTCTCCAGTTGCTCGGTCTGGGCCAGGCCCACCGCGGCCTGCAGGTTGGTCATGCGGTAGTTGTAGCCCAGGTACTTGTGCCAGAAGTGCCGCTCAGTGCTGAAGGCGTGGTCGCGCAGGTTCCACGCCAGCCTGGCCACATCCTCCCGATTGGTCGTCACCATGCCACCTTCGCCGGTAGTGATGATCTTGTTGCCGTAGAAGCTGAACGCGGCTGCATCCCCCAGGCTCCCCACTGGCCGCCCCTTGTAGCGCGCGCCGTGAGCTTCGGCCGCATCCTCCAGCACGAACAGCCCATGCCGTTCGGCGATCGCGTTGAGGGGATCCATGTCCACCGGGTGCCCATAAGTGTGCACCGGGATGATCGCCTTGGTGCGGGGAGTGATCCGATCCTCGACCTGGTTGAGGTCCATATTCCAGGTGATCGGTTCCGAGTCCACCAGCACCGGGGTGGCGCCCAGGTAGGTGACCGCATTGGCCGTGGCGATCATGGTAAAGGCGGGGATGATGACTTCATCCCCGGGTTCCAGGCCCAGGGTGGCCAGGGCCAGGTGCAGGGCCACGGTGCCGTTTGCGCAGGCCACACCGTAGCGCGCGCCCACCTTCTCAGCGAAGAGGGCCTCGAAGCGCGGGATGTAGCTGCCGGCCGAAGAGATCCAGTTGGTCTCGATGGCATGGGTGACGTATTTCAGCTCGTTGCCGGTCAGGGTTGGCTCGCAGACAGGGATAATGCCACGCCGCGGAGGGCTGCCGAAGCGTGGGATGGGATGCACCGCGACCTGGAGTTCAGGCTCCGGGCCGGGGATGATGGCAGCCAGATCACCGAGTTCTTCCAGGGATAATTCACGTGGTTGTAGCATTGTCAGTCAACTCCTTCCTTCGAGCGCCAGACGCAAGATGGTGAGCACGTACTTGTAGCCCCGGCGCAGGTAGTCCGCTATGCTGGAGCCGGTCTTGGATTGGCCACTGAAGCGGGCTCCACAGGTATATGGCACTTCTTCCACCCGCAGGCCCAGCCAGCGCGCGCGGGCCAGCAGGTCAATGCAATACTCCCCATAATCCCCGCGCAGGGCGATACGTCCGAAGACTTCTCGCCGGGCGCAGATGAAGCCACTCGTCCAGTCGCGTATCCCTGCACGCCACCAACCCAGTGGCCCGGCCAGCAGGGTCGCGGCCAGAAGGTTGATGGCCAGGGAGAAGGCTCGGGCCATGAAGCCATGCCCCACATCCCGCCCCCCAGCCGCGTAGCGCGAGCCCAGAGCCACATCAGCTCCGGCAGCCACGCGCGCCAGCAACTGGGGCAACAGCTCGGGCGGCATGGCCAGGTCGCAGTCCATCCAGGCCACTACGTCCCCCTCAGCCGCCTGAATGCCCGTCCAGAGCGCGGAGGTCAGCCCGCGCTCGCTGGTGCGACGTATCAGCCGCACACGCGGTTCCCGCGCCGCGATCTGGGCCACGACTTGCCAGGTGCCATCGGGCGAATTGTCATCCACCACCAGCACCTGCAGGGGACTCTGCACCGCGGCCAGGATGCGCTCAACCAAGGGCGCAATGTTATCTCGCTCGTTGAAAGTCGGCAAGATGACGGTCAGCGAAAGGTGTGACGGGACTACTGACATGTTAATCGGTCCGGTTTTCGGCCAGGCAAAGCAGCGAAAGCCCCCAGGGCAAATCACGCCGCCTCAGCCAGCGAGCCTCCCACTGCAGGACTGTCAGCAGGAGCCGATTGAGGAGGGCGGGCAAAGGCCACCCTTCATAGGTGGCTGCCAGCCCCATGCGAGCCAACAGCCGCACAAGCGCCTCGGCCGGGAAGAGGATGCAATTGGCATAAGTCAACCGGCAGATGCGGAAGCGCGCTTGTGCCACCAGCGCCGAGAGCTCGCGCCTCCGATAGCGCCGCGCCCCACCCCAAAGGCGGTCGTGCGGGCCGAAGAGCCACGGGTGAGCCGGCACGCGCACCAGCAACCGACCCCCAGGGCGCAGCACCCGCCCGATTTCGGCCAATACCCAGGCGGGCCTCACCTCCCGCTGTTCCAGCAGGTCGAGCGCCAGCACCACGTCGAAAGAGCCGGCGGCGAAAGGCAGCCTGTGGGCATCCGCCATGACGAAAGGTTGCGGCAGGCCCTCTCCCCTTTGCCGATCCAGCCCCACACCCCAGGCCTGGCGCGGTAGCTCAGCCAGGGTCCAGCCCGGGCCACAGCCCACATCCAATACCCGGCCGGCAACCGATCCCAAGAGAGCCCAGGTGGCTTGCCGCATGCCAACATGCCACCAGTGCCGCTGGCCCCACGCGGCGAGCCAGCTCCAGCAGTCCCCAGTCACCCTGGCCGCCCTGTTCGCCTACTGCACACGCACCACCCCCAGGATGAGGTGATCCTGCCCGGCCGGCGAGGTGGTCACTGCCCGTTCGCCGCCGGCTGCCAGGTCGTACAGCCCCACCTCGATCTGGTATTCCCCGGCAGGGGCATCGGCCGGCAGGGGCAGTTGGTGCTCGTCCAGGATCAGGTCGCCTGCCACCCACTCCGACATGGCCGCGCTGCCCTGGCCCGGCCGGGCATCGTGGCCCGCCCAGAGCACGCTGCCATCCTCCTTGGGTGGGCCCAGCAGATGGGTGAAAACCGTCCAATCGCGGGCCGGCCTGCCGGTGGCGCGCCACCAGAGCTGGAGGTAGACAATCTGCCCGGGCCGGTAGGCTTCCTGGCTCAGGTCGTACCCGATCAGGTCAACGCCCGGGAAGCTGGCCAGGAACGGCTGTCGCGGCCCACGGGCCAGCTCGCGGCAGTCAGGCACATGCCAGGCCTGGGCATAGAGGTTGCCGTCGCGGTCTAGAAAGCGCACCACCACCGATGCCTGGGGGTACAGCTCATTCAGAAGGCGCCAGCCGCGAAAGTCCTCGTGTTCGATCACGATATAAGTGGCGTCCCTCTTCTCTGCCGTCCGATACGCGGGAGCAATGAACGCGTGGCGGCCGTCAAAGTGGCGCACCGGCCGGCCCTCTCGCCAGGCGAAAGCCAACGTCATGTCGGTTGCCGGCCGCGGGGAGAGGTAAACGGGCTCATCGGCTGGCAACTGCAGCACATACTGGCCGATCTCCCACAGCCCCTGGTCGTAGGCGTAATAGAGGGCCGGGCTGGATGCCCAATGCCCAAAATAGGCCACCCCGCTGAACACCCCGCTGCCTGTCAGGATGATCACCACCACCAAGAGCCGGCCCAGTGGGCGCAACCGATCCAGGTTGCCCCTCAGTGCTGCCATCAGCGCCCCTCCCCAAGCCGGATGCCGGGGCACTGATGCAGATGACGCGTCGGAGGCGCCCTTGTGCCTGCCCAAGATGGTTGCCAGCCCCAGGCCGCAGAAGAGCGCCACCAACGGGGTTACCCCCAGGCCGCGGCGGAAGTGCGGCGCGTACTCGCTCAACATCGTGGGCAGCAAGAACGCGGCCGCCACCAGGGGCAGTGAGCCCAGGAGGGGGTCCGGTTTCGGGGGCCGCCACCCACGCGCCAGGGCCAGGATCAGCCCCAGGTAGAACGGGATGGACATCAGCGGGTCCAGGGCCGGCAGGCCTGGCACGTTGTTGCGGGGGTCCAGGTCGCCTCTGATGCTGAACATGGCCAGGGTAGCCAGGAGGTTGCGGCCAATACCACCCCTGGCCGCCGAGTCGCCCACGACAGCAACCTGGCTGCTGCGCAGCAGAAGCTGATCCGGATGCCTCGCCCAATGGATGGCCAGAGGGGCAAAGGTCAGCAGGGCTATCAGGCCCGCCGCCCATAGCCCCTTCCACCGACTGCTCAGCCGACGCCGGTCGGCCAGCCCCAGCATCGCCACCGTGAGCACAGGCGCCAGGAACAGCAGGCGGCCGGCCGGGTAAGTGTAGGGACCCAGCCCCACCGTCAGGCCCAGCCCGGTCCAGGCCGGCCAGCTATTCGTGCGCAGGCCGCGCCACAGCGCCCACAAACACAGGATGAGCAGAAGTGGCACCAGGATCGGCTCGATGCCGACACGGCTGTAGTGGATGTGCCAGCGCATGATGGCCAGCGCCAGGCCGGCCAGGAAAGGGGTGGCCGGCGCGACCCGCGGCGATGACAGGGCCAGCTCGCGGCATAGGCCGTAGAGCGCCAACACGCTCAGCGTGCCCAGACAGGCCGCCACTCCCCGCATCACCGCTGGGGTGGCACCAAAGAGACGAAAGGCGGCCGCAGTAAGATAGATGAAAGAGGGCTCGACGCCGAAGTTGCCGGGGAAGAAGATAGGATGGTAGCCCGGCCTGGTCAGCACCCGCCAGGCTTCCAGGGCCTCGTAGGCCTCGTCGTAGTGGAAGCCAGGCGGGATGGCATCCAGCCGCCAGAAGCGCAGGGCGGCCGCCAGGGCTGCAAGCGCGATGGGGGGAAATAAATGTAACCGGGCACGCTTCTCAAGCATAGGCCCATTGTACCACAAGGCCGTTGGGGTGATTCTTTTTTTCCCGGCCGAAATAGGGCAGCCCGCCGGTGGCCTCCGCCAGCAGTCGGTGCACGGTCAGACAAACGGTTGTCCTGCGGCCACCCGTGCTGCCAGCGCCGCAGCTACCTCCGCAACGCTGCCGGCGATGCGCTGCACCGGGGTGCCATCCAACCCCAGCTCCAGCTCCACCTGCCGGCTGACCGCCTGCGTATCGGCGATGATGGTCACCATCCCGGCATTGGCTGCTTCTTCGGGGCTGAAGCCGAAGGTGGGGCCAAACGTCAACAGGAATTCCTGCGCCAGCAACAGGTTGGCCTGGGTGGCCGGCTGGTCGGCCGGGCCAAAGAGCACGTAGTAGGGCAACAGCTTGCCGGCCTTGGGTGCCACCAGGTCTGCCACTCCCGTGTTGAGCCCATCCAGCACCACTGGCCCCGAACGCACAGGCGTGCCTTCCACCACCACCCGGTAAGTCCCCGCCGGGAGGTTGGCAAAGCGATAGGATTCATCAGCCTCCACAAGCGCGCTGGCCACCGGTTCGTTGTCCCGCTCCAGGATAACGGTGCGGCCAGCCCCATTGCGCACACGGCCCGACAGTACGCTCTCGGCCAGGGTCAGGTCTACCCGGACGATATCCTCGCCCGTAACCATAATGGGATCCGAGCGGAATGGGGTGCCTTCGATCCCTATCACATAGGTGCCGGCCGCCAGGTCGGTAAACCGGAATGCCCCATCGCTGCCGAGCACCTGGGTCGCCATGGTTTCCCCTTCGCGCATCAAAACAGCCGTACGGCCAGCCGCACCCTGGATCGTCCCATAGATGACGCTGTCGGCCCGGGCCACCTCTGGCACCCGAACTTTACAGAAGGTTATACTGAAGGAGTGATGGAACAAGGTGTTGCCAGGCGCCTCGTCAGGGTGGCCGGTGTGCAGGCCCGTGACCCGGTCTGAGGGCAGCTCCTGGCCAGGCAGGCCGAGGGCCTGGACAGCGCACACCTGCCATTTCCACATGGGGAAATTGGTACCCGGCTCATTGAGGGGCTTATCAATGGTCACGATCTGCTCGCCCCCTTGCCAGGTGACCTTCAGACGGGCGTTGAAAACCCGGCCGCCCAGGGGGTTGGTCTCCGTGCCCAGGGTAGGGTCAAAGACATCCAGGAAGATGTGATGTCGGCCACCGTTTTCTTCTGGGGTCAGGTGATGCACACGCACCGCCTGCCAGTACCAGGCGCCCGGGGCCACTGTAGCCGGCTCGATAGCCACTCCGTAGGCCACCGCGTCATTCACGACCTCGCGCGGGCTGGTGTCGGGAGGTGGGGGTGCCGGCGCCGCAGGGGGCGCCTTCTCCCCAAACAGGCTCGTCACGCTCTGCCAGGCTCGTTGCACAACGTTCTTCATTGGCTAGCCCTCCCCCAGGTTGGCCAGCAGGGCCTCAAAGGCGGCCGCCAGCGCGTAACCATCCCCTGCCAGCCGTTTGACCTCGCACCCCGCCGCGCGCAGGGTTGATTCGGCGCTGGCGGGCACCAGGTCGCCAACGATGATAACTTCTGCCGCCTGGGCTGCATCATCCAGGCTGAAGCCGGCGCTGGCACCTGTGCGGCATAGATAGCGAACGGCCAGGGCCAGCGCCACTCGTCGTTCCACATCAACGCCAACGTCTCCGCCTGGCGCCGGCCTGGCAGGGAAAAGCAGGTAGCGGGCCAGGGGTTTGGCAGTTGGAGCCGGGAGCAGGATATCCTGGGTGACCGTGGCATCTTCCTCCAGCCGAATGCCAGAGAGCAAGGGCGGAGCATCGCCTAAGGCCAGGGCATAGAGGCCGCTGGCCAGGCCGGTGAAGCGGAAGACGCCCGAGGCGTCGGCAGTGGTGCGGGCCACCTCACCCTGGTCATTCAGCAGGCGCACAAGCTGGCCGGGCAAAGGCCGGCCGTGAGGGTCCAACACCCGCCCCTGGATCGCCCCGCGCGGCTCCGGTCCGCTCCACAGAACATCCCGCACCAGTTCACGTTCTCCGTCCAGCACAATGCCGGTGGCCACCTCGCCCATCCCTGCGGCTTCCAACGTATAGATGCCAGCCGGCAGGTTGGCGAAGCAATAGGTGCCATCGGCAGCCGTACGGGTCTGAGCCACGACCAACCCCTCGCGGCGCAGGGTCATCAGCACATCGGGCCTGGGCCGGCCAGCCCCATCAGCCACCCGGCCGCGCACGACGCTGTGCCGGCCACGTGCCAGGTCAATGGTGGCCAGCTTCAGCGTATTCTCGCCCGTCAGTTCCAGGTCCGGCAGATCCAGCTCACCGATTTCCAGCCGGTAGCGGCCAGGGGGCAATCCCTCAAAGACAAAAGTGCCATCGGGCTCCAGGGGAACCTGTCTTGTCCACCCCCATTGGGCGGGCGCATAGAGTACAGCGATCAACCCTTCCGGCGCGGACAAGACCTGGCCACTGAGCCGGCTGCCCAGGGGAAAGATCAACTTGAACAACGCGCCTGGTGTCAGCTCCACATCTTCGACCATCACGCCGATGCCGGTCAGCTCCAGGCGATAGCGTCCCGGGGAAAGATCAGAGAAGGCGAAGGTGCCGTCCTCGGCCAGGGGTTGCTCCTGGACCCCCGTAGGGCCGACCAGGCGTACCTGTCTCCCATCATAGGTGGCAGGCCGGCCGGGCCTGCCACCGGGCACTACTCCCTCAATCCGCGTCTGGGCTGCCACTGACTGCAGGCGGAAGTTCACCTCGTAAGTTACCGGTTGGCCAGCGCGGCCGGGGACGTTGGCAGTGTCCAGGCCATCGGCCACATCGCTGGGCCAATCCCCCTGCACCACCTCGATGCTGAACACGCCAGGGGTATGCACGAACTCATAGTAGCCGACCGGCTTGAAGGGGTCGCGTCCGGTGGTAGTGGTGGGGAACTGTGTGCCCGGCCGGGCACCCTGCCACGACATGCGCAGCCGGATGCCGTTCATCGGCACCCCGGCCGCATCGGTGACCATCCCATAGAAAAGGCGCCGGCCGGCTGTCTCGGCCTCGGGCAACAATCGCTTGGTGATCACCTTGTAGCGATAGCCAGCCGCGCTTCTGGCAGTCAGGGAGATGCTCTTCCTGTTCCAGCCATCCAGCGCGATCCCTGCCACCGTGACCCCAGGGATGGAGAGGCGGTAGCTGCCCAGCGGCAGGCCGTCGAAGTGAAAGGTGCCGTCATCACGCGAGGCCATCTCGGCGACAGGGATTCCATCCCGGCTCAAGGTGACCACCACATTCCCCTGCGGCTCACCCTGCTGGCTGATCACCTGGCCTGTCAGCACGCTGCTCTGGCCTCCCGCGAGGCGGATGATCAGTGGTTCGGCCGGTTCTGGCACGGCTGTAACGCCTCGGCGCACCACTCCCCAGCGTGGGACAGCCAGGTTATAGGTGCCCGGCGCCAGCCCACTGAAGCGGAAGGTGCCATCAATAGCGGTCGTAGTGCTGGCCACCACCTGATCTCCATCCAGCAGTTCTACCTGCAGATCGGGCAACGGTTCGTCGGTATCCGCGCGGCGCAGTTGGCCGGCCACCACAGCCTTGTCCGTGGGCACCAGGGGCCGGTTGGGCATGGCCTTGACCGCCGCAACCACCGGCAACTCGCCGCTGAGGCGGAAATCGCTGTTCCACCAATCGGTGTACCAGGACTGGCTCTCCCAGCCTGGCGCCATGAACCCCAGCCGGTAGTTGGCCAACAGCCAGTGGCACATGGCGAAGTAGCTCTCGGGGCAGCGCATACTGTGGATCTCGCGTCCGCCCTGCATGAAATCATTGATGGCCACCACCCACTCGGCATGGGTGTAGGGGTCCACGCGTGGGTAGCGGCGATCGTCTCTCCACCCCACCACCGGGCCGCCTTCAGTGCTAATGATCGGCACCCGGTGCCCCAGGGCCTCCACAATCATGTCGTCCATCAGCTTGAAGGCCAGGAAGCAAGAGGCATCCTCGGCCAGGGTTGCGCCAGGGTTCTTGTCGGAAGCACGCCACTGGTTGATCAGTTCGCGAGGGTGTCCTTCCCACGCCCAGGGGCCGAGGCGCTCATACTCCTCCTGGCTCACCGGCACCCCTTCCTGGTTGACCGGGTCGTAGGGGTAGTCAAGGGGGTGGTTCAGGGTGTAATTGTGGATGGCTACCCAGGCGCCGTTCTCGAACAGGTCGGCCCGGCCGCGCTCTACCACCAGGGCCACCGGGTTCACTTTGCTGCCGACCCCCATGGCCGGTAGAGCAGGCAGGCCACCCAGGTTGATGATCTTGTCGGCGTCAATGATGAAGTTGTCAATGACGATCTCCAGCCAGTTGGGGGGCATGCGACCGCCTTTCCACTCCGCAGGCAGGTCTGGCTCGTTATTGGTCTCGAAGTAGCGCACCCCCGCCGCCACCAGCCGACGCACCGTGTCCTCCTCGCGGCCGCCGATATGGCCAGGGTTGGGCTCTAGCCGATAGAGGCGCACGACGGGCATGATGTCCGCGTCCAGCAACCGGCAACACAGCTCCAGCGAAGAGCCTCCGCCATCGTCGAGTAGTTTGACCCACTTGATGTGCATGGCCTGTAGTTCGTTGATCCAGAAGTCCAGAGCCGGACCCACGGGGTGGTAGACCGAGGCTGACCAATGAATCCCGCGGCGGTTATCGTCCTTGGGACGAGGGAAGTCTTCGAGTCGCATCTCAAATCTCCCTGGTTGAGGCATCTATGTCGCCAGGCGCCTATGGCGGACGGTACGGCAATGCTATTATAGCACACTTTTGCAGATAATCCAGCCCGGCAGCTCATACGCTCTCGAGACAGGCCAGACCGCCATTTCTTACACTTCGCTAACGCTGTGCCAATACAGTTCTAACACGTGGCGGATAAACTGGGGCTGGCAAATCGGCGACTGCTGGTGGCTGATTTTGACTGATGGAGAAAGAACTATGCGTTTAGATCGTTTTACTCAGCGTGCTCAAGAGGCCATTCTGGCCTCGCAAGAACTCGCGCAACAATATAACCATAGCCAGATTGAACCTGAACACCTGCTGCTGGCATTGATCCAGCAGGAGGACGGCGTTGTGCCGGAGGTATTGGAGCAGATTGGCGCGGCGCGGCGGGGTGATGGCGCGGCTACACCCACCCTGGCGACCGCGCTGCAGACCCAGCTCGAGGCGGAACTGGCGCGCCGGCCGAAAGTGTATGGGGACAACCTCCAGCCTGGGATC
The DNA here is from genome assembly GCA_034434335.1 of Anaerolineae bacterium. Lineage (GTDB taxonomy): Bacteria > Chloroflexota > Anaerolineae > CG2-30-64-16 > CG2-30-64-16 > DAOTZS01. The sequence continues at coordinate 11,230 of DAOTZS010000157.1, forward strand.
AGTGGGATGCTCAGCCGCGTGGTGCAGGACGCGCAGAGCGAAGCCGCGGCCATGCGCGACGACTATGTCAGCACCGAACACCTGCTGCTGGGGCTCCTGGGCAGCAACGGCGGTGGAGCGGGGAAACTGCTGGCCCGCTTCGGCGTCACCCGCGACCGGGTTTTGGCCGCGCTCACGGCCATCCGCGGCAGCCAACGCGTCACCAGCCAGCACCCCGAGGCTACCTACAAGGCGCTGGAGCGCTACGGCCGTGATATCACCGCGCTCGCCCGGCAGGGCAAGCTCGATCCGGTCATCGGCCGCGACGAGGAGATACGCCGTTGCATCCAGATCCTCAGCCGGCGCACCAAGAACAACCCGGTGCTCATCGGCGAGCCGGGCGTGGGCAAGACGGCTATCGTCGAGGGACTGGCTCAGCGCATCGTGCGGGGCGACGTGCCCGAAGGGCTGAAGGACAAGCGGGTCGTGGCCCTGGACATGGGCGCGCTCATCGCCGGCACCAAGTACCGCGGGGAGTTCGAGGAGCGGCTGAAAGCGGTGTTGAAGGAGATCACCGATTCGGCCGGCCAGATCATCCTGTTCATTGACGAACTGCACACCGTCGTTGGCGCCGGCGCAGCCGAAGGCGCCATGGACGCCTCCAACATGCTCAAGCCGATGCTGGCGCGCGGCGAGCTGCATGCCATTGGCGCGACCACGCTCGACGAATATCGCAAACACATCGAGAAGGACCCGGCGCTGGAGCGGCGCTTCCAGCCGGTGCTGGTAGACGAGCCGAGCGTCGAGGATACCATCTCGATCCTGCGTGGTCTGAAGGAGCGCTACGAGGTGCACCATAACGTGCGCATCACCGACGCGGCCGTCATCGCCGCGGCCACGCTGTCGCACCGCTACATCTCAGACCGCTTCCTGCCCGATAAGGCCATTGACCTGATTGATGAAGCGGCCAGCCGGCTGCGCATGGAGATCACCTCCGACCCGGCCGAGCTGGACGAGATCAAGCGCAAAATCATGCAACTGGAGATCGAGCGGGAGGCGTTGAAAAAGGAAAGCGACGAGGCCTCCAAAGCGCGGCTGGCCGACCTGGAACGGGAACTGGCCAACCTGCAGGAGGAACGTCGCACCCTGGAGGCGCGGCTGGCCCGCGAGCGGGAAGTCATCAGTCGCGTGGCGAGCCTCAAGCAAGAGATCGAACAGACGCGGCACGAAATCGAGACTGCCCAGCGCCAGTACGACTACAACCGCGCTGCTGAGCTGCAGTATGGCAGGCTGGCTGGGCTGGAGAGGGCGCTGAAAGAAGCTGAGGCCGAACTGGCTGAAATGCAACGTCGCGGCATGTTGCTGAAGGAAGAGGTCGGCGCCGAAGAGGTGGCCGAGGTCGTCTCGAGCTGGACCCACATCCCGGTCAGCAAGCTGCTGGAGGGCGAGATCCAGAAGCTGCTGAAGATGGAAGAGCGGCTCCACGAGCGGGTGGTCGGCCAGGACGAGGCGATCCGCGCCGTGGCGAGCGCGGTGCGCCGGGCGCGCGCCGGCCTGCAGGACCCCAACCGGCCCATCGGCAGCTTCATCTTCCTGGGCCCCACCGGCGTCGGCAAGACCGAGCTCGCGCGTGCCCTGGCCGAGTTCCTGTTCGACGACGAGAATGCCATGATCCGCATTGATATGTCGGAGTACCAGGAGCGGCACACCATCAGCCGGCTGATCGGCGCGCCGCCCGGCTACGTGGGCTACGACGAGGGCGGCCAGCTCACCGAAGCGGTCCGCCGCAAGCCCTACAGCGTGGTGCTGTTCGACGAGATCGAGAAGGCCCACCGCGAGGTGTTCAACACCCTGCTGCAACTGCTGGACGACGGCCGGTTGACCGACGGCCACGGACGCACGGTGGACTTCAAGAACACCGTGGTGATCATGACGTCGAACATTGGCAGCCAGTACATCAACGACCCGGTCCTGACCGATGCTCAGCGTCGTGAGCGGGCCCTGGCTGCGCTGCGGGCCGCGTTCCCGCCCGAGTTCCTGAACCGGATTGATGAGATCATCGTCTTCCACTCGCTGACGCGAGAACACCTGAAGCAGATCGTGGAGATCCAGCTCCGTCGGCTGGGGAAAGTGCTGGCCAGCCAGGGGCTGACCCTGCGGCTAACCGATCGGGCGCGCGATTTCCTGGCCGAAGTTGGCTGGGATCCGGCCTATGGCGCGCGGCCGCTCAAGCGGGCCATCCAGCAACACGTACAGGACCCGCTGGCCCTGGCGCTGTTGGAAGGGAAGTTTCAACGCGGGGACACGGTGGTGGCCGATGTGGAGAACGGCCGGCTCGTGTTCGCCAAAGAGGTA
>DAOTZS010000158.1:0-8436 GCA_034434335.1 Anaerolineae bacterium
TATATAGCGATAATCAGTGACCAGGGTGCCCATTTCAGCGCGTTGTTCAATCCGGCCCACCAGGTTCGGGTAGGTAGGGTTGGTCTCTACGATGACCGGCGCGCCCTGAAGTCCTTTGTTATCTACAATGACGTTGATGCGGTAGCGGTCGTAGACAGAATCGGGCCTGGGGCGCAGCGGAGGAGGCGCGCTGGGGTCGGTGCCTCCTTCTTCGTCTTCGCCGGCGCGCGGTGGGCTGGCCGCGCGCTTGAAATCCTCTGCATTGGCCGCGATATGTTTCTCTACCCTTTCCAGATAACTCACGACATCGGGCCATGCCGTATATTCCTGGCGCAACCGTTCGAAGAAAGGTCGGATGGTGACGGCTGCCACCTCCTGGTCGAGGTTGCGCAGCCGCGCCAGGGCTGCTTCTTCGAGCTCACGGATCTGCCGCAGAGTGCGTTCCAGCGATTCCTGGAGGGCCTGACCGCGCGCGGCAAAGGCCTCGCGCTCCTCCTTGGGCAGCGCGCTGAACTGTTCCTGCGTCAACGGCTGTCCGTCTTTGACGGGAGCGACCATCATGCCCATGGGGGTGCGGACCACCGCAAATCCCTGTTGACGCACAAAGTCGTCCAGTTCCAGAAAACGCCTGGTGCGCTGATTGTCCAGCTCACGTTCCAGCGCGTTGCGGTGTTCCGCGTATTGGTCACTGGCGAAAGCCTTCTGCAGGCTATCGGCCACCTGCTCCAGCAAGAGATCCACCTGATCCCGCAAGCGGGCACCACCGCCCGGTGGCAGCCGGATAGCGCGGGGTTGGTCAGCGCTGTCCAGGTTGTGGACGTAGCCCCAGTCGGGGGGTACGGGCCGGGTGGCAGCTTTGCGTTCCAGGAAGCGGGTGATAATGCTGGTTTTGCCGGCACCGGTGGGGCCCATGGCAAAGATGTTGTAGCCCGTATAGGGGATCTCAACGCCGAACTCGATGGCGCGCGCGGCGCGCTCCTGGCCGATAATCCCTTCCAGATCGGGTGCATCGGCAGTTGAAGTAAAGGGGAAGCGGGATGTATCACAGTGCCGGCGAAGTTGTTCAGGGTTGAGTTCGGTAGGTGGGGTCATGATCTTGCTCTTTCTGATTATCGGATAAGGCGACCCAATGGAGTCACCCACGCGTCTGCTCCGACCACCGGGCAGACGCACAAGTCCATCTTTACTATACACCAGATTGCGCCGAAGAACAACCGGCGTATTTCTCCCTTCCCGGGCAATGCCGTCGGCTACCCGGGCAATGCCGTCGGCTACCCGGACAATGCCGTCGGCTACCCAGGAGGGCCAACTTGCCCTCCCCTCTACTCCGTGTTATACTTGCATCAGGTAAGCGGCTGGGACATGCGCCCTGGTATTCCAGCGGTGCCCCGGCTAGATTTAGTAAGGAGTATACCATGGCGCTGACGAAAGCAGAAAAGGATGCGATTATCCAGGAATACCATGTTCATCCCAACGACACAGGGTCGCCGGAGGTTCAGGTGGCCTTGTTGACGACCCGGATCAACTCCCTGGTGGAGCACCTGAAAGTTCACAAGCATGATCAGCATTCGCGGCGAGGCCTGCTCAAGCTGGTAGGGCAACGCCGTCGCCATCTGGCGTATTTGAGCCGCAAAGACCCCGAACGCTATCGCGAGCTGATCAATCGGTTGGGGTTGCGCAAGTAGAGGCATAGCAGCACGCCTTCTAACCGTTTACTATCGGGGTGCCTCTTGAACGAGTAGATGCGCCAGGGGCGAATCTACTCGTTTGGTGTTGGTGAGGGGGCACCAGGGGAGCCTCCTGCAGGTTGATCAGAGAGCGAAGCGGTCTCTCAGGAAAGATCTGCGGGAGGCGCGGCTGCAATGTGCACATCCGGAGGCGCAGGAATTGGGGAGTGCACTCAAGTCGATGGGGGCAGTAACAGCCACTTGAGAGCACTTCCCAGTCCCTGACCTCAGGATGTGCAGCGAATCATGGCGTTAAGCCTGCCCGAGCAGGTGACGCCTGCACATTACCATCTGCCTTATAGCAGAAGAGAGGTCATGGGTAGTACAGATGCAGAAGTACAGTTTTACAACCAAATTAGGTGATAGTGAGATCACCATCGAGACCGGCACGCTGGCCAAGTTGGCTGGCGGCTCGGTAACCGTCCGCGCGGGCGATTCGGTCCTCCTGGCCACTGCCACCTCAGCCTGCGCGCGCGAAGGAACGGATTTCTTCCCCCTGAGCGTTGATTACGAAGAGCGCCTCTATGCGGCAGGCCGCATCCCCGGCAGTTTCTTCCGCCGTGAGGGCAAACCCAGCGAGCAGGCGATCCTGACTGCCCGGCTGATTGACCGGCCCCTGCGGCCCCTCTTCCCGGCCGGGATGCTCAACGAAGTGCAGGTCATCCTGACCGCCTTCTCCCGCGACCCCGAATACTACCTGGATATCCTGGGCATCATCGGTGCCAGCGCGGCCCTGACTATCTCGGATATTCCCTGGCATGGCCCAATCGGCGCGGTGCGCGTGGGATTTGTGGACGGCAAATTGGTCGTCAACCCCACCGTGTCTCAGATGGCGGCCAGCACGCTGGACCTGCGCATGGCCGGCACAGCCGACGCCATCTTGATGGTGGAGGCCGGTGCTGACGAGGTCCCAGAGGAGGTGATACTGGAGGCGTTACGGCTGGGGCATGAGGCCATCCAGCCGGTGATCGCGCTCCAGAACCAGATGCGCCAGGAGGTCGGTAAGCCAAAGTTTGAGTTCGTGCCCAACCTGCCCGATCCAGCGACTCAGGAAGCAGTGAAGACATGGCTGGGCGACCGGCTGCGCCAGGTCCTGGTGCAGAACCTTGCCAAGCTGGAGCAGCAGGCAGCCCTGGAGGCGCTGAAAGCCGAAATGATCAGCGCCCTGGGGAGCTCCTATGATCCTAAGGCCCTGGCCCAGGCCTTTGACGCCGTGGAAAAGGCGGTAGTGCGTGAACGCATCCTGAGCGAGGGGATCCGTCCCGATGGCCGTGGCTACCGGGATATCCGGCCCATCAGCGTGGAAGTGGGCGTCTTGCCGCGGGTACACGGCAGCGGCCTCTTCACCCGCGGGGAGACCCAGGTCATCACAATTGCCACCCTGGGCACCCCCGCCGATGCTCAGATGTTGGACACTCTCGACCCCGAAGAGACCAAGCGCTACATGCACCACTACAACTTCCCGCCCTACTCAACCGGCGAGGTGGCGCCGTTGCGCGGTCCCAAGCGCCGCGAGATCGGGCATGGCGCGCTGGCCGAGCGCGCGCTCGAGCCAATGATCCCAGCCCAGGAGACCTTCCCCTACACGTTGCGGCTGGTTTCGGAAGTGCTGGAGTCTAACGGCTCCACCTCGATGGCATCAGTGTGCGGGAGCACCCTGGCTCTGATGGATGCCGGGGTGCCGATCAAGGCACCGGTGGCCGGTATCGCCATGGGCCTGATTACCGATGGCGACATCAATAGCGATAACTTCCGGTATGCAGTGCTGAGCGACATCCAGGGAATTGAAGATCATCTGGGGGACATGGATTTCAAGGTGGCCGGCACCGAGCGTGGGATCACGGCGTTGCAGATGGACATCAAGATCCAGGGCCTGAATTATAAGATCCTGGAAGAGGCACTGGCCCAGGCCCGCGAAGGCCGGCTCTACATCCTGAAGAAGATGTTGGAGGTGATACCGGCCCCGCGCAAGAGCCTCTCCGAGAATGCGCCCCGCATCCTGACGACCCATATTGACCCGGAGAAGATCGGCAAGATCATCGGCCCGGGTGGCAAAGTCATCCGCGCGCTGCAAGAAGCCTACGATGTCAAGATTGACATCGAGGACGATGGTTCGGTTTACATTGCCGGGACGCGTGGGACAGGTGCCGAGCAGGCGCTGGCCGAAATCCAGAAGATGACGGAAGAGATCAAGGTCGGCCGCATCTATACGGGGAAGGTCGTACGTGTTGAAAACTATGGCGCCTTTGTGGAGATCCTCCCCGGCCAGGATGGGATGGTGCACATCTCGCAACTGGCCGACTATCGGGTGCGCAATGTGGAGGATGTGGTAAAGGTAGGCGATGAGATCACCGTGATGGTGATTGACATTGACCAGGCCACGGGCAAGATCCGCCTCAGCCGCCAGGCGGTGATGGAGGGGTGGACACCCGAGGAGGCGCGGGCGCGCGATCGGCAAGGGTCCGGAGGCGGCCGGTCCGATGGGGGCCGGGGTGGGGAACGCGCCCGCGACGAAAGCCGCGCCCGCAGTTCACGCGGTCGTCAGAGCGCAGGGATCAGCCGGGTTGATGGCGGCCCAGGCGGGGAGCGCGTCCGCCACGACGAGCGTGCTACACGTTCTAGCCCACGACGCTAACCCAGGAGAGAACGCTTTCTGCAACACTTTGAGCCATGGATGCACACAATACCGCTTCTTCACAGCCGGAAGGCCCGGCCATAACGGAGCAGGATATCTCACACCCTGGCCGGCAAGGCAGATTGAAGTGGATGCTATCTGCTTTATCCAGGGCGCTGCGCGAGCTGCTGGGCACGGTGGTGCCAGCAGTGGTGATTGCGCTGTTGATCCATGCTTTTCTGGCCCAGGCCACACGCGTCTATGGCCAGAGCATGCAGCCCAACCTGCATTCCAACGAGCGCCTGGTGGTGGAGAAGCTGAGCTATCGCTTTCACGGCCCGCGGCGGGGTGACGTGGTCGTCTTGCACGACCCTTCTGGTAGCCCCGAACTGCTGATCAAACGTGTGATTGGCCTGCCGGGCGAGCGGGTGACCATCGCCGATGGGCAGGTGTTCATTGACGGTGTGCCTCTTGAAGAACCGTATCTCGACCAGGAAACGCAGGGCGGGGGACGGTCCTGGGTAGTGCCGCCCTTCCATGTGTTTGTGATGGGCGACAATCGCAGCGCCAGCCGTGATTCGCGCAATTTCGGCCCTGTGCCTCTGGACCAGATCGTAGGGCGGGCAGTCTTCCGCTACTGGCCGCCCTCTCACATCGGGCTGGTACGCTGAGGCCACATCTGTGGCCGGCAGGAACAACCACGGGAATACATAAACCTGGCCAGCCAGAGCCAGGCCACGAGGGGAGTAGAGACGCATGAGCCGTCGCGGTATGGTTGTCCGCGACGGTTCGTTTATCTGGCAGGGTGTTTTTTTCGATCGGATCAGCTTGTTGTGGTAACATATCTGCTGGCAGATACCGTATGCGGTGACACATGATGAGCGTCCGGTGGAGTCCCTTCTTCAAACAGTTGATGATGATCGGTATGCTGATCGCCGCGGTCTGGCTGCTGTTCCGGGTGCGGGTGATCCTGACGCCGTTCATCCTGGCCTTGCTGCTGGCCTATCTGGTGTCTCTGCCTGTTAACTGGATCCTGCGCCACACTGGTTGGCCTCGCACACCGGTGGTGGTGGGGGTCCATCTGCTCGTGGTGGTGGCCATCATCATCACCCCTGTGCTGGTCATCCCCCGCTTGCTGGCCATGGCCCGCTCGTTCGGCGCCACCCTGGTCAATGTCATCCAGGCGCTGCTGGCCGTGTCACCCAAGCCGATCGAGTTGGGGCCGACCATCACCATTGACTTGGGCCCCTTCTACGAGCCAATCAGCCAGGGGTTGCGCAACTTGTTGGAGCCCAACCTGGGCACCATTCAAAACCTGCAAGGGTTGCTTTTCCCCTTTGCCACGGGCGCGGCTGTGGTGGTCCGGAGCGCGGTGACCACTGTGGTATGGGGGATCTTTATCTTGATAGTCAGCTTCTATACGGTCAGGGATGCGCCCATGTGGGCGCGCTTCGTCGCGGCGCGCATCCCCGAGCCCTTGCGGCCAGAGCTGAGGCAGCTCTGGCTGAGGCTGACACAGATCTGGGATGCGTTCGTGCGTGGGCAGTTGATCCTGGGTTTTCTGATGGGGGTGATTGTCTGGCTGGTCATGACCGTGTTGGGAGTGCGCAGTGCGCCAGCCCTGGGGTTGATGTCGGGCTTGCTGGAGTTTGTTCCCGGAGTGGGTCCAACTATTGCTGCCCTGCCGGGAGTGATCATTGCGTTGATCCTGGGCTCAACCTGGTTGCCGCTGCCCAACCTGTGGTTTGCCGTGGTGGTGGCCCTGACCTACTTCCTGCTCTCTCAGTTCGAGAACCTATACCTGCTGCCCAGGGTAGTGGGTAGCAGGGTGGCCTTGCACCCAGCCGTAGTGATCGTAGGTGCGCTGGCCGGAGCTCAATTGGGTGGTGTGCTGGGCATCTTGTTGGCCGCCCCTACCATCGCCTCCTTGCGCGTGCTACTGGGCTATGTGGCTTGCAAACTGCTGGATCAGGAGCCGTTCCCGGTCGGCGCGCCCCCGCTGAGCCGGGAAGCATTCTGGGGTGAGCTGGTGCGTGGCCGCCCGGTGCGTGCCATCCTCTTTGACCTGGATGGCACCCTTATTGAAACCGATGAGGAGTTGGTCCAGGCGCTGACCCAACGCCTGAGCTTCATCCAACGTGTCCTGCCCGCCGTGAACCTTCCCCGCCTGGTACGGCGCTGGCTGATGCTCAGCGAAGGATTCGTCAACGGGCTGGTCACTGCCCTGGATTGGCTGCGGCTGGACAACTGGTTGTTCCGGCTCAAGGAGCCTCTCCAACGCTGGCGCGCTATCCGCAGACCGGACCACTTTGCCCCAGTGGACGGCAGCCTGGCCACCTTACGTTCGCTGGCCCAACGCTACTCACTGGGGATCGTCACCAGTCGCAGCCGCCAGGAAACCGCCGCGTTCCTGACCCAATACGGCCTGAACGATCTGTTCCATGTCGTAATTACCCGTGACGATGTGGGCAGGCTAAAACCTAACCCGGTGCCGGTACGGCTGGCAGCCAAACAGCTTGGCCTGCCACCTGAGCAGTGTGTGCTGGTGGGAGACACGAGCGTGGACGTGCGCGCTGCTAAGGCTGCCGGCGCGCTGGCAGTCGGAGTGCTGTGTGGATTCGGCGACGAGAACGACTTCAAGGGCGCCGACCTGGTGATCGAGTCTACCGAACAACTGGCCGCCTGGCTGTAACTCTCCTCGCCCCTAACCCCTGGCCGGCATCCTTCTCTCTGCAGCTCGCACGAGCAATGCCAGCCCCACGGTCATCACCAGGTAAAGGAAGGCCACCGCGTTGTAAGTCTCGAAGAAGCGGAAGGTGCTGGCCGCGTAGACCTTCCCCAATTGCGTGATGTCCTGCACGCCGAGCACCGAAACCAGCGAGGAGTCTTTCAACATGGCGATAAACTCGTTACCCAGGGGAGGCAACACATTGCGGATCGCCTGAGGCAGGATCACGTAGCGCATGGCCTGGCCGTAAGTCATCCCCAGCGAGCGGGCAGCTTCCATTTGCCCGCGGCCAATAGACTGGATCCCCGCCCGAAAGATCTCCGAGATAAAGGCGCTGTAGCCAATGGTGAGGGCCAGCACCCCACGCACGGTGAAGTTCACCTGACGCACTGTCAGGCTGACCAGCGGGGTGCCTAACCCCGCCAGGAAGCCCGTCCCTATCAGCCACTGCCCCACGGCATTCAACCCGCTGACCATAGCCGGCGCGGCCACGAAGGCAATGTAATAGAGGATCACCAGCATTGGCACCCCGCGGATGATCTCCACATAGAACGAGGAGAGCTCGTACAGCAGCCGATTGCCCGCCACGCGCATCAGCCCTACCACCAGGCCCAAGACGATGGCGAGCCCATAGGCGATCAGGGTCACCACGATGGTGGTGTAGACCCCCTTGAACACCGCAGCCAGGATCACCTGATAACTGGCGCGCGTGAGCATGATCCACAGGAAGATAATGCCAAGCAGGATCGCTGCCACCAGCCAGTAGGGTAGCCGCGCCCACCAGGAGCCGGCCACCCCCCGGGAGCCGGGCAGAGGGCTGGGGCGAGGCCCACCAGCAGGGAACTTAGAGGCAAGGTCGAAAGCCATAGGGCACTCCTGGAGATAGGTTGGGGGGCGAGGAGCGCTCCTCGCCCCCCAACGAGAGATCTGGGCGGGTAGGATAAGGTTTGGTTGAAATTTGCAGGCGGGGTAACTATTCAGCGGTGACTGGAAGTCACCCTTTTTGGGCCTGCGGCCAGTGGTCGGCCTTCGCCGACCTCTCTGGTGATGCGCACATGAAGGGTGTCGGCGAAGGCCGACACCCGGCACGAAGTGCCCAGGAGGGGCGATTTCAATCGGCCTGAATAGTTACCAGGCGGGTTTGCTTCCCGATACCCTCACTGCGAGGTCGGGTCGTACATGAAGAACCAGCGCGTGTTCAGGTGCTCCAGGAAGCCATCCTGTTTCATGGTCTCAATAGCGGCGTTGAATGGCTGGACGAGGTCGGAGCCCGGGGTGAAGATGAAGCCGAACTCCTCGGTGCCCAGCGGCTCACCGATCACCTTCAGCTTCTCCGGGTTGGCACCGATGTAGCCGCGGGAGGAAGC
>DAOTZS010000159.1:0-4940 GCA_034434335.1 Anaerolineae bacterium
CCCCCGGGCCGTGGCCCTCGCCCCACCCCCTGCCCCCTCCCCTCTCCTGTCCGCTTCCGGCGGCGGGAGAGGGGAGGGGGTGGAAAAAAGGGTTTTGTGGCAGCGGCCTTCGGCCGTCGCCACAAAACCCCCTCTTCAATCCCTCCTCTCCCCCGGCCATAAGGCCAGGGGGAGAGGAGGGACAAAGGGAGGTGAGGGGTAAAAACACCTCCTCGGCTATTGCCGGAATAATAAAGCCCAATCGGCCTCTCAAGGCAGGGCCCTTCCTGTCACCGCCTGAATAGTTACCGGGCTTCTGGGAACGGAGTATACGTTACCTAACGAGGAGAGCAGAGATGAGTCAGAAGGTTGTCACTTACAAGGAGATCAAGCCAGCGGGGAGCTGCCGCTACGATGGTGTGTCGCTGGGCGAGGTGATGTTGCGGCTGGATCCCTTCGATGTGCCCACGGCGCTGGCGCGCCAGATGCGCGTTTTCCAGGGAGGTGGCGAGACCAATGTGGCGTGTGGGCTGGCCTATACCTTTGGCCTGCGCACGGCGGTGCTCACCGCGCTGGTAGACGATCACATTGGCATCAACATCCGCAATCAGTTACGCGCGGCGGGGGTGGATACCAGCAAAATCATCTGGTTCAACACCAAGAACGACGGTACCCGCTTCTCCACGGATCAGAAGGGCACCCTGATGAACGGCATCAACTTCACCTATGTGGGCAAAGGGGTGATCCCTTCGGATACGCTCTACTATCGGGCGCACACCGCGGTGCGCGAGCTGCGGCCGGGCGACTTCGATTGGGACACCCTCTTCGGCCAGGAAGGGGTGCGAGTGTTCAACACGGGTGGCATCTACACCCTGATCTCCCCCACCTCGGCCGAACTGGCCCTGGAGGGGGTGAAGAAGGCCAACGAGTACGGCACCTTCGTGGCCGCCGACCTCAATTACCGCTCGAAGGTAGAGCCCAACAAGCAACGGGCGCGCGAAATCAACCAGCGCATCGCGCCCTACCTGGGCTTCCTGGTGGGCAACGATACGGATCTCAGCGATGCCCTGGGCTACGAGACCAAGGTTTCGAGCAAGGCGCCATTCGACGAGTGGCTGGAGGCGTACAAGGGGACGGTGCGGCAGGTGGCCAGGGACTTCCCCAACCTGAGCCTGATTGGCACGCAGTGGCGGGGAGCCACCAGCGCCGACACCATTGATTGGGGGGCGGTGTTGTACGACTGCCTGAGCGATACGTTCTACACAGCGCCGTTGCGCACCAATATCCCTATCGGTGATCGCACAGGTGGTGGGGACTCCTTCACCTCTGGTGTGCTGGCTGCCCTGCTCAAGGGCAAGGACCTGGAGACGGCCGTGCAGTGGGGGGCGGCGCATGGCATCCTGGTGCAGGAGACCCCGGGCGACATCACCATGGTGGATGAGCGGGCTGTCCTGGCGGAGGTAAGGCGCGCGGCCGCTGGTGGCGGGGTGAAGGCGCTGCGCTAGATCTCTGGCGCCTTGCCTGGGGAGCTTTAGATGCCAGTCAACACAGCCAAACGACGGATGTTAGAGGGGAAGCCGGCCCTGGGTGTCGTGGCGGGGCTGGGATCGCCAACTGCGACAGGGATGCTGGCGCAGGCAGGTTTTGATTTCATTCTGGTGGATAATCAGCACGGCGATTGGGATGATGCCAGCTCGCTGGCAGCCTTCCGGGCTATCTGCCTGGGCACGGCTGTGCCCATGGCACGGGTGCGCCAGAATGATTTCGCTGCCATCGGCCGGCTGCTCGACCGCGGGGCCCTGGGCCTGGCTATCCCCATGGTCAACTCGGCCGAAGAAGCACGGGCCGCTGCCTATGCTATGCGCTACCCACCGCGCGGAGGCCGCTCTGCTGGATGGGCCCTGCTCAGCCATTACGCGCCAGGGTATGACAGGTGGGCCGACGACGAAGTATTCCTGGCCGTACAGATCGAAACAGCACAGGCTGCCCGGCAGGCGCGGGAAATCCTGTCCGTGGCAGGAGTGGACGGTTGCTGGGTTGGGCCGGTCGACCTGGCCCGCTCGCTGGGGGTCAACCGGGATACGGTCGAAGGGGCCCGTCTCCACGAAGAGGCCATCCTGGGGGTGCTGGACGCGTGTCACCAGACGGGCAAGATCCCGGGCATCCACGCCAACACCGTTGCCGAGGCCGAGCATTGGCTGGAGCGGGGCTTCCTGTTTGTTACCGTGAGCAGTGATATCTGGCTGTTGCAGGAGGCCGCGACCGCAGCGCTGTGCAGGCTGGGCCGGCGGTGATGGCAAGCCGCAGACCAGGGATTGAGAAGAGGGAAGAGAGAAAAGGGTTTTGCGGTGAGGCCATGGGCCTCACCGCAAAACCCTTCTTTTGTAGCTTTGCAACACCTCGCTCTTGAGCAGCGAGTTGACCATGGAGAAACCCGGCCGTGAAAACAACCCTTTACCTGACCCGACATCGATCCTCCGCAGGGCCGCGCTGGGCCCTGGATAGCCGGTGGCTGCCACCCGGCCTTACTCTGGGCAGCCTGCTGGCCATGCCGCGCGGCGACATGGAAGAGCTGCTGAAGGGGCTGGCAACATCTGCCCGTGACAGCGAGCCGGCTGAAGGCCCCCTGCTTGCACCTGTGGAGCCCGATCATGAGGTGTGGGCCGCAGGGGTCACCTATCGCCGCAGCCGCGACGCCCGCCAGGTGGAGTCGCAGGTCGCCGATGTCTACGCCCGCGTCTATCAGGCTCCGCGGCCCGAGCTGTTCTTCAAAGCCATTGGCTGGCGGGTGATCGGCCCAGACGCGGCCGTGTGCATCCGCCACGATAGCCGCTGGACCGTGCCCGAACCAGAGCTGACCCTGGTTATCAACTGCCAAGGCCAGATCGTAGGATTCTGCGCCGGCAACGACATGTCGTGCCGCGATATCGAAGGTGAAAATCCCCTTTACCTGCCCCAGGCCAAGATTTACGATGGTTCCTGTGCCCTCGGCCCTGGCATCCTCCTGGCAGAGCCTGATGCATTGAGAGACCTGCCAGTGAGCCTCCAGATCACGCGCGGTGGGGTTTGCTGCTTTGCCGGTGAAACGCGCACCAGCCAGATGGTCAGGCCGCTGGAAGAGCTGGTGAGTTACCTCTGCCGCAGCCTGGCCTTTCCAGCTGGTGTCCTCCTGATGACTGGCACAGGGATCGTGCCCCCGGACGACTTCACATTGCTTCCCGGCGATATCATCCGCATCGCCGTTGGGACGCTGGTGCTGACCAACAAAGTCCAGGGTTAGGTGGGATGCAGGCACCCTGGTAATGGGCTGCGGCGAGGGTAGCATGCCTTTTATTGGGATCGACCTCGGCACTTCCTTCATCAAGGGTGCGGTGTTGGATGTAGATGGGCTTCGCCTTAGCCACATCGTGCGGGTTCCCTTCCCCACGCCGTTACCGGGATTACCAACCCTCCATTGCGAGTATGATACTGACGTCATTCTGGCCGCGGTGCGCCAGCTCCTGCACGATCTCTTGCCCCACGCCCTGCCGTGCGAAGGACTTGTCATGTGCAGCCAGATGCACGGGTTGGTGCTCACCAACGCGCGGGGGCAGCCGGCCTCGAACCTGACCACCTGGCAGGATACCAGGGCTCTGGAGCCCCACCCATCTGGCCAGGGGAGCTACTTCGAGGTCCTGCGGGCGCGGCTCTCGGCCGATGAGACCCGCCAACTCGGCAACGAGCTGCGCCCCGACTTGCCGGTGAGTGTCCTCTTCTGGCTGGCGGAGCAGGGGCGTCTGCCCCGCGAGGCTGTTTTCCCGGCCTCTTTGCCCGATTTCGTGCTGGCCAACCTCTGCGGCGTGGAGCCCACGACCGAGATCACCAACGCCGCGGCGCATGGCGCGCTGAACCTGGAGACAGGTGACTGGCATGGGCAGGTCCTCGGTAAGCTGGGGTTGGATGGTCTGCGCTGGCCGACGCTGCGCCGGCAGGGCGAGGTGGTCGGCCACCTACGCTTCGAGGGCCAGGTATTTCCCTGCTACACCCCGGTGGGAGATTATCAGTGCGCGCTGGTCGGGGCCCTGCTCCAGCCGGAAGAGCTTTCCCTCAACATCTCCACTGGCTGTCAGGTCAGCCTGATCACCCCCGGCCCCGAGTTCGGCGACTTCCAGACACGGCCCTTCTTCGACGGCCGCTACCTGAAAGCGATTACCAATGTCCCAGCCGGCCGGGCCCTGAACGCGCTGGTGCGGCTCCTTTCAGAGCTGGCCGAGGCGCAAGGGGTGAGCCTGGAGGATCCCTGGGACTACATCATCCGCTCGGCGACGGCTGTGAGCGAGACCAGGCTGCGCGTGAACCTGGCCTTCTTCCCCTCTTCGTGCGGCGATCGGGGTGAGATTATCAACCTGCGCGAAGAGGAGATGACGGTAGGCCACCTGTTCCGGGCCGCCTTTCAGAACATTGCCGATAACTGTTATGCCTCGGCGCTGCGCCTCTCTCCGGAGCGCAGTTGGCAGGGCCTGGTGCTCTCCGGCGGGTTGGCTCAGAAGATCGCCCTCTTGCGCCAGTTGATCCACGCGCGTTTTCAGGTCGGTTATCGCCTTTGCCCCACTTCGGAGGATACCTTGCTGGGGCTGCTGGCCCTGGCCCGGGCCTTCAGCGGTCGGGCCGACTCGGTGGCCCAGGCCACCGTATGGGCACGGCGGCGCCGTGCCCATACGGCTTGATGCATATGGGGCGACCACCAGGGTCGCCCTATTGGCATCAAGTTAACGGTCAAAGCTACCCTCCCCTGCCGCGCCCCCCTACGGGGGGCTGGCAGGGGAGGGTCTTCGTCCCCCCAGAGAGAGCAGCTATCTGGTCTCCTTAACTTGATGCCTATGGGGCGACCACAAGGGTCGCCCCTACGGTTGGGGTCCAACGATGGCCGCGATGGCGCGGCGCCACGAGTCTGCCTCGCTGCCCAGGGGCTCGTGCCTGAA
>DAOTZS010000160.1:0-12174 GCA_034434335.1 Anaerolineae bacterium
TCAGGGGGCGGGGAGATCGGCATTAAGGGGGTTTCTGGGGCGGCTTCGCCGCCCCAGAAACCCCCACACTTGGGATTTCCCCCGCTCTCCCCTCCCAGGGGAGAGCGGGGGAAAGGGGGTGAGAGGGGTAACGCACTGAGTGCAAAATGCCAGAATCTAGCTTAACGCGGCACTAGGGAGCAGAAAGTGTTAACCAATTTTGAACCATCCTCCATAGTCTCCTGAGAAGCGAAGACTACAGGCTCTTCACTGATGGTACGTACAAGCCACAACAACATTGTAACACGTAAAATAAGGGAGGAGCAAACCACAGGAGGGGGGCTCTATGAGGGTCTGACTCGGAGGGCTCAGGCCATTGACTTCTCCATCTGGCCGACTGTGAGAGTTTGTCTGGAAATTTCTCGTGGTCAACCCAACGATAAACGTCGGCCTAACTCGGCAAAGCCCTGTGGGCTGCTTTGCCCTCCAACCTACCCCGGCTTTGACAGGCCGGCCAGGCACCGGTATAGTGTAGGGTGGCAGAGATCGTAGAGCAGGCGAAGCGTTATGCAACCTCTTCACTCCCCTGCCGAACCCGGCACATATGCCTTACTCCTCACAGCCACCGCGCCGCTGGAGGTGGTTGTAGGGCGTCTCGGGGCCTGTCGGCTGCCGGCCGGGCACTATGTGTACGTCGGCAGCGCCCATGGGCCGGGAGGGTTGGCCGCACGGCTGACCCGCCATTGTCGCGCGCCCAAGCGCCCTCACTGGCACATCGACTACCTCACAGCCATCCTGCCCGTCGCGCAGGTCCTGTACCAGGTGAGCGCGGCAAGGCTGGAATGCGCCTGGGTGCAGAAGCTGCTGGCCCTGCCGGGCGCCACTGCGCCGATCCCCGGCTTCGGCAACGGGGACTGCCGCGCCGGCTGCCCTGCCCACCTGGTGCGCCTGCCGGATGGCTATGACCCGGCCCACCTGGCGGACGACCTGGCCATAGATTAGAGGCCCTGCGCCCCAGGCCCGCGGGCCATAGTCACCAGCCGCTTCCCGGGGATCTGGCGGAAGGTGGCCCCCTGGCTCACGGCCGCCAGCACGGCGGGGATGTCTACCACCAGGGTACCAGAGATGGCATCCACGCCATAGTCAAAGAGAAGAGGGGAGAGAGGGGTGCTGGGGCCCAGGACGACGACGAAGGCATCGGGCCGGCAAAACGCCACCAATTCCTCGAACGTATGGTTGACCAACGTCATCCCGGTGATGGCCACCACGTCGGCCTGGGGAATAACCCGAGGGGCATAGCTTGCCGGCAGGTCGCCCGGGCCAGGATTGAGCTCCAGCACCCAGCAAGTGCCCACCGCTTCACGCACGCGGGGCACAAAGGGGAAATGCCCCACCACGGCCACGCGACGCCCTCTGCCGCGGGCAAGGATAAGCTCCTCCGCGTTGACCTCGGTGCACGCGGCCTCGTCCACCTCCAGCAGGGCATTGAGCGCGGCAAAGCCGATGCTGCGCTCGGTGGGGCTGTCGGAGTGGGCCAGGCCGGCCAGCTCACGGGCGTCTCGGCCAATCAACCGGCCGGCCTCGCGCACCGCTGGCAAGCCGTGCTCCAGATCGTGCACGATCTGGGTGGCTGCCAGGCCGGCCCGAGGGCCGGCTGGCGTCTCCACCACTACGGCGGTCCAGTGCGTCCCCACGCGCAGATCGCTGACAGGGCCGCTGAGCGTCAATCCTGCCAGCAGACGGTTAATGAGGGTCATTTTCACGTGCACTTCTCGTAACTACCTATCCGAATCGGTTTGCAGGTAACGTAGCGCAGGCTGTCAGCCTGCATACAGGCCTGGCGGCCTGCGCTACAGAGATATGCCTTCGCCGCGTCTTTGATAGCGCTTGCCCGGATGCTCCTTGGTAGGTAGTTCTTCTCCCTGATGGGACACTGGCGATTTTCTTCGTAGTAACGGACTTTAGTCGTTCGGGACACGCTGAAAGCGACTAAAGTCGCTACTACGAAGCCCACATCTTGTGCTTCTCAGGTTGCCGAGCCTAAGATGTGGGTGTCCCAGAATTCGCCGGAGTCCAGATTGATTGAAATTCTCGTCGGCAGCCAGGCCAAGCATGACTACAGACTCCGCCTGGCTCGCCGTGCCAACAAACGGTCACGTATGCCCGAGGGATCGAAGCGCGACTCGTTCTGTTGGCGAATCCTTTCGGCCTGCTCTTGCCGTCGCTGAAGATAGGCGTCAACTTCAGCACGCCGTCGCAGGTAATAAGCGATTACAAAATATACATCTGCCAGATCTAGGGACGGATATTGATGGATTATCTCTTCCGCCGTAGCACCGTCAAGAAAAGCCGAGATAACCGTGTCAAGCGTTACCCGCGTCTTTCCCACTCGAATAACGCCGTCAACGTCTGTCACCAGAGGGACCGCTTCGGTCGCAATCGGGAGTGTCATAGCATCAACCTTTCAGATGCACTAAACTGCTAACCGTAAAAAGGGACCTGCTACTGCCTACTCCATTGGTAACTATTCAGGCGGTGACTGGAAGTCACCCTTTTGGAGCCTGCGGCCAGTGGTCGGCCTTCGCCGACCTCTCTGGTAATGCACACATGAAGGGTGTCGGCCTCCGCCGACACCCTTCGGGCCGAGGCCTGGCACGAAGTACCCAGGGAGGCCGATTTCAATCGGCCTGAATGGTTACCTCCATTGTATCACAAGGTGGTCGTCCAGGCGTAGCCAGCGGGAGGGTTGCGCACAGAGGCCGTTCCTCGCGCGGCACTGCTTTGGGGTGTGTCCCAATTTTGTCGGGCCGTTCGTAGTCAGGCACGGAGCGCCAGCGGAGTGCCGTTCTCCAGGCCTTTTGGACGCCAGTACGGGCGAGGCATGCCTCGCCCACCCGCTGGGGATGTTTGTAAATGTCGGCCCGGCCGCTTGCGCTGCATCTATAGCGCAGGCGGTCAGCCTGCGCATACAGGCCTGGCGGCTGTGCTACAGTTGCTGGTTGCGTCCGGACCAAGTTCCCGACGATATTGGGACACACCCCTGCTTTGCCAAGGCTTTTCCAGGTTTGGGGAGCCCACCCTTTTGTGTTAGACTATTAGCTTGCACATGGTTCGCCGCGTACTCTCTGCAGTGGGGGCGGCGGCTGTGGGCCTTAATCCCTTAGATGAGGTAACCGGATATCATGAAGTTGGCGAGGCTCGCAGGTTTGGTGCTGATCTTGGGCCTGGCGCTATCGCTGCCAGCCCTGGCTGCGCCGTTGATCCAGGAGCAGCCCCCGGTGATCGCGCAACCAGAACAAGATGCGCCCGTGCGGGGAGTGGTGCAGATCGTCGGTTCCGCCACTCATCCGCAGTTCCAGAGATATGAACTGTACTACGCGCCCTGGCCTGTGCCCTCGGACCAGTCGTGGATCTTCATCGGCGACGCCCACTACCAGCAGCAGCCCCTGGGCCTGTTGGGCACCTGGGATTCCCGCTCGGTCCCCGATGGCACCTACGCGTTGCGCGTGCGGGTCGTCAAGCAGGACGGCAACTACCTGGACAGCGACCCACGGCGGGTGTTGGTGGTCAACACCAGGCCGCCCGACACCCCCACGCCGGCAGTGACCGACACCCCAACCCCCATCCCAACGCCCCTGCCGCCAACCCCTACGGTGATCGTGGAGCTGCCGGCCGTAGAAACACCGACGCCCGAGCCCACCGCCACACCCGAGGCACACGTCACCCCCATCCTGCCCACCGAGGGCGGGGGACAGGGAAGCGTGCCGGCCACGGAGCAGCTCTTCAGCGCGGCCCGCTTGCTGGCAGTCGCCCGCATGTCGGCCACCTATACGGTGGGGGTGTTCGTGGCCGTGGGGCTCTTCTTTGGAATTAAAGCGTTGCTGTATTGGCTGTGGTTGCGCCTCCGGCCCTGAAGGCGCGTGCGCAGCGAAAGCCCTGGGAGCAGGAGGGAAGTCCCCCTCGCCCATTCTCACCTCTACAAGGGATTGGATGTGAACCTGTTGCGCCATCTCTGGCCTGCACGGCCGCCGGCCGGGCCACCTGGCAAGATGATCGTGGGATTGGGCAACCCCGGTCCCGAGCACGCCCGCGACCGCCACAATATCGGCTTTCAAGTGGTGGACCTGTTAGCGGAACGACATGGGCTGGCCTTCAACAGATACCAGAAGCGCGCCCGCCTGGCCATAGGGGAGATCAGCGGCCCCAATGGCAGAGTACAGCGCGTGCTGTTGGCCAAGCCTATGACCTACATGAACCTCAGCGGGGAGGCAGTGGGCCCCCTGTTGAGGTTCTACAAGATCGCGCCGGCCGATCTCCTGGTGGTCTACGACGACCTGGACCTGCCGCTGGGGCGCATCCGCCTGCGGCCGGGAGGCAGCTCAGGGGGCCAGAAGGGCGTTCAATCCATCATCAAACACCTGGGCAGCGAGGAGTTCCCTCGCCTGCGCATCGGCATCGGCCGGCCACCCGGCAAGATGGACCCCGCCGCCTACGTCCTGCAGCCATTCTCACCGGAGCAGGAGGAGCAGATGGTCCTGGTCCGGCAGCAGGCCGTGGAAGCCATCGAGACATGGCTGGCACACGGGATTGAAGTGGCCATGAATCGCTTCAACGCCCTTGCCGAGGTGGGCAGGTAGAGATTTCCTCCAGATGAAGCTGAGTGGTCTGCTTGCTTTCGGCCAGCAGTTGCCGGCCTGGCGCGAGCTGGTTGCCGCGTTGCGGGCTGGCCATTACCCGGCCGACCCGTTGGGGGTATATCACGCCGCCCGACCCTACGTGACGGCGCTGCTGGCGCGCGACCTGAATCGGCCGCTGCTGGTGCTGACCGCGCGCAGTGGCCGCGCCCGCCAGTGGGTGGACGAGCTGCGCATCTGGCTGCCCGACGAAGTGCCGGTCCACCTCTTCGCCGACCCCGATGCCCTGCCCTACGAGCGCATCCCCTGGACACCCGAGACCCGCCAACGTCGGCTGGAAGCGCTGACAAGCCTGCTCACCTGGGAGGGTGGTACAGCCCCCATCGTGGTAACCTCGGCGCGTGGGCTGATGCAGATGACGCTGCCGGTGCGGGAAATGCGCGCCGCGCTGCGCCCCATCCGCCAGGGCCAGAGGTTTGATCTGCAAAAGGTGATAGCCAACTGGGTCGGCCTGGGCTATGAGAGCACGCCCGTGGTAGAGGTGCCAGGCCAGTTCAGCCGGCGTGGGGGCATTGTGGATGTCTGGCCACCGAACCTGGCCCTACCCCTGCGCATTGAGCTTTTCGGCGATGAGGTGGAGAGCCTGCGCACCTTCGACCCGGCCACCCAGCGCACCGTCAGCCACGTGACCCAGGCCTGGATCAGCCCGGCCAGCGAGGCTCTGCCCCGCCTGGGCCAGCAGGCTGCCCCGCGCCTGCAGGCGCTGGACTTTTCCACCTGCCATCCGCCGGCCCGCGCCGAATATGAGCGCGAGCTCGCCCAACTGATGGCCGGCAGCGGATTCCGCAACATCGAGTGGTACCTGCCCTACCTCTACACCCAGCCGGCTACCCTGCTGGACTACCTGGCAGCCGCCGGCACGGTCCGCCTGACCGGTGAGGCCGGCCCGCGCGCTGAGGGGCTGCTGCTCATTGACGATGCCGCTGAGGTGATCGCCGCCCTGGGAGACCTGGAAGGACAGGCCCTGCAACTGGTGAAGGACCTGGCTGCCGCCGGGGAGATCCCGGCTGGCCTGAGCCCTGCTTATGTGAGTGTCGCGGCTTTACGCGCCAGCCTGGCCAGCCAGCCAACCCTGCTCCTGGGCAGCAGCACCTTCGCCGGGTGGGCTGCCGAGGTGGAAACGCCGCTGGCCAGAGCGTTCGCCGGTGGCCCGCGTTATGGGGGCCAGATCCGCACCACCATCAGCGACGTGGAGCGCACCCTGGCCCAGCGCCACCACGTGGTGATGGTCAGCCGGCAGGCCGCGCGCCTGGCAGAACTACTGCAAGATGCCGGCCACGCCATCGTGCCCCAGGAGAGCATCACCACCCTGCCCCCACCCGGCCTGACGCTGGTGCAGGGCGTCATGGAAGAGGGCTGGCTGCTCACGCCTGACGGCACCTCTGGCCAGGATAACACCCGGGAAGGCCTCTGGTTCCTGACCGATGCGGAGCTCTTTGGCTGGGGCAAACCGCGGCCACGCCGGCCGCGGCGAGCGCGCGGGGTCACGCCTGAAGTGTTCTTCGCCGACGTCAGCCCCGGCGACTATGTGGTGCACATCGAGCACGGTATCGGCCAGTTCCAGGGCCTGGTGAAGATGACCCTGGACGGTGTCGAACGGGAGTACCTGCAGGTGGAGTATGCCCAGGGCGACCGCCTCTATGTCCCGGTGCATCAGGCGGACCGGCTGGCCCGCTACGTCGGCGTTGGCGACGTGCCGCCAGTCCTCCACCGGCTGGGCACGGCCGATTGGGAGCTGGTCAAGGCACGGGCCAAGCGCGCAGTGGACGAGATCGCCCAGGAGTTGCTCGAACTCTACGCCGCGCGCGAGGTGGTCCAGGGCCACGCCTTCAGCCCCGACGCGCCCTGGCAGGCCGAGCTGGAAGCCAGCTTCCCCTACGTGGAAACCGAAGATCAGTTGGTGGCCGTCGAGGCCGTCAAGCACGATATGGAACAGCCGCGGCCCATGGACCGGCTCATTTGCGGGGATGTGGGCTATGGCAAGACCGAGGTGGCACTGCGCGCGGCCTTCAAGGCCATCATGGACGGCAAGCAGGTGGCAGTGCTGGTGCCTACCACCGTGCTGGCTCAGCAACACTACACCAACTTCAGCCGACGCCTGGCTGCCTTCCCGGTGAACGTCGCCATGCTCTCCCGCTTCCAGACCCCCGCGCAGCAGCAACGGGTGTTGGAAGGGCTGGCCAACGGCACCGTCGACCTGGTGATCGGCACCCATCGCCTCCTGAGCAAAGATGTGGTCTTCAAGGACCTGGGGCTATTGATCGTAGACGAGGAACAACGGTTTGGGGTGGCGCACAAAGAGCATATCAAGCGCATGCGGGTCCAGGTAGACGTCCTGACCCTGACCGCCACCCCGATTCCGCGCACCCTGCACATGAGCCTGACCGGCGTGCGCGACCTGAGCACCATCGAAACTCCCCCCGAGGAGCGGCTCCCGATCAAGACGTTTGTGGGAGAGTACGATGAGACCCTGATCCGCCAGGCGATTTTACGAGAGCTCGACCGCAATGGGCAGGTTTACTTTGTCCACAACCGCGTGCAGGGGATCGAGCAGATGGCAGCGAGGGTGCGCAAGATCGTGCCCGAGGCGCGTGTCGCGGTCGCCCACGGCCAGATGCCAGAACGGGAGCTTTCGTCCGTGATGATGGCCTTTGCCGAAGGGGAATACGATGTGCTGGTGTGCACCAGCATCATCGAGAGCGGCCTCGATATCCCCAATGTCAACACCATCATCATCAACCAGGCCGACCAGTTTGGGCTGGCTCAGCTCTATCAGTTGCGCGGCCGCGTGGGGCGTTCGGCGGTACGGGCCTATGCCTATCTGTTGGTGGACAAGTACAAGATGCTGACCCAGGATGCCCGGCGCCGGCTGGAAGCAATCCAGGAGGCCAGCGAGCTGGGGGCAGGTTTTCGCATCGCCATGCAGGACCTGGAGATCCGGGGCGCGGGTGAGCTGTTGGGCGCGCGGCAACATGGCCACATCGCCGCCGTAGGCTTTGACCTCTACACCCGGCTCCTGGCCCAGGCGGTGCAGGAGGCCCGCCAGAAGTGGGAAGGGGCAGGGACAGCCCGCCCCGCGGCTGAGGTGGCCGGCTTCCAGTCCCCCATCCCCCCGGCGGTGACCCTGGACCTCCGGCTGCCGGCCCGCATCCCCGAATCCTACGTGCCCGAGGGGGCTCTGCGCCTGCAGCTCTACCGTCGGCTGGCCGGCCTGACCAGCGTCGAAGCGGTAGACGACATGGCCCAGGAGTTCGCCGATCGTTTCGGCCCGGTGCCCGAGCAGGTGCAAAACCTGCTCTTTATTGCCCGCGTTAAGGTGCTGGCCATTATGGCCGGGGTCGAGGCCATCGCTCAGGAGCAGGGCCAACTGCTCATCAAGTGTCCTCGCCTGGAAGAGCTGGACCGCCGCGCCTTGCAGGCGCGGCTCACCGCCCAGGGGTTGCCAGCGCGGGTGGCGCGCCAGGGCATCTGGCTGACCATGCGCGAGGATGAGGTCTGGCAGCAAGACCTGGTCAAGACGCTGGAGGCTATTCGCTGAAGGCGTTGTGGGAATTGTGTGGGATAATGGGGGATAATGTGGGATAAGGAGACCCCCTTCAGGGGCTCTGGCGTGGCTGATACAGGCCCGCCAGGTCGGCGCCCAGCAGGCCGGCCTGATAGGAACGCCCGTCCACAGGCGAAAGGGCCTGGGCCATGGCGGGTGTCACCAGGGACACCCGCCGCATGCTCCCCAGTCGCCGTTCGATGGCATCTACCCCCGCATCGTCCCACATCCAGTGCAGGGTGTCGAGCCGCTCCAGATTGAGCGGCAGTGTGTAGCTGCGCAGCGTCTTCTGGCCCAGCACATTGAAGTACGCCTCGAAGTAAGAAAGGACCAGCTCGCGCAGGGTACGGTGGATGGCCTCACGGAAACGCAGCCCGGTGAAGTTGGACTTGGCGATCGCGCCCCATAACCCCTCTCGCTTGTAGATGGCGATCACGTGGTCATCGTCGGTGCCCGGTTCCGGCAGCAGGTCAACGATCACGGCCGGCTGGCCGAGCCGGCGCAGCGCGGCCGCCGCGAAGATCGCCCCGTCCAGGCAGTGAGCCCGCCTTTCGCGCAACACCCGCAGGGGAGAGCGGTTAACATCCTCCGCGCTGTAGGGGATGGTGTCCAGGAAGGCCTGGATAGCAGCCGGGCTATCCAGGCTTTCCCATAGAGCAAGCTGCTCGGGGGTCAACCGTGCTGCGAATTCTGCGATCATCCCCGCTTGAGCCCCCTTATTGGACATGCATCTGGGCTACCCGCCGGAAGTGGAAGCCGTAGATGGCCAGCGTGATCGCCAGCGGGAACAGCTTTGGCCGGCGGAAGAGGGTCCAGAAGACCAGGCGCCAGTAGTGCGCGCGCTCTACCCCGCGGATGCCAAGCTGGTATATCGAGCGCAAGAAGGCCAGGATGTACTGCGGCTCCAGGTGTACCCTGACCTTGGGCGGCTGGTACTCGCGCAGGAAGGTCTTCACCCGCTGGTAGTAGTACTGGGGAGAATAGAGCTGGTCGAGCAGTTTGCGATA
The DNA here is from genome assembly GCA_034434335.1 of Anaerolineae bacterium. Classification (GTDB taxonomy): domain Bacteria; phylum Chloroflexota; class Anaerolineae; order CG2-30-64-16; family CG2-30-64-16; genus DAOTZS01. Next base: position 9,225 of record DAOTZS010000160.1, read on the forward strand.
GCCCGCGCGCAGGGTATCCAGGCCCATTTTGGGAAGGATGTTGGTGGTGCCATCGACGTTGTCCCCCGACAGGTCCCCTACCAGCCGGCCCTCCCGGCGCATGCGCTCGTAGAGGCGAGTGCCGGGAGGGGCCTGTAGCAGGCCCACCATGGCGGTGACGATGCCGCTCATCTGGATGAAGTTGACCTGCTGCTCGAAGATCGAGGGGGTATCGCTGTCGAAGCCCACGATGAACCCGCCCTGCACCTGGAGGCCCGCCCGCTGCAACCGCTTGACGCTGGCGACCAGATCGCGGCCCTTGTTCTGCGTCTTGCTGCACTCGGCCAGGCTGTCCTCGTTGGGGGTCTCGATCCCTACAAACACCGTGTCAAAACCCGCCTCGACCATCAGGCGCATCAGCTCAGGGTCATCGGCCAGGTTGATCGAAACCTCGGTGTTGAAGGGCAGGCCCGTCTTGTCGCGGCGCCACTCGATCAGGGCCGGCAAGACCTCCTCTTTGAGCACCTTCTTGTTGCCGATGAAGTTGTCATCCACGAAGAAGACGTTCTTGCGCCAGCCGAGCTTATAGAGGGCATCCAGCTCGGCCACCAGTTGCGCTGCGCTTTTGGTGCGCGGCCGATGGCCCAGAAGGGCGGTCACGTTGCAGAAGTCGCAGTGGTAGGGGCACCCACGCGAGAACTGAATGCTCACAGTTTCGTAATGCTTCAGGTCAGCCAGGTGCCAGAGCGGGATAGGGGTCAGCCGGAGGTCGGGGAACTCGTTGGTGGTGTAGATGCGCTGCGGCGTGCCCCGGGCCAGGTCTGCCAGGAAGGGCGGCAGGGTGATCTCGGCTTCTTTGAGGACGAAGTGATCCACCAGGGGGAACTTGTCATACTCCATGGTGAAAAGGGGGCCGCCAGCTACCACCTTCAGGCCGGCCTCCTTGCAGCGCGCGATAACTTCCTCAGCTGACTTGCGCTGCACAATCATCGCGCTGACCAGGGCGATGTCGGCCCAGGCCAGATCGTCGGGCCTCAGGTCGCGCACATTGAGGTCTACCAGGCGTAGCTCCCAGTCGGACGGGAGCATGGCTGCCACGGTCAGCAGCCCCAAGGGTGGGGCACTGGCCTTCTTGCGCACGAACTTGAGGGCATGTTTGAAACTCCAAAAGGTATCCGGGAACTCCGGATAGATCAGCAAAGCTCGCATTGACAACCTCCTACAAGGTTTTTTCCACAGATAGAGCGCGATCCCGGGCTGGCTCACCGGCTTCGCGCCTTAGGCCATCGTCTGCACCGGAAATCCGTACCCGGCCGACGATTACGTTTTACGCTTCGCCCGCTTTTAGCAGAGGAGCAATACAGGAAACCAGCTCCTCTCGATTGTCCGGCCGCACTTCGAACAGGCGCACATCCGGCCTGGCCTTGATCTGATCGGCGAAAGGGATACTGCGTTTCACGATCGTGGCAAGCACCGTGGCATGGCTGTCCAGCGCCTCTATCACGGCCTGGCGGAAACGCTCCGAGGCGATTTCCATGGGGCCGATTTCGTCAATAACCACCACTGCCCTCGCGACAACGGCAGCCCGGATGGCACCCACGCCGATGTCGTCCAGCACATTCAGGTCCACACCATATCTGCCCACCCGGTATCTGCCCCGGATATCCACATGGGCCAGGATGCCTTGCCGGCCGTCCAGGGTAATGAGCTCGAAGCCCAGGCGCGCTCCCTGGTGGCGTATCTCCTGGGTATAGAAGCCCCCAGCCGGTCGGTCAAGCCCGGCCAGCAGGCGTCGGATAAGGGTTGTCTTGCCGCTGCCAGGGGCACCGGTGATGAGAATAGCCATGCTTATCACCCCCCGTCGTCGGGGGCAGAGAGGGCAAGGGGCGTACGAGGCTACTTCAAGAGTAACTATTCAGGCCGATTGAAATCGCCCCTCCTGGGCACTTCGTGCCGGGTGTCAGCCTCCGCCGACATCCTTCATGTATGCATCATGAGAGAGGTCGGCGAAGGCCGACCTCTGGCCGCAGGCCCAAAAAGGGTGACGCCTCGGGCGAGCTTCCGGCGTGGCCCTTCCAGTCACCGCTGAATAGTTACCTTCAAGATATAGTAGGTGGCCCGCCGTTCCCCGATCTTCATAATTAGCCCCTGATCCACCAGATCGGCCAGGTCCCGGCGGATGGTCTCATCGCTGACGTCGGGGGCCAGTTCGCGCAGCTCCCGGTTGGTGATCCGTCCGTGTTCGAGCAGGTAGGCCAGGGCGCGTTCCTGGCGGGGGTTCAGCAATCGGTTGCCCCAGCGTTGCGTCTGCGCGGGGCTCACCAGCTCTTCGCCATGGCCACGCAGGGTGACCCGGAAGCCGGCCACTGTCTCCTCAAACAGCGGGGGCGGCAACTCTGCCTCGGCCATGGCAGCCATCATGCGGTCAATGCCGTAACCCAGGCGTTCGACAAAGCCCAAATCTGACAACACCTGGACGATCGCTTCGTTGCGCGAAAAACGCTCGTGGAGCAGATTTTGCAAGGTGACATGTCCCGGCAGCCGGCCGGGGCTATAAACCTCCAGGTGGTCGCTGAACATGAGCACCCGGATGCTCTCCCCGCGGATGGCATAATCCCGATGGGCCACCGCGTTGACAATGGCCTCGCGCACCACAGAGAGCGGATACTCCGTCGTCTCTTCCCGCGTGAGGCCGCGCAGCCGCATCCCCCGGCGCATATTGGCCGAGACAAACGCCTCGGCCTGCCGGATCTGGTCGGGCAGGGTGCCGGTTGCGTCGTGGCGCAGGAATTCATCGCTCATCTTGGGGCCGGCATAGCGCACCAGGATGATCTCGGCGCTGCGCAGGAAGCGCTGAGGTTGCCGGCCAAAGAGCAGCACGCCGGCATAGGTGGGCACCAGGCCATCCCCGGCCTGGGTCAGGCAGCCGCGGGCTAACAGGAACTTTTCCATGCTGCTCCCCGCCTGCCCG
>DAOTZS010000161.1:0-22181 GCA_034434335.1 Anaerolineae bacterium
ATAAGGGTAGGTTTTTGCAGGGTTGGGAGGCTGCCCGGCGATAAATCACCGGGCTAAGAGGGCAAAGCCCCCCTCGGGACCGAGGCCTTCGGGGGTGGATTCTTGGCCCGCAGGGCTTCGCTCTTTCAGCCTGGACGTTCACGTCCGGGCCTTCTGGCGAAAAACCTACCCTTGTAAGAGGTTACCCCACCCGGCCTGCGGGCCACCCTCCCCAGTCCCCCCGACCCTAGCAAGCAGGGGCTGGGAGAACGGTGGGCGGGAGCTGTGACCGTTAACTTGATGTCACTAGCGCAAGGCCGCCTTGCCCCCACATAACCCCGCCCCCTTACGGTGATCAGGCCCCGACAGCCAGCAGGGGGTCATCCTGCCTGGCGTCTGGCTCCGCTTCCTCAACTCGAAACTGGCACCCGTGGTGCCCGTCCAGCGTACACGCCACCAGCACCACGGGATGCCGGATGACGTGGGTGATCATGTCCTCTTCCATATCGCAGATGGCGCGGTGCTCGCGCGCCAGCTCGTAGTATGGACATGTATACTCGCAAAATACGATGCCATCTGGCCCGCAACACACTTCGGCCAGAATCCCTTTGGCATTCAGAAGTTCGGTCAGCGCGATAGCCCGTTCGGCTGCCGCCTGGCCGGAGATCTGCTGTGCATACTGTTCGGCCATGCGCCTGCTGAGCCGGCCCAACAACTCCTGGACCTTGTCGGGACCTTCGGTAAGCAGGATCTCCCGCAGAAGGGAGTTGGTGAACTCGTCGTAGTGGTGTGGGAAGAGGCTGCGGCCCTTGGGAGTCAGGGAGTAGACATGCCTGGGCCGCCCGCGGCCGCGACGTTCTACATGCTGCTCGATGTAGCCGTTGGCCAGCAGGCTGGAGACTTGCTGGCGCACGGCTGTGGCGGTCACGCCCAGGGCGTTCTCCAGCTCCTTAATCGTTGCCGAGCCACGCTTCTGCAGTTGGCTCAGCACAGCGCCAGCAGCGCTGCTGGTAAGCGGGTGCGCCATGGCCCTCTCCCCTTTTCTCCTCTCATGCAGTGGCCTACGATCAGCCACCCCGCAAACGGGCACGATGCTACTACCGGTCTGGGTTTTAGTCAAATTGTCATGTGTAAAATACCTAAAAAACCCTGGCCTGGCTGTAGGCAGGGTTCCCGTTCGGCCCATTCAGGGCTGATGGTGTGGTAGAGCCAGGCGCGATGGGCGTGCGCAGCGAAAGCCCGGGGAGCACCCCCTCCCTTGTCATTGCTTGCGCCCGTTCGCTGCGCAAGCCCACAATGGGCCCAGTTCGACAAGATGCTGCTCCTTGCGTACAATAGCGGCAGGAGGCCAGCATGGAGACACTTCTTATCGCTACCCCAGCCGGTTCGGCATTGATTGATATCACCCGGCAGGTACAGGAAGCTATCGCGCGTTCCGGCATCCAGGAAGGCATCTGTGCCCTCTTCCTGCCCCACACCACAGCCGGGCTGACCCTCAACGAGAACTGGGACCCCGACGTACGACATGACATATTGCTCACCCTGGGCGACCTGGTGCGGGCCGACCCGCGCCATCGCCACGACGAGGGCAACTCACCAGCCCACATCAAGGCCTCGCTGGTAGGCCACAGCGTGACCCTGCTCGTCAGCCAGGGCAGAGCGCGGCTGGGCCGCTGGCAAGGCATCTACCTGGCCGAGTTCGATGGCCCCCGGCAGCGCGAAGTCTGGGTCAAGGTGGTGGGGGAATAGGCCGGCCATGCAGGACCAGAGAGCTTCTATGCGCCAACACATGCGGTTTCTGATCGCTCTTGCTCTGGTGGTCTTCCTGGCAGCCGGCCTCCTCACTGCGCTCTTGGGCAGCTCTCTCTGGGAAGTCGCATGGGTGCAGGCCGTTCAGGGGGACGCGGGGCTAAGGCTCCCCATGCAGATCATCACCTTCTTCGGCGATGAGGCGTTCTTTTTCCTCCTTGTGCCCCTCTTCTTCTGGTGTGTGGACAAAGCGCTGGGGATTGACCTGGCTCTGCTGCTGGTGACGTCGGCCTTTGCCAACGGCCTGTGCAAGGGTTTCTTCAAGCACCCGCGGCCGTTCTGGGGCCAGCCTGGACTGCAGTTGAGCGACGCGACGAGTTTTGCCCTGCCCAGCGGCCACAGCCAGAACGCGGCCGTGCTGGCTGGCTATACGGGGTGGGTGATCGTGGGGGCTGGCCGGTCGCGTGCGAGCCTGGGGCGATGGATCAGTGCCATAGCACTGGGCGTGGCGGCTGGCCTGGTGGCGCTGTCGCGGGTCTACCTGGGGGTGCACTTCCCAGGCGATGTGATCTGGGGCGTGGCGGTGGGACTTGGGGTACTGGCGGGCTACATCTTGCTGCAGACGCGCCTGAGGAGCTGGCTGGGGAGGCTGCCGCTATGGGGCCACATACTCCTGGCGACGGCTGCAGCCGGCCTGGCCTTCGTGCTGAACCAGACCGCGCTGGCGATCCCCTTCGGCAGCGGTGCTGCGTTCGGTGAGCTTTATGCCGAGGCCTACAGCACCACCCTGGCCGAGGCTGCCAATCTGGCCGGCATGATCCTCGGCCTGGGCATTGGCCTGGCGTTGGAAGCGCGCTACGTGCGGTTTGCAGTGGACGGCCCGGGATGGAAGCGGGCAGTGCGCTATCTGGTCGGCATGGCGGGGTTGCTGGCCATCTGGATGGGGCTGCGCGTGCTGTTTCCACAGGAGCCGATGGCGGTAGGCCTGGCGCTGCGGGTCGTGCGCTATGGCCTGGCGTTCCTGTGGGCGATTGTGGTATGGCCGTGGCTCTTTGTGCGAGCCAGGCTATGAGCCGGGCGAGGAGGTAGAATTATGTTCAGGACAGTGATGATCTTACTAATGGCCGTGGCTGTTATAGCCCAGGGCACGTATGCCGAAGACAATGGGCCAACCGAGAAGACCTATTTTCCAATTGTGCAGGTAGGTGGTCTGATCTGCTCTCCCGAGATTCAACGCGGCATCGCCTTTCTGGTCAGGCAGTACAATCCGAACGTTGAACTGTTGCGTGAGTCCGTCCCCGAGGCAGGCACCACTCCCCGCCAGACCCGGTGTGATGGCAGCGAGAGCCCCACCAGCGGCCTGCCCTACGCGAATAAGCACTACCTGACCAACGATAACGCCCTGGCGGCCTACACCCTGGAGACCCTGGGGGCCTACGTGGAGCTGGCTGACAGGTTGCGAGCTAGCCTGTCGCGCTACAACTACAACCAGAACGATTTCATCGAAGTTGCCTGGGGAGAAACGATCACCTGGCCGCCCTATCATGCTGCAGACAGGATTGTGGAGCAGGTCGGGCCAGATTACGTGATCCAGGAGGATCATTTGAGCCTTACAACTGATCCCTACATGTGCTATTTCTACGACTGGTCGGCCTATGCCAACCTGGCGTTCATGGCGGCTCTGAACGAGTATAACCAGGGGCATCGCGAAAGTGCCTTGCGGCTTCATGCCATCGAGATGGGGAAGTTCGATGACCGGGGCTGGCGAGACAAGGCCTATTGGGATCGCGGGGGCGTGTATGAGACCATTGGGCCGGCCTGGGGCCTGTATGTGGGCGCGCTCATCGGCGCGCCGATGGATGAACTGCAGAAGCTCCGGGATGTCCTTCTCAGCGTGCAGGACGAGGCATCGGGCGGATTCCGTACGCACTACGATTTACATGGCCAAAGGGCATATCCGAACGTGGAGACAACGTCCCTTGCCCTGTTGGCCCTCGACGCATACCGACGTCGCGTGGCCCTGGAGGAGGCCATCCGTTACCTGCAGGGGGAGTTCAATCCCACCGTGGGCCTGCTGCGCGAGTCGCCAGTTGTATGGCCCCACCGCTATTGGCTGGCAACTGATAACCGCCTGGCCGTGTATGCCCTGCAGGCGGCCGGTGAGGATGAGTTATCCGCGCAGTTGTTGTCCACTTTGCGGCGACCGCAATATGGAGACCCATACCATGGTCTGATCGAGGTGCTGCGCGGGGAGATCGTTGCCTGGCCACCCTATACTCCAACTCAAACTCTGCACGATCAAATCGGGGAAGAGGAGATATGGCTGGAGACCAGGCTAGAGGGTAACAGGTTAGATGACTGGAATCAGTACGCTGATCTCGTCTTGTTCTGTGCGCTGAGGGCTGTTTGGGCTGGAGACCGGCCAGAGGCTCAAAGATATTATCACTTAGCCATGCAAATGTGGGATGGCAAAGGCTTCGCAGATAAGGGGTATGCGGGCTTTTGCGAAAAAGGCGAATGCCTCTATGAGACCTACAAACTCGGCCTGGCTCTCTACGTGGCCCGGGTCATCGGTGAACCGCGGCCGGCGGCTGTCCTGGAAGCGTTGCTCGACAAGCAGGCTCCGCCCCAGGCCACCTGCGATGGCCAGCCGTGTGGCGGCGGTTTCTACACCTTATACGACGCCACGGGGCAACCCCGAGGTGACACCAACACCGAGACCACCGCGCACGCCATACTGGGGCTCGCCTTCGGTCTGCCGCGTTGAGAATTTATGTCCACCCACGGCCGCAGGGTGCTGCTCCTCCTTAACGCCGGCCGGCCTCCATCTCCTGCCCATCCACGATCTCGGCCCGGACCGCCTGCACCAGACGCATGAACTCGAAAGTGGCGGTCATCTCGGGCTTGCGAGGCCGTGGCAGAGGCACCAGGAACTCGGCCCGCACCCGACCAGGCCGCGGCCCCATTACCAGCACCCGGTCGGCCAGGTAGAGAGCCTCCTGGATGCTGTGTGTCACCATCACCACCGTTGTGCGGCGCAGGTCCCAGATGCGCAGCAACTCGTTGTTCATGCGCTCGCGCGTCAGGGCATCCAAAGAACCGAAGGGCTCATCCAGCAGCAGGACGCTGGGCTCGTGGATCAAGGCCCGGGCCAGGGCAACCCTCTGTTGCATACCTCCAGAAAGCTGATGGGGATAGGCGTCCGCGAAGCCATCCAGCCCCACCAGGGAGACCAAAGCCTGAGCGCGCGCCAGCGCCTCGGCGCGGGGGGTGTGGTTCAGCTCCAGGGGCAGGGCAATATTGCGCAGCACGGTGCGCCAGGGCATCAGATTGGCCCGCTGAAAGACGAAACCGATCTCCCGCCGGGGCGCCGTCAACAATTGCCCGCGCAGCCGCACCTCACCCGATATCGGACGCTCCAGGCCGGCCAGCAGGCGCAAGAGCGTGCTCTTGCCACAGCCAGACGGCCCGACAATGGCCAGGAACTCCCCTTCGTTAACCCTGAAGGACATCCTGTCCAGAGCTAACATGGCAGACCGCTTGGGGTCGAGAAACGTCTTGCGCAACGCGATGGCCTCGAGCAAGGGGACGGAGGAGCTGCTATACTCCGCCAGCGCGGACGATACTGGCAGGCTAATTGTCGGCTCCCCCAGGCTGCTCTCTACACCTCGGGTCATACTTTTCCTCTGCACAGAAGGTACCAGGAAACGGCCCAACGCGTTGCTATCGCACGAATTCGTTGGTGAACAGGTCTGCCGGTTCCACGTCCGCCTGGATCAGCCCCATACGACGCATAAACGTGGCCGCTTCTGCCCAGGCAGCCGGATCGGACACCCCCAGCTCGCCCTCCGGAGCCTGCCAGAGGCGCAACGATTCGTCGAAAATCGCCCGGCTGACGCGCGCCTGCTCGCCGCCAGCTTCGGGCACATCCTGCAGGCAAATCTCGAACGCCGCATCCGGGTCGGCCAGGGTGTCCCTCAGACCGCGCAGCACGGCACCCACCAGTGCCCGCACCAGCTCGGGGTGCTCCTGGATCGTCTGGTCATTGGTGATGATGCCGTTCGAGGGCAGATCCACATAATCCGACACTGGGATCACTGTTACCTCCTGGCCGGCCAGGCGTAGCTGCACCGGCCCGCTCACGATGTAGTCCAGCGCGGCATCCACCTGATCCTGGCTGACGGCGCTGGCCTGGGTGTAGCCAATACTTTGCAGAGTGACTTGGCTGGCATCCAGTCCGCTGGCGTATACAATGGCCTGCCAGCCGACATAACTGGCCCCAAACAGGCCGGGTATGCCTACCCGCTTGCCGACCAGATCGGCCGGCTGGCGGATGCCGCGCTCGGCTTTGGCGAAGAGCACCACCGGGAACTTGCGATACCAGCGCATCACATAGCGCACCGGCAGGCCCTGGCTCCGCCCCAGGATCACCTCCTCGCCGCTGCCAATCATGAACTGCAGCTCGTTCGTGCCCACCAACTTGAGCAAGTCCGACTCGAACCCATAGCGGAAGACCACGTCCAGGCCGGCCTCTCTGAAATAACCGCGCGCCTGCGCCACGTAGAAGGGAGCGAACTGGACGCTCGGGATGTAGCCCATCGCCAGGACAACCCTGGTCAGGGCGGGCGAGGGCACCGGGCTGGCCGCTCCCGAGGGTGCCTGAGGCAAGGCCGGATAGCAACCAGCCAGCACTACCATGGAGATAAGAAGTGCGCACGAAATAAGCTTCATGACTTGATGCCTCCTGTTCCGGGCAAGTTCAGCTACTCCACCCGTCGCCATTTCAGCACGATATACTCGATCAGCACCACTGCGGTGTACAGCCCCAGGGCGATCAGGACCAGGCTGAAGAGGGCCACGAACAGCATGGGTGTATCCAGGATACCGCGTGCCAGGTTGATCAGAAACCCCAACCCCCGATCCGCGCCGACAAATTCCCCCACCACCGCGCCGATGACAGCCAGCGTCACCGAGACCTTCAGGCCCCCGAAGAGCACCGGCAGGGCAGCCGGCACTTCGAGCAGGGTAAAAGTCTGCCAGCGGCTGGCCTGCAGTGAGCGCATCAGCGCCCGCAGGTCCGGCTCTACAGAGCGGATGCCGACGATAGTATTGACCAGGGCGGGGAAGAAGACGGTCAGGGCACAGACCAGCACCTTGGACAACCCGCCAAACCCAAACCAGATCACCAGCAGGGGGGCCAGCGCCACGATCGGCACGGCCTGCGAAGCCACAATATAGGGCGACAGGACACGCTCCAGCAGAGGTGACTTGGCCAGGCCATACCCGATGGCGGTGGCCAGGCTTAGCCCCAATGCCAGGCCGCCGAAGATCTCGCCCAGGGTTACCCGCGCGTGGAACAACAAGGTGCCGTCAGCCAGCAGCGCCTGCAGACGCGCCCACACCCTGCCGGGGCTGGGCAGGATAAAGGGGGGATAGCCCTGCCAGCGCACCAGCAGGTCCCAGCCCAGCAGGAAAAGGGTAAGGGCCAGCGGCACCAGGACCATGTCAACCCGCAGCAGGCGCTTGCCTGCCCGGGTAGGCATACGCCAAAGCTCTTGCAGTGTCATTGCTATAAAAAAAGCCCCGAGGTCATGACCTCGGGGCATAAGACAACTGTATGCCGCGCTAATAGCGCGGTAACCTCTGCCGACCTTCTCCCATCCGGACTATACCGTCGGCCCCGGCTTTTCACCGGATCTGTCCCTAACGTGAAGTCAGAGACTCGCGGGCTCGGCTCTCACGCCATACCGCCGGTCGAGAATTGCCTCAGACGGCATTTTACGCCGCTGAGCCTCACTCTGCCCCGAAGGTGCTGATTGCGTCTCAAAGTATAGCACACACGTGGGCCGTGTCAAAAACACCCCCTTGGGAAACCACCCGGGCAGACACATACAATACCTATCCCCCTGCCTTTGATAGGGCCCTGCCCCTTGTCCCAGGGGTGTGTCGCAATTTTGTCGGGCCGTTAGTAGTTAGGCACGGAGCACCAGCGGAGTGCCGTTCTCTAGGTCTTTTGGAAGCCAGTACGGGCGAGGCATGCCTCGCCCCTTCGCTTCGTGGCTCACTACGAGCCTTTTCATCAGACATAAGATACGGATAAGCCCTGGCTGCTGGGTAGGCGAGGGCAATGCCCTCGCCTACCCGCTGGGGATGTTTGTGAATGTCGGCCTAGCCGTTTGCGCTACATCTGTAGCGCAGGCGGTCAGCCTGCGAATACAGGCCTGGCAGCCTGCACTACAGTTGCTGGTTACGTCCGGACCAAGTTCCCGACGATTTTGGGACACACCCTGTCCCAGGCCAGATTCGCCTTGTGCTGGAGAGCGTGGTAGAATATAGTGTTCCTGTGGGGAGATACTTGGGTAGACGTGTTTGCAGGCATCTAGGGATGGCCTGTTGAGGAACGATATGGCGCAAGATAAACTGATCATACGCGGCGCGCGCGAACACAACCTGAAGAACATTAATCTGGAAATCCCCCGTGATAAGCTGATCGTGATCACTGGCCTGTCCGGGTCTGGCAAATCGAGCCTGGCCTTCGACACCATCTACGCCGAGGGACAGCGGCGCTACGTGGAGTCATTGTCGGCCTATGCCCGTCAGTTCCTGGGGCTGATGGAAAAGCCGGATGTGGATCAGATCGAGGGGCTCAGCCCAGCCATCTCTATTGACCAGCGCGGGGCCAGTCGCAACCCGCGCTCCACCGTGGGCACTATAACCGAGATCTACGACTATCTGCGCTTGCTTTTCGCGCGCATCGGGGTGCCTCACTGCCCCCAATGCGGCCGCGAAATCAGTGCCCAGACCGTGGAGCAGATCGTAGACAACATCCTGGCTTACCCTGAGGGCAGTCGCCTCTTAGTCTTAGCGCCTCTGGTGATGGACCGCAAAGGTGAGCACAAGGGCATCTTCGATGATATCCGCAAAGCCGGCTTCGTGCGGGTGCGCGTCAATGGGGAGCTATGCGAGGTTGAAAACCCGCCCGAGCTGGATCGCTACAAGAGCCACACCATCGAAGCGGTTGTGGATCGCCTGATCATCCGCCAGCTCGCCGAGGGTACAGCAGCCGATGAAAGGGCGCGCCTGGCCGACTCGGTGGAGACGGCTTTGCGGCTCGGGGGTGGCATCATGCTGGTCTCCGATGTCAGCGACCCGGAGAAGCCGCGCGATCGGCTCTTCTCCGAGCGCTTTGCCTGCCCCGTGTGCGGCATCAGCCTGCCCGAGATTGAGCCGCGCACCTTTAGCTTCAACAGCCCACACGGGGCCTGTCCAACCTGCACCGGCCTGGGCAGCATGATGGAATTTGACCCCGACCTGATCATCCCGGATAAAAGCAAAAGCCTGGCCCAGGGCGCCATCAGGCCCTGGGACCGCGAGACCCAGAACTACTATCATGCTCTGCTCCAGGCAGCGGCCGAGCACTATCACATCCCCTTCAACGTTCCGGTGCGTGAGCTCAGCAAGCACCAACTGGATATCATTCTTTACGGTGGCAGGCAGCATGAGGTGGTGGAGATTCGCTACACGAGCCAGGATGGCTTCGAGCGGCGTTTTCAGACCACCTACGAAGGGGTGATCACGAACTTACAGCGCCGCTACCGCGAGACCACTTCTGACTACATCCGCAGCGAGTTAGAACGCTTCATGACCAGCCGGCCGTGTCCCACCTGCGGTGGGAAACGCCTGCGCCCCGAGGCCCTGGCCGTCACCATTCTAGGCCGCAATATAGACGAGGTCAGCCATTTCACTGTCACAGAGGCGATGCGCTGGGTGGAGACTCTGGCCGGGGTGCACAGTGATCGGTCGGGCGGAGATGGCTCCCTGCAGGACGCGCGGCAGGTGACAAGCCGCATCGGTTCCACCGAGCAGGTACCTCCCGACTCGCCGCTCAGCCAACGAGAATACACCATTGCCCGGCAGATCTTGAAGGAGCTCCATGCCCGACTGCGCTTCATGGTGGACGTGGGGCTGGACTATCTGACCCTGGACCGGATGGCTGCCACCTTATCGGGAGGTGAGGCCCAGCGTATCCGGCTGGCCACTCAGATCGGCTCGCAACTGATGGGGGTGCTCTATATCCTCGATGAGCCCAGCATTGGGCTGCACCAGAGGGACAACGCACGGCTGATCCAGACCCTGCTCGGACTGCGCGACCTGGGTAACACCGTATTGGTAATTGAACACGACGAGGAGACCATGCGCGCCGCAGACTGGATCGTGGACCTGGGGCCCGGTGCCGGCGAGGCAGGAGGCTATGTGGTCTGCTCGGCCCCGACGCAGGAGTTCATCCACTGCCCAGATAGCCTGACGGCTGCCTACCTGCGCGGGGACAAACAGATCGCCGTGCCGGCCATACGCCGGCCAGGCAACGGCCAGTACCTGATCGTGCGGGGCGCCAGTGAAAACAACCTGAAGCACATTGATGTCCGCTTTCCCCTGGGCAAGTTGATCTGCGTGACCGGGGTCAGTGGGAGCGGCAAGTCGAGCCTGGTGGTGGAAGTGCTGTACAAGGCCTTGGCCATGCACATGTATCGGGCCAAAGAAAAGCCAGGCCGCCATGATGCCATCGAGGGTATCGAGCACATTGACAAAGTAGTGGATATAGATCAGTCGCCCATTGGCCGAACCCCGCGCTCTAACCCGGCCACCTACACCAACGTGTTTACTGCTATCCGTGACCTGTTCGCCTCCCTGCCCGAATCGCGCATGCGGGGTTACAAAGCCGGCCGCTTCAGCTTCAACGTCAAGGGGGGCCGTTGCGAGGCGTGCCAGGGTGATGGCATCATCCGCATCGAGATGCAGTTCCTGCCCGATGTCTATGTCCCCTGCGAGGTCTGCCATGGCCGACGCTACAATCGGGAAGCGTTGGAGATCAAGTACAAGGGCAAGAGCATTGCCGATGTACTGGACATGACCGTAGACGAAGCGCTGGCCTTTTTCCAGAATATCCCGGCGATCCGCAGCAAGTTGGAAACCCTGGCCGACGTGGGGCTGGGCTACATCAAGCTTGGCCAACCGGCCACTACTTTGTCGGGCGGTGAAGCTCAGCGCGTGAAGCTCAGCAAGGAGCTAAGCCGGCGGGCTACTGGCCGCACCTTCTACATCCTGGACGAGCCAACGACGGGCCTGCACTTCGAGGATATCCAGAAACTGCTCAATGTCCTCTTCCGGCTGGTAGACCAGGGCAACACCGTGGTGGTGATCGAGCACAACCTGGACGTGATCAAGTGTGCGGACTGGGTGATTGACCTTGGGCCAGAGGGGGGCGATGCGGGAGGTTATGTGATCGCAGAGGGTACCCCTGAACAGGTGGCCAGGGTAGAGAAGTCGTATACTGGCCAGTTCCTGCGGCGGGTGCTGGCCGGCCGCGAGGCAATGCAACCGGCAGAGGTGATCGCGGCTATGGCCAGCCAATAGGATGACAAAGAAAGTAACTATTCAGCGGTGACTGGAAGTCACCCTTTTGGGGCCTGCGGCCAGTGGTCGGCCTTCGCCGACCTCTCTCACGATCATACATGAAGGGTGTCGGCGGAGGCCGACACCAGGCACAAAGTACCCACCACGGGCGATTTCAATCGGCCTGAATAGTTACCAGACCCTTCGTGGTCTGGTGTTGGAGATCCAAGGCATCCTTTGGGCCGGCCAGCATCTCATATGTCGCCAAGAACTACCCTGGGGATTGGCTGATCTCCTGGCCGGCCACCAGCCAGAACCATCTACGGGATCTGGGGCGCCCATTCTGCCAGGGCCTCGTCCCACCCCGAGGTATGCCCATCTTGAAGCATAGCCACTTTCTGGCGCCGCGCTTCCTCCTCGCCATCTGGGGTCATTCTCTCGCCGGCGACCATGGGGATGACAGGACGGCCGGCCCGGCGTAGCAAAGCCGCACGCCGCACAGCACGCGCTACATCTTCGACATCCACCGCGGAGGAAATCTCAACGGCCAGCCAGATGTCGCCGACCTGGGGCTGATAGCGAGGCTGACCAGAGAGCACCATATCTGTCAACATCGCATCTGCCAGCTCATCGTCCGAGAGATAGGGCTCAATTTCTTTTTGCAACTGGCTTGGGCCGATCACGCGCGTCTCGCGCAGCAACCGACCGAGATATGCGGGGGCTCTCTCACGATATTGTTGCTCCAGCGTCCGGCCGTCAACCTGGGCCATCTTGTTCTCCAGCCGCTCCAGACGCACCTCAAAGCGCTGCTGCACGGCGATCAAGTCTTCCAGTCGCTGCTCGGTGCGCTGCTGAGCCGCAGCCAGCTCCCGAACCTGTTGCTCGGTGCGCTGCTGAGCCGCAGCTAACTCCCGGACCTGCTGCTCAGTGCGCTGCTGAGCCGCGGCCAACTCCCGGACCTGCTGCTCGGTGCGCTGCTGAGCGGCAGCCAGCTCCCGGACCTGCTGCTCGGTGCGCTGCTGAGCAGCAGCCAGCTCTTCCAGCCGCTGCTCGGTGCGCTGCTGAGCAGCGGCCAACTCCTCCACGCGCAGCTCAGTACGCTGCTGTGCCTCGGCCAGGCCGCGCTGAGCCACCGTCAGCTCCTCGATGCGCTGCTCGGTGCGCTGTTGGGCCTCGGCCAGGGCGCGCACGATCTCTTTGAGCTCGTTGAACTCTGTTCTCGTCACCGTGTTGCGCAGGTCTTCATACATCCAGCCGAGTACCTCGGCCAGCTTCTCGGCTGCCTGCGCATCCATGGTTTGCCTGAGTTCATTGTACAGCCGGAGCGTATTGAGCATTGATTACCTCACTTCTTACTTCCCCTACCAGCCGGCGGAAGACAGGACATGGGGAACGTGCTGAGTCGGGACTATGATATATCAAGCGAGCCAGACCCGCAAATCAAAGGCGAAAAACGTAAGGAGGACCATTCGCACTTCCCTGGGCCCTCGCTGCGCACGCCCTGCCATGCAGCCGATGTGACAGGCTACTCCTTTCGTGTTATCATAACAAGGGTTCTGCGGGGATGGTTCAATTCACCGAGAAATTTGGTTTGCCGCCGCAAACCCCTCATCTTATTCCCCCCTCTCCCCTGACCGCAGGCCAAGGGCCACGCCCCGAGGGGGAGAGGGCTCACAAGGGTAGGTTTTTGCAGGGTTGGGAGGCTGCCCGGCGATAAATCGCCGGGCTAAGAGGGCAAAGCCCCCCTCGGGACCGAGGCTTTCGGGGCTGGATACTTAGCCCGCAGGGCTTCGCTCTTTCAGCCCGGACGTTTACGTCCGGGCCTTCTGGCAAAAACCCACACTTGTAAGGAGGGGGAGAGGGGGCAAAGGGGGGTGAGGGGCAGTGAAGGCCCGAGGGGGGCAGAAAGTGTTAACCGATTTTGAACCATCCCGTTCTGCGCAAGATGATTCAGGCCTGCTGAATATGAGGAACACTTCTGGAATGAAACGCTATCACATCTGGACCATTGGTTGTCAAATGAATGAGGCCGACTCGGGCCGGCTGGCGGCCGAGCTGGATGCCTTGGGCTACGTACCCACAGCCGATCCCAGAGAGGCAGATGTGATCGTGCTGAACACCTGCGTGGTGCGCCAAAGCGCGGAGGATCGGGCGGTTGGCCACCTCTGGTCGCTGAAGCCCCTGAAGGAGCGCGATCCTCAGCGGGTCATCGCCCTCATGGGTTGCCTGGTGGGCATCAAACCTAACCCAGCTCTCCAGCAGCGCTTCCCATTTGTGGATGTTTTCCTGCCGCCTTCTGATCCCGCCCCGCTCATCAGCTATCTAACCAGGCACAGTTTGGAGGCCGAGGCTCGCGCGCTGGATGAGGAGGAGACCGCCGCGCGCCACCTGTTCCAGGATTACGGCAGCCCAGAGGCCGCGGCCTTGGGGCTGATTGATGAGGAGGTTCCCACCCCTCCATCCGCTGCCATGGCGGGGCCTGAAGGAGAACCAAAACCACAGCCTTTCCCCCCGCATCCCTCTGCGCCAGCGCGGCCACTGCAGAGTGTGCGGCACCTCTCCCTGGCCGGCCAGGTCCCTGTGACAGCCAATGTGCCGGTCGTCTACGGCTGTTCGCACGCCTGCACTTTTTGCATCATCCCCTACCGCCGCGGGCCCGAACGAAGCCGGCCCCTGGCTGAGATCGTAGATGAAGTCCAGGGCCTGGTGGACCAGGGGGTGCGTGAGGTCACCTTGCTGGGCCAGATCGTGGACCGCTATGGCAGGGACTTTCCCACCGGCCGGCCCGATCTGGCCGATCTGCTGGCGGCAGTACATGCCATTGAGGGGCTCTGGCGTATTCGCTTCCTCACCAGCCACCCCAACTACATGAGTGACCGCATCCTGCAGGCCGTGGCCACCCTGCCCAAGGTGTGTGAACAGATCGAGGTGCCGGTGCAGGCTGGTGATGATGAGGTGCTGAAGCGCATGAGGCGCGGCTATACCGCAGCCGACTACCGCCGGCTGGTTGACCATATCCGCCAGGTCATCCCCCACGCGGCCATCCACACCGATGTGATCGTAGGTTTTCCGGGTGAGACAAACGAACAGTTCCAGCGCACCTATGAGCTGCTGGCCGAGCTGAAGCTGGACAAGGTCCATATTGCCATGTACTCCCCGCGGCCGGGCACGGTCAGTGCCCGGCGCATGGCCGACGATGTGCCGGCCGAGGAAAAGAAGCGGCGCTGGGAGGCCCTGAATCAACTGCAAGCCCAGGTGGTGGGCGAGATCAACCGCCGCCTGGTGGGCACCACCGTGGAAGTGCTGGTGGAGGAGTTGCACAAGGGAAAGTGGCGCGGGCGTACGCGCACCAACAAGCTGGTGTTCTTCGCCGACAGCGCCGACTGGCGCGGCCGACTGGCCAGGGTACGGGTGACCTGGGCAGGGCCGTGGTCAATGATCGGCGAGGTGGTGTGAAAATCAGCAGCAGAAGCTAACAAAGACGCCGGAGGCAGGACTTGATCGCCTCCGGCGTCTTGTTTGTGGGTGTACGTCTATTGCCCTGGTGTTATGGGATGCACAGCTTCTGGCCAATGAAGATCATATTTGGATTGGTGATCCCATTAGCAGCCATCAGGGCATCCAGTGTTACCCCATACCAGGCGGCCAACCCCGACAGGGTCTGCCCTTTCTGCACCACGTGCCAGTAGCGGCACCCTGGCGGCTGTGGCCCAGGCTGGCGGTCATAGAACTTGACGCGCACGCACTCGAGCTTGGGCGGCCAGCTCACCGTGACCACCTGAGAAGTGGGGCCCACGGGCACCCACCCCTCCTGCTCGGTGACGGAGACCTCGTACTTGCCGGGGTTCAGGTTGCTGAAGCGGAAGTAACCCAGGCCGTCAGTGGTGGCAGTCTGGACCTCACCGGTGGCCAGCTCCTTGGCCGTGATGACAAAGCCGGGCAGCCCCACGTTGCCCTGGCGGTCCAGCTTGTAGCCGTCAATGCAGATGTCGCGCGCCACCTGCTTGTTGACGAACTCAACCTGAGAGCAGATCTTCTCATCGCTGGGCACTACCTCTACAATATACTTGGTTGGCGTCAGAGGTGCCCAGCCCGGCTGCATCTCTTCCCACACCTCATACTTGCCGACAGGCAGATTGTCGAAGCGGAAGTAGCCAGTGCCGTCGGTAAGCTGGTGCATGTATTGGCCTCCGCCCACCGGCTGGAGGGAGATATTCCAGCCGGGCAATCCGACCTGGAGGTCATCACGTTTGTAGCCCTCGATGCAGCCACGCGGCGAGCGGTTGCGGAAGGTAGGCACCTGGGTGCAATACTTGCCACCGGTGATATTGACCACCACCGAGTCAGGCGTAATCGGTGTCCAGCCCACCTTATGCTCCACTTCAAACACCCACTTGCCCAGGGTCAACCCGTTGAAACGGTAATACCCGCGCGGGTCAGTGGTGGTGGTCATCCGCATGGTGGGATCGTCCTGCGGATAGGCTGTCACCGTCCAGCCCACCAGCCCGACGCCGTTCTCATCCACCTTATATCCTTCGGCGCACAGGTCAGGCGGACGGTTCTTGAAGCGCACCTGCACACACTGATCCCCAGGCTGAGTCAGGGTGACTTCAAAGGAGGCAGGGGTGATCGGTGTCCACCATTGCTGGACCTCTTCCCATACCTTCCAGGTGCCCAGGGTCAGATTGGAGAAGGTGAAGCTGCCGTCTTCTGCGGTCTGAGTGGTGAAGGTCGGCCCACCCCCGACCGGCTGAGCGAAGATCTTCCACCCCGCGAGGCCCCGGTGCTGCTCATCAACCTTGTAACCTGTAATGCAGGTGGTCGGTTGCAGCTCGTTCTTGAACTCGACCCGCGCGCAGTCGTTGTCATCCCAGGCCGCATGGACGGCAACGTTAACGCTGGTAGGGCTCAGAGGCTTCCACGGGTAGGGGACCTCTTCGCTCACGATATAGTTGCCCGGAGTCAGGCCATCGAAGCGTGCCGTACCCGTCTCATCGGTATACTTTTCGGGATCGGTCACGCCGACGAGTTTGATCTTCCAATTCTGGACCGGGTAGCCGTTGGCGTCCACCTTGGTAGCGATGATACAGCCCAGCGGCTCCAGCTTGAAGCGCACGGCATAGCAGGTGCCGTGCCCGTAGGCCAGCTCCACCGAGAACTCGGCAGGGGTCACCGGCTTCCAGGAGTCGGGCACCTGAACCCGGAAGGTCCACAGGCCAGGTGTCAGATCACTGAAGCTGAACATCCCGTTGGGGTCGGTCTTGGTGGCAATCCCAGGCTGATTATCCGTCTGAGCCACTACCTGCAGCCCGGCAATCCCCTTGTGCTCCTTGTCAATCACCTGGCCGGTGACGCAGATACCGAGGCTGCCGTTAGCAGGGGGAGGCGCAGAAACGCTGGGGATACACAGCTTCTGGCCGACCAGGAGAACGTTGGGATTCGCCAGATTGTTGGCAGCAGCCAGCTGGCTGACTGTTATGCCGTACATAGCTGCGATGGCGCTGGCCGTCTCATTAGGCTGTACAACATGGATGGCTACACAGGTGACTGTGTCGAGATTGGTCGCTCCACCGGCTGGTACGAATAACAGTGCGAGAAGGAGAAGGCCCACCACTGCTGCAGTGTAGAAGGGCCATCCAGGTTTAGTCTTCATGGTCACGCTCCTCTCTCAGAGAAAGACTTCTCGGCAACGGCCCCTTCCCAAAGGTCCTCAGCTGGGTATAAAAACAAGCTCCCATGGGCAGCTCTGGTGACCCAGGAGGAGTTCTTGGTAGGGAGCCAACGTCAGGCGCTTCTGAAACCTGGACCGGCATGCGGTGCTTACTGCTGACAGTCCCTCACCTCCTTTCTTTCTCGCAACGCGCGGACTCAAAGAGTACTTAGTGAGCAGGCCAGCGTTGGTCCACCCTGCTGCGCGGGCCAACGCTGGTCAAGCCATCGTTGCTGGCTTACGGATTGGCCATGCACAACTTCTGCCCCACATAGATCAGATTCGGGTTAGCCAGGTGATTGCGCTCCATGATTGCTGCTATGGTGGTATGGTATCTAACCGCCAGCCCGGAAAGGGTATCACCAGGCACAACAGTATGCCAGACGCACTCTTGAGTTGGAGATGGATCAAGCACCACCACCTCACCACCATCGCACGGCACCGAGAGGCGCTGGCCCACATAGATCAAGTTGGGGTTGGCGATCTGGTTCTTGGCGGCCATGGCAGCCACAGTAGTGCCGTAGCGAGCAGCAATGGAAGCCAGAGTGTCGCCTTTCTGCACGATATATACACACGGTGGCGGCGGCACTACGCCACAAGCCACCAACTTGATGGCATCCAGATTCACATCGAGCTCGCGGCCGGTGGTACCCCACTTCTTCCAGGCCCGCACTGCCACGACGAGCTTACTGCTCGGCGCCTGGAACCTGACACTGTAAGAAGCCATCTCACCGGGGGCAGTGCGCAGATAGATATTGTCCCAGGGCAGCTCCACCCAGTTGGTAATGTCTGCCTCGCTGGGATCACTATCCGCCGGCGCATAGCCCCACTGCACCCGATAGCGATAGCGATCCTCGTACGAATGGTCGTCGCGTTCACGCATCATGCCGAAGAGGGAGAACTCGTAGGTAGCGCCCTTAGTCAGCCCCCCTACCACCTGATAGATGCCGGCATAACGGTCGGGGTCAGAGGCGGCCAGCCCCAGGGTGTTGATCTCGATTAACTGGCCGTGCGCACCATCCTTGATGACCGGTGCCCACATCTCGTCGTAGAAGCCGTAAGCCGCACGCCCGCCGTTATTGAAGGCCGTCCACCCCTTGCCCACGCCGTTCACGAAGCCATCCTCAAAGCTCCCATTGACGAGATAGTTGGCGCCTCCACACACAGCCGGCGGAGGCGGCACCACCGCTGGGCCAGGCAGTACCACGACCGGCGGCTTCACTGCCAGCCCAAAGAGGCTGATGGCATCCAGGTTGACGTCTACCTCCCGATATGGAGTTCCCCACTTCTTCCAGACACGGATGAAGATTGTGATCTTGTCGGAAGGAGCAGTGAAAGTGGTGCTGAAGCTCTGAAGACCAGTAGGAGAGGTACGAGGATCAATCTTGTCCCAAGGCAGCTCCACCCAATTGCTGACCTTAGTCCAGTCCGAGGAGCCGTCGGGGGTGTAGCCCCACTGTACGCGATAGCGATAGGGATCCTCAGCGGGGTTCGGGTCGCGTTCGCGCATCAGGCCCCGTAACTTGAACTGATAAGTCTTGCCTTTGACGACCGTTACCGTCTGATAGATGCCGGCATAGCGGTCGGCTTCCGAAGCGGCATACTGCATGGTGCTGAGTTCGATCAGTTGGCTGTGGGAACCGTCGGCCACCACCGGCTGCCACTGGTCATCGAAGAAGCCGTAGTCAACGGTGCCACCGTTGGTGAAGCAACCCCACCCATTGCCGACCATACCGCATCCAGGCACATAGGTGAAACCGGCCTCGAAGTTCCCATTGACCAGCAGCTCCTGTTCTGTCACTGCCAGGCCACTGGCGCTCACCAGGGTCAGACTGGCCAGTAAGGCCAGAGCTATCGCCCCTGCCACCAGGCGTTGCCTGCGAGTTGATGCTTTCATGATTGCCTCCTTGACGAATCAGATCGGCAGGGCGAGAAGCAATTCCTCCCTCCACCGATACGAGCGGCAAACCTGCTTGTCTATCAATGTACCAATTGACCAGGAGCATTATAACACATGTGCTGCGCGAGCGCAACACCGAAAACGAAGTATATTTACTTGTTGAGAAAAAGGGGGAAGTCAGTCCGCCCCACCCTGAAGCCATCAGGCTACGAAGAGATAGGGGCGTACAGCCGGGCGCCCTATACCGGTCGCCAGCCTCGGAGAGGCTTTCACTTTGCTGCTTGCCTATAGGGGCCTTTGGCTCCGCCCCATGCCGCGGGGTAGATGGACGGCTTCTAGCCTCTGGCGGACCAGGTTAGCCACACATCTAACATTCTCAACCCACCAATTAAGACGTTGTATCGCCGCCAGAGATACGCCTTCTATAAGTCTGCCACGCTGGAAATTACCCGCACCCATCCGGCACACACGGGCTCCACCATGCCCACCAGGCTCGCTGACCAGTCAGCGCCGATCTCGACCACCATCTCCCCTCCCGGCATCTGCACAGTGACGGGACTGGCGCAGCGACCGGTGCGGATGGCCGCGGCCGCCACCGCACAACTGGAAGTGCCCGATGCCAACGTGTATCCTGCGCCCCGTTCCCAGATCTCCATCCGTACCCGGTGGTCATCTATAACCTCGGCAAACTGCACGTTGGTCCGCCGCGGGTAGAGGGGCAGTCGTTCCAGCTCTGGCCCCCAACGTTGTGCCAACTCCGCCGACAGGCTCCCCAGCTCACGGGCTGTTTCGGCAGGCTGAGCATCCAGAAACACAACACAGTGCGGATTACCTACCGTGACAGCAGTGATACGCCACACGCGGCCGGCCACGGTGAGCTCTTCTTCCACTACTTCGCGGGGCGGACCACTCACGGGAATGGCCTGGCTATGGAAAGAGACCTGCCCCATTTCCAGGCGGATGCGTGAGCCGGACGGGTCCAGCACATGGGCCAGGACCAGCCCGCCTGGGGTATGGATGACAAAATCGGGGCCGGCCGGCAGCCGGCGATCCCAGAGGTAGCGGGCAAAGATGCGCACCCCATTGCCGCTCTTCTCAAATTCCTGGCCATCGGGGTTGAACAGGCGCAGCCCAAACGGCCGCTGATCCCCTTGAACTCGCTCTGCCAGCGGTCCCGTCCCCTGATCGGACGCACCCTGTGCCCCTGGCCCGCGCGGTACAGCCGGTCCCCACAGGACTCCATCCCCACCAACCCCCCGATGGCGGTCACACAAATAGCGTACCTGCTCCGGCGTGGGCGGCTGATGCCAGTCGGCTGCATCGAGCACGATGTAGTCATTGCCCAGAGCATGATACTTATAGAAGGGCTTCAGGTAACCCCATGGCAGGCCAGCGAAAGGATCGGCGTCGGGCCGGGAGAGCGCATGGATGGTGACGGCTGAGCTGTCTGGGATGGCATCCTCGCCCGCCTCCAGGGGCAGATCGCGTGCTGTCAGGTCGTCGTACGTTTCTCGCCGCTGGATCACCCGAGCCCGACCTTCGCCAACCAGCACCACTGCCGGCCGGGTGACCAGGTTGTAGTTGCTGGCCATCGCCAGGGTATACGCGCCGGCCATGGGCACCGCCAACAGGTCGCCGGGACGGAGCTCAGGCAGCTCAATATCACGGATCAGGATGTCGCCCGATTCACAGAACCTGCCGGCGATCGTCACTACTTCTCGCCGCGCTTCTTCTTGTCGCCGTCCAGGACGAATTGCTAATGCCGTGTAGGAGGCCCCATACAGTGCAGGGCGGATATTGTCGGCCATGCCGCCGTCCACCGAAACGAAGGTGCGCACACCCGGCACATGTTTGCGCGCCCCTACCTGATAGAGGGCCACTCCTGCCCGGGCCACCAGGGAACGGCCAGGCTCGAGCACCAGATGAGGCAACTCCAGGCCATGAGCCTGACACGCTGCTATAACCGCGCCACAGAGAACCTCCAGATAGAGTTCTAGAGGCGCGGGCGGATCGCTCTCGGTCATTGGCACACCCCAGCCGCCTCCAGGGCTGAGCTCGCGCAACTGGAAGCCGTGCCGCTCGCGCATGAGGGCTGCGAACTCGATTACCCTGGATGCGGCTGCTGCCAGAGCCTCCGGCTCATAGATTTGCGAGCCAATATGGGTGTGGAGGCCGGCCAGAACCAGGCCGGGCAAGCGGAGCGCCATGGTGACAGCCCGTTCGGCATCCCCGCTGGCAATGGAAAAGCCGAATTTGGTATCCTCGTGTCCGGTCTGGATGTGGGAGTGCGTATGGGCCTGGATACCTGGGGAGAGGCGCAACCAGATGAAGGTAGGCCGGGAGGCAGCCGGGGCCATCTCTGCCAGCATGGCCAGTTCGTCGAAGTTGTCCACCACGATGCGCCCAACGCCGGCCGTCAGCGCTTCGGCCAGCTCGGCCTGCGATTTGTTGTTGCCGTGAAAGTGGATGCGCGCGGGCGGGAAGCCTGCCTTCAGGGCCACATGAAGTTCACCACCCGATACGACATCCAGCCCCAGCCCTTCCTGGTTGAAAAGTTGGGCAAGGGCCAGGCACAGGTAAGCCTTCGCCGCATAAGTCACCTCTGAACTGCCCGGGTAGCAGCGCAGGAGCAGGTTGCGGTAGGCCCGCGCGCCTTCACGCAGAGTGGTCTCGTGGAAAACATAAAGCGGGGTGCCGAACTGGCGGGCCAAGGCCGAGGCCGCACACCCCCCCAGCCACAGCTCCCCCGCTTCATCCAGCCGGGTACCCAAAGGCCATAACCGTTCGTCCATAGTTAGCTCACAGGCCAGAGTCCTTTACCAGGGGCAGGGCGAGATCGGGTTCGACGTCGAAGTCCATCGCTGAGGGGCCATCGCGCAGCAGCCGGTAGTGACCCGCCGCGCCTACCATGGCCGCATTGTCGGTGCACAGAAAGAGGGGTGGGATCGAGACCGGGACCGGGAGCCGTGCGGCCATGGCACCCCGCAAACTACGGTTGGCCGCCACCCCGCCACACACACAAACCCTGCTCACGCCAAAAGCCTGAGCGGCATCGGCGGTTTTACTGACCAACACATCAACCACAGCAGCCTGGAAACTGGCTGCCAGATCCCGCACCATCTCTGTCGGCAGGGTTCTACCTGCGTCTGGTGCGACGGTTCGCCCAGGGGAGCCAGGCTCCTGACCATCTGCCGGTGGAGGGCTATCGGCCAGCGCGCGCACCTGACGCAACACCGCCGTCTTGAGCCCGCTGAAGCTGAAGTTGAAGCGATGCTCGGGCTGGATGGCATAGTTGGACAAGGCGCGTGGGAAGTCGAAAGCGGCCGGGTTGCCCCCTTCAGCCGCACTCTGGATGGCCGGCCCGCCCGGATACCCCAGGCCCAGCAGCCGGGCCACCTTGTCGAACGCCTCGCCGGCCGCATCATCCAGGGTGGCCCCCAGCCTTTGGTA
>DAOTZS010000162.1:0-7229 GCA_034434335.1 Anaerolineae bacterium
CCGCTCGCCTTTGGCGGCAGGGGAGGGGAGGAGAGAAAAGGGTTTTTGCAGCGGCGGCCTTCGGCTGCCGCTGCAAAAACCCCCCTTATTCCCCCCTCTCCTCTGGCCGCAGGCCAAGGGGAGAGGGGGGAATAAGGGGGGTGAGGGGCAGTGAAGGCCCGAGGGGGGGCAGGAAGTGTTAACCAATTTTGGACCACCCCGAAAGATCGTAACTATTCAGGCGGTGACTGGAAGGGCCACGCCGAAGGCTCGCCCGAGGCGTCACCCTTTGGGAGCCTGCGGCCAGAGGTCGGCCTTCGCCGATCTCTCTGGTGATGTACACATGAGGGGTGTCGGCGGAGGCCGACACCCGGCACGAAGTGCCCAGGAGGGGCGATTTCAATCGGCCTGAATAGTCAGAGCATAACTATTCAGGGGATGGTTCAATTTGCCGGGAAAACCCGGTTCACACTTTTGCGGTCGCTAGAATTGCCGTCCAGGGCCCCCCACCCCTCCCTCCTCCCCTCCCCCGCTCGCCTTTGGCGGCAGGGGAGGGGAGGAGAGAAAAGGGGTTTTGCAGCGGCGGCCGAAGGCCGCCGCTGCAAAACCCCCCTCTCCCCTGGCCGCAGGCCAAGGGGAGAGGGGGGACAAGGGGGGTGAGGGGCAGTGAAGGCCCGAGGAGGGGCAGAAAGTGTTAACCAATTTTGAACCATCCCTTATTCAGGCGGTGACTGGAAGTCACCCTTTTTGGGCCTGCGGCCGGAGGTCGGCCTTCGCCGACCTTTCTCATGGTGTTACATGAAGGGTGTCGGCGGAGGCCGACACCCGGCACGAAGTGCCCAGGAGGGGCGATTTCAATCGGCCTGAATAGTCAGAGCATACCCGGTGCGGAGGAAGCAGCTCATGGGGCTAAAGCCAGATCATTGGATCCGCCAGATGGCCCTGGCGCACCGCATGATTGAACCGTTTGTGGAAAGCCAGGTAAGGGACGGTACCATTTCCTATGGCCTTTCGTCCTATGGTTACGACATCCGGGTGGCTGATGAGTTCAAGGTCTTCACCCCTGGGCTGGGGGACCTGACAGTGGTAGACCCCAAAAACCTGGATACCCGGGCCATGGTGGATTTCCAGGGGAAAGTGTGTATTATCCCCCCCAATTCGTTTGCTCTAGCGCGCAGTGTGGAGTACTTTCGTATGCCGCGCAACGTGTTGGGCGCAGTGCTGGGCAAGTCGACCTACGCGCGTTGCGGCATCGTGACTAACTTTACTCCCCTGGAGCCCGGTTGGGAGGGCTACATCACCATCGAGATCAGCAATACCACCCCCCTGCCAGCCAAGATCTATGCTCATGAGGGGATCGCCCAGGTTCTGTTTTTCGAGGGGGATGAGCCCTGTACTGTCTCCTACGCTGACAAGAAGGGGAAGTATCAGGGCCAACGAGGGATTGTCCTGCCGCGGTTGTAGTCCTGGTTCTGCCAGGTCCATATTCCCCTGGCCTCTGGCCGGGGGAGAGGAGAAGAAATGGGCTTTGTGGTGGCCGAAAGCCGCCACAAAACCCGCTCTTTTCAGCTTCCTCCCTTCATGTGCTTGCCCCTGCCCACCTTGAGGTAGGCTGCCCCCTCGACCCCCGCGATGGGAGGTCAATGGGGCTGGAGAGGGGCAGGGGTTGGGGCGTGGCTTGAACTCGTGCAGGCCACATTGCCTGCGAAGAACATCGCTATGAAAACAGGAGGTCTTCCCATGGGCGAGAGGGTCTACAAGCAGATCGAAGTCACGGGCACCTCTACGGTGAGCCTGGAGGACGCCATTCAGACAGCAGTGGCCAGGGCGGCCAGGACCCTTCGGCATCTGCGTTGGTTCGAGGTGGTGGAGATCAGGGGCGCGATCCAGGAGGCCGCGGTGGCCCAGTGGCAGGTTACGGTTAAGATCGGTTTTGCCATTGAAGATGCTGGCGAGGAGGTAGCGCTTTGAAGCTACACGAGTACCAGGCCAAGCGCATCTTCAGCCAATATGGGATTCCTATCCCCGAGGGTGATGTGGCCACCTCTTCTGCGGAGGCCAGGGCAGTGGCCGAGAGGTTGGGCCGGCCGGTAGTCGTAAAGGCCCAGGTGTTGGTGGGGGGCCGTGGCAAGGCCGGGGGGATCAGGCTGGCACACTCGCCGGCTGAGGCGGAAGAGGTGGCTGCGGCTATCCTGGCCATGGAGATCAAGGGGCTGAAGGTCAGAAAGGTGCTGGTGGACGCGGCGGCGGATATCAGGAAGGAGCTGTACCTGGGTGCAGTGCTGGACCGGGCCCGACGGCGAGTAGTACTGATGGCTGCCAGCCAGGGTGGGGTGGATATCGAGGAGGTGGCAGCCCGCAACCCCGAACAGATCATCCAGGCCGTAACCGATCCCTGCCTGGGCCTGAAGGAATACCAGATCCGAGAGTTGGGCGCGGGGATAGGGCTGGCCCGAGAGCAGATGCCGGCCTTCACCCACATCTGTCAGGGCCTTTTCAGGGCTTTCTGGGAGAACGATGCCGAATTGGCCGAGATCAATCCCCTGGTGGTGCAGGGGGATGGCTCGCTGCTGGCCGTGGACGCCAAAATGGTGCTGGATGACAATGCTCTCTACCGCCATCCCGACCTGGCCGCGCTGCGGGACCCTGATGAAGAGAGCCCAGCGGAGCGGGAAGCCCGCCTGAGCGGTCTCAGCTATATCAGGTTGGATGGCCAGATCGGCTGCATGGTCAACGGCGCTGGGCTGGCCATGGCCACCATGGACATTATCAAGCTTTATGGCGGGGAGCCGGCGAACTTCCTCGATATCGGCGGTGGTGCTCAGTCCGAGCGAGTGGCTGCAGCATTGCGCATCATCCTCTCCGATCCCCGTGTCAGGGTGGTGTTGATCAATATCTTCGGCGGCATCACCCGCTGTGATGAAGTGGCACGTGGGATTTTGCAGGCTATGAAAGAGGTGGACGCCCAAGTTCCTATGGTGGTGCGCCTGGTGGGCACCAACGAAGTCGCCGGCCGTGCACTCCTGGCCGAAGCCCAGGTGATAACCGCGCAGACGCTGCCAGAAGCTGCACAGTTGGCTGTTGCCCTGGCATACGGAGAGGTAAGGTCGCCATGAGCATCCTCGTTGACAAGGATACCCGCGTGGTAGTTCAGGGCATCACCGGCCGGGAGGGTGCTTTTCATACCGAGCAGATGATCGCCTATGGCACTAAAGTGGTGGCTGGGGTCACGCCCGGCAAGGGTGGTGGCTGGGGTGTGGGCAATGTGCCGATCTTTGACACCGTGCGCGAGGCGATTGACGCTACCGGTGCCAACACCAGCATTATCTATGTGCCGGCGCGCTTTGCACCCGATGCCATCGTGGAGGCCGCGGATGCCGGCCTTGAGTTGATCGTCTGCATTACGGAGGGCATCCCGGTGCTGGATATGCTGCGGGTGCGCGATTATCTTGACCACTTAGGAGTGCGCCTGATCGGCCCGAACTGCCCCGGTGTGATCACGCCCGGGGAGGCCAAAGTGGGCATCATGCCAGGCCATATCCACACCCGGGGTCATGTGGGGATTGTGAGCCGATCCGGCACCCTGACTTATGAGGTCGTCTACGCTCTGACCTCACGGGGGATTGGCCAGTCTACGGCCGTGGGCATCGGTGGCGACCCGATCAGCGGCACCAGTTTTGTGGATGTGTTGCGCCTGTTCGAGAACGACCCTGAGACTCGCCAGGTGGTGATGATTGGCGAGATCGGGGGCAACGATGAAGAACAGGCAGCCGAGTTCATTGCGACGAAGATGAGCAAGCCGGTTACGGCGTTTATCGCCGGGCAGACTGCGCCGCCGGGCAGGCGCATGGGGCACGCTGGTGCCATTATCAGCGGTGGCCGGGGCACCGCGGCAGACAAGATAGCAGCCCTAAAGCAGGCAGGTGTGCGTGTGGCCCGTCACCCTGGCGAGATCGCCGAGATGGTAGCCGAGCTGCTGTAGGGAATTGCCGCCAGGCACCGGCTGTTGGAAGTTGGGGATTATGCCTGAGCCGCCTGCTTCCGAACCTGGTCCCGAGCTGGACCTCAGCCCTTACGAGGGGCGCTGGGTGGCGTTAGTGCGCGGCCAGGTGGTGGGGGTGGGGCGCACGGCTGAAGCAGCGCGGCGCGCGGCCCGACGCACCCGGCCACGGGAAGAGCCCACCGTGATCTGGGTGCGCAAGGCACCGCCGCCGCCCAAGTGAAGAGTTAGCCGGGCAAAGGAGCCATCTTACGTGTCAATCAGTGGACTTCAGAATCAGGTGATTGCTTTCATCCGCGCCAGCGGCGTGCCTGCCTGGCTGGTGGGCGGCTATGTGCGCGACAGGCTGCTGGGACGGCCCACCCATGATATGGATGTGGTGGTGACAGAAGGGGCCATCCGCCTGGCGCGCGCGCTGGCCAGACAGTTCGATGGGGCGTCCTTCGTCCTGGATGAAGAACGGGACATGGCGCGGGCCATCTTGCGCGATGAGGGCGATCAGCCGCTGGATGTAGACGTGGCGCGACTGCGCGTGGCCGAGTTGCCGGGAGATCTGGCGCTGCGCGACTTCACTATTAACGCCATGGCTGTAGACATCGCCGTGGCTCTGGCTACACCAGGCCAGGAGGACGTCTGGTCACAGGTTATTGATCCGTTTGACGGCCGTGGCGATCTTGCAGCCGGTCTGGTGCGCGCGGTTGGCGAAGGCGCGTTCCGGGATGATCCTCTGCGCCTGTTGCGCGCGGTGCGCCACGCGGCTGAGCTTGGTTTCCAGATCGAGGCTGCTACGGCTGCCTTGATCCGCCGCGATGCCTGGCGCCTGCCAGCTGTCGCGGCCGAGCGTTGTCGAGATGAGTTGATCCGCATCCTGGCGGCCCCGCGTGCCTGGCACCATGTCAGGGAGCTCAAGGCGCTGGACCTGTTGCGCTATGTATTGCCTGAGACGGCGGCGCAGGTCGGTGTGACGCAGTCTCCCCCTCATTATCAGGATGTGTTTGACCATACCCTTTCGACTATGGCTCATCTGGAGGGGATCTGCGCGCTGTTATGGCCAGAGGCGGGGTATGTCCGACCTGGTCCCGACCCGGAGAATGGCACGTTCTTCGCATCGCTGCAACAGTGGGATGAGCTGGCCCGCACCTTGCAACCCTATGTTGATGATCTGCGGGCCCACTTTTCCCAGATCCTGGCCGCTGACCATACCCGCCGCGTCTGGTTGCCGTGGGCCGCGCTGGCCCACGACTGGGGCAAGCCGGCCATGCGCTCGGTCACGGCTGATGGCCGCATCCGTTTCCTGGGTCATGAGCACTGGGGGGCACTGCTGGTAGATCGTCGCGGCCAGGCCCTCAGGCTGGCCTCGGCAGAAATCGCCTACCTGGCCCAAATGGTCAACCTGCACATGCGGCCAGGTTTTCTGGCTCACGAGTATCCGCCTACCCTGCGCGCGGTCTACCGTTTCTTCCGCGATGCCGGCACGACGGGCCCCGACTGCGCCCTGCTGAGCCTGGCCGACCACATGGCCTACCGGGCGCCGAGCCCTGATCCGACCCGCTGGCAACAGCGGCTGGGCACGACCCGCATGCTCTTGGATGTTTTCTTCCGCCAGCGGGCAGAGCGCATAGAGCCAGCTCCGTTGTTGGATGGCCGGCAGCTCATGATTGCTTTTGGCCTGGAGCCTGGTCCTCAGGTGGGTGAGCTGTTGGAAGGACTGCGGGAAGCCCAGGCCGTGGGGGAGGTGTCCACCCCTGAACAGGCTCTGGCCTGGGTGGCCGCGCGTATCAAGGGTGATCGGTAGCGTGCTCAAGGTAGAAATTGCGGTGGCCAAGGTGGCCAAATACGCCGTGCAGGAGAGCGGTGATTCGGTAGAGGTTATCGAACGGCCGCGGGGTGGTTTGTCGGTGGTGATGGCCGATGGCCAGCGGAGTGGGCGGAGTGCTAAGGCCATCAGCAATCTCGCGGTGCGAAAGGCTGTCAGCCTGGTGGCGGAGGGGGTGCGCGATGGCGCGGTGGCCCGCGCGGCGCACGACTACCTGCGCACTCAGCGCGGGGGCCAGGTCTCGGCCGAACTGATCATCCTCTCTGTTGACCTGGAAACCCGCACTTTGGTGATCTCTCGCAATAGCCGCTGCCCGGTTTTGCTGGGCGAGGGTGATGTATGGCGATTGCTGGATGAGCCGTCGGAGACGGTAGGGATTCATTACCGCACCCGTCCGGTGATCGTTGAATTGCCCCTGGCAGCCGGCCAGACGGTGGTGGCCTTTACGGATGGAGTGCTCAGTGCCGGCAGCCGGCGCGGCGTGGCTTTTGACGTGGTCAGCGCGGTAAGGGGCCTGGCCTGCCAGCCCAACGGCACTGCCCAGCAAATGGCCGATGGCCTTCTGAGCGCCGTGCTCGACCTTGAGGAAGGTCGGCCCACGGACGATGTCACAGTCGTTGTCATGCAGATCCTGGCTGAGTCTCATAGCCAGGGCCCTGAGGTACGCCGGATGACGGTCAGCTTTCCGATCGCGGTAGGGTAGTTCACAAAGACGCCGGCCGCGGACCCCAATCGCCTGGAGTGCGTGATGTCCGGTTTTGGGTGCTCTTCCCGGCCGTTGATTGCTATCGTCGGCCCCTGTGCCGCCGGCAAGAGGACGCTGGCCCATGGCTTGCGGGCGCGGGGCTACAATGCCCGAAGGGTACTCCAGGAGCATTCCTATGTGCCCGATATGTGGCGACGCATTACCCGCCCTGACCTTCTCATCTACCTTGATGCTTCACTGGAAACCATCCGGCGCCGGCGCGCTCAGCCCGATTGGCCTGAGTGGATGCTGGAGCTGGAGGTCGGGCGCCTGAGCCACGCCCGAGCCTGCTGCGATCTCTATCTCAAGACCGATGAGTTGACAATCCCGCAGGTGTTGGAGCGGGTGTTGGACTGGTTAGGTGCTCAAGGGGTGGTAGGGCAACAGCCATCCTGTTTTGACAGTGGTTAGCCGCCGGGTTATAATCGCCCTGTTTGCCCGCACCCGTTGGGGCAGGCTTTGTGCCCGAGGACGACGACACTGGGTCGCCCTTACTTTTCTCAAGGGAGAACGTAGTCCATGCGGAACCGCAACACTATCGTATTGATGCTGATCATCCTCCTGGCCCTGGTGGCGCTGTGGATTGACCTGCCCATAGAGCACCCGCGCTGGGCCAAGCAGATACTGTTCTGGCAACAACCACCCGAATATCGGGATTTGAAGATCAAACAGGGGCTGGACCTCCAGGG
>DAOTZS010000163.1:0-5089 GCA_034434335.1 Anaerolineae bacterium
CGCGCTGTTGGGGCCGTCCAAGTTGCCGGCGGGGGTAGAGCAACTCTGGCTGATGCTGACGAACTTCCGCCGTTCCCAGGCCGAGCAACCCCCGCTGACCCTCGAGCAGGCCAGGCGCATATGGGCTGCCAGCGATAACCCCCTCTATGATCTGATCCAGATCCTCTACGGCGCGGTGGAGCATCTGGTGGAGTTACGGTACCGCATTTTCGTGGTCCTGGGCACCTTGCTGGTGGGTGCGATCATCGCGGGTGTCTTTGCGGACCGGATCCTGGCCTTTTTGACCGCTCCTGCCGGGGGGGTGCACCTCATCGTGTTGCGCCCAACCGACATGATCTGGACCTATATGGAGGTGATCTTCAGCGCGGCTGCAGTGCTGGCCCTGCCGATGCTGCTGTACCAGACCCTCATGTTTATCCGCCCGGCTCTGGAGACCCCGCAAGAGATTGCCGTGTTCCGCAGCATTGCGATCATTGGGATGCCGTTAGTGGGGGTCTTCTTTCTGCTGGGGGTAGCGTTTGCATATTACGTGATGCTGCCTTTTGGGCTGAAGTATCTGCAAACCTTCGGCAGCGAGCTGGCCGAGGCCAACTGGAACATACGCGAGTATTTCTCCTTTGTGTTGGCCGTGATCATGTGGATTGGTGCCGCCTTTGAGACCCCGCTGATCATGGCCTTGCTGGCGCGGCTGGGCCTGGTCTCGCCCCGGGCCATGGCCGCCCAGTGGCGTTATGCGATCGTGGGGATCGCTTTCGTTGCCGCGGCCATCACCCCAACGGTGGACCCTGTGAACATGTTCCTGGTGATGGGGCCTCTGCTGGGGCTCTACTTCCTGGGCGTGATGATGGCCCGCGCTGTGTACCGGCCGCGCCTGGCCTGAACGGGACAGTGTTTCAATGCCGAAACAACGTGTGCTGATCATGGGTGCCGCGGGCCGCGACTTCCACAATTTCAACACCGTCTTCCGCGACAATGAAGACTATGAGGTTGTTGCCTTTACCGCAACTCAGATCCCCAACATCGAGGGCCGACGCTACCCACCAGCACTGGCCGGCCGCCTTTACCCCGACGGCATCCCTATCTACCCGGAGAGCGAGCTGGAGACCCTGATCCGCACCTTCGATGTGGATCAGGTGGTCTTTGCCTACTCAGATGTAAGCCACCAGTACGTAATGGAGAGGGCCAGCAGGGTCCTGGCTGCCGGGGCAGATTTCCGGCTCATGGGCGGCAAGGGGACCATGCTGAAGTCTCGTAAGCCAGTGGTGGCAGTATGCGCAGTGCGCACCGGCTGCGGCAAGTCGCAAACGACGCGCTATGTGGCCAGGGTGCTGCAAGGGATGGGATACAAAGTGGTGGTCATCCGCCACCCTATGCCCTATGGTGACCTGGTCCGCCAGAGGGTGCAGCGGTTTGCCACTTATGCCGACCTTGATCACTACGAATGCACCATCGAGGAGCGGGAGGAGTATGAACCGCACCTGGACCGGGGGATGGTAGTGTATGCAGGTGTGGACTATGCGGCAATCCTCCAGCAGGCCGAGGAGGAGGCCGACATCATCCTCTGGGACGGTGGCAACAACGACCTTCCCTTCATCAAACCTGATCTGCATATCGTGGTCGTTGATCCACACCGGCCCGGCCACGAGCTGACCCACTACCCCGGGGCTGCCAATCTGCGCATGGCCGATGTGGTTGTGGTCAACAAAGTGGATACGGCTGACCTGGGCCCCATCAGCACGGTGCGGGAGAATGTGGTGACGGTAAACCCTGGCGCGGTTATCATCGAGGCGGCTTCGCCCATCCTGGTTCCCAACCCGTCAGCCATCCGCGGCAAACGCGTGTTGGTGATCGAGGATGGACCGACAGTGACCCATGGTGGCATGCAGTACGGGGCCGGCATCGTCGCAGCCCGTCGTTTCGGCGCCGGCCAGATCGTTGACCCGCGGCCCTACGCGGTCGGCACCATTGCCGACACCTTTGTCCAGTATCCGCACATTGGCGCTCTCCTGCCGGCCATGGGCTATGGGCCACAGCAGATCAAAGACCTGGAGAAAACCATTCAGCGCGTCCCGTGTGACCTGGTATTAGCGGCCACGCCGGTTGACCTGACGCGGGTGGCCAAGATCCATCAGCCGGTGCAGCGGGTACGCTATGAACTCCAGGTCATTGGCCAGCCGACCCTGGAGGATGTGTTGAAGGAGAGGCTGGGAGATAGGGATGTCCTTTTCCAGGCATGATAGGAGGTCACTATGGCCGAGACCCATGCACATCATCCGTTGGTCCAGCTCGCCTGGGCCACCATCAAGGCCTATGTCCGGGAGGGCCGCGTTTTGAGGCCAGAGGAAGCCCCTGTGCCAATCGAGGGAAAGCCAGCGGGAGTATTTGTCACCCTGCATACCCGCAGCACCGGTGAGTTGCGGGGGTGCATTGGCACTATTGAGCCTACGCAGCCTTCACTGGCCCAAGAAGTCATCCATAACGCCATTTCAGCAGCCACGCGAGACCCACGTTTTCCTCCTGTAGCCCCCCATGAACTTGATGACCTGGTTATTGACGTCAGCGTGCTATATCCTCCAGAGCCTATCGCATCGTTGGATCAACTGGACCCTAAACAATATGGCGTGATCGTGCAGCGCGGGCCCCGGCGGGGGCTGTTGCTGCCTGATATCCCCGGCATTGACGATGCCCGGACCCAGGTGGCACTGGCGCGGCAGAAAGCCTGGATCGGGCCAGATGAACCGGTGCAACTTTTCCGGTTCCGGGTGGATAAGTACGTGTGACCCCGCATGTGGCGGCAGGGGAGGTTGCAGCAGGCCCCCGAGGCAGGCGAGACCTTGGGGGCCTGTTGCTTTTTGGCCCTTCGCCGGAACCGGACTGATTGTAAGCAAACTGTAAGCCACACCCATTCCAATAGGCATGGCATTATGATATATTTTCACTGCAGTAAGTAGCGAGCCGACCCTTCAGCTCGGAGCCCTGGGTTGGGATGAACTGTTCCGTCTTCTACGGCCACAGCATTATCAACAACGATGCTAACCAGGACTGCGTGACAGTCTCGGCCACTTCCAGCCAGGGCTGGACGGTGTTGCTGTGGGAAGATACCAATCACAACGGGGTGCACGAGACCAACAACCCCAACGAGCCACCCCTGACCAACCCGGTCTGCATCCCAGGCGGCGGTACCTACTATCTGGTGGTCGAGCTCCAGGTGCCGGCCGGCGCGGTGGCGGGCACGGTGGACCAGACGGTGGTGCGGGCTGTTTCCGGGAACAGCCCAACCGTGTGGGATTCGGCCACCGATACTACAGAGGTCTTCGTCAACGCCCCGCCGGTGATTGACGGGAAGTACGATGATATCTACAAGATCTCTCCTGATGCCAGGGAGGTCTGTTACACCTCTGGTGGCGTGCTGTTCGGCAAACTGGCCACCTTCTACCAGGCCAGCGGCAATGCTGTCTACGTGGTGCTGGCCATTGATAAGGACTTCGTGGATAACACCTATGGGGCCAATAAGGTCAACTGGGGCACGAAGAGTCACAACTTCAGCGATCTGGTTGGCTCAGACCATGCTCAGTTCTGGGGTTACAATGCCAGCGATACCAAGGTGCTCGATTTCGACCTGGATTACCTGACCGCCAAGTCAGGCACACCGTCTGGTTATGCCTCTCTGGGGGTGAGCGGTGGCGACGGAGGTATGAACCTGGGCAGCGCCGCCCATATCCTCCAATGGGGCACGTCGCTGGCATACAGCCTGAACAGCACCGGCTACTGCTCCGGCGGCAACTGCTCAGGCCTGGGCACCAACCTGCTGGTGGATTCCCCGGCCACGGATTCCTTCTATACGCCCAATCCCACCTATCCAGACTGGATCTTCGACGTGATCTATGAGGTCAAGATCGATGTGGCGGCCTTTGGAGCCAACGGGTTCGGGGCGATCGAGGTCCCCTATATCCACGCCTCGCCGAGCAAGCTGGGCACGAACACCATTTACGCCGAACCGGGCGTCTGCCCGGGCGAGATCGGCGATTTCGTGTGGTATGACAGCGATGGCGATGGCGTTCAGGACCCCGGGGAGGCCGGCATCAACGGCGTCCAGGTGAAGCTGTATCAAGATAACGGCGATGGCGTCTTCGATCCCGGTACCGATATCTTGAAAGGCACCCAGACGACAACGGCCGGGGGAAAGTACCTTTTCCAGAACCTGGCCCCCAATGACTACTTTGTGGATGTGGTGGATGCAACGGTGCCTGCCGGCTACGACATTACCACATTCAACGATCCCACCCCGCTCATCTCTTTGAGCGAAGGGGAGTCATATCTCCAGGCCGACTTCGGCTATGTCCAGGGAGGCTCGATCGGCGACCGGGTGTGGTATGACGAGGACAACGACGGGGTGCAGGACAGCGGCGAGGTAGGCATCAACGGGGTGACCGTCAAGTTGTATACCGGCACGTGTGCCCAGCACACAGAGCCTCCGCTGCGTGTCACGACCACCAACGGCGATGGCGATTACCTCTTCAGCGCGGTGCCGGCAGGGGATTACTGTGTGGTCGTGGATGAGGATACCCTGCCCTCGCCTGGTTACGTAAGTACTACGCTCAACAACCCATTGGATGTCTCGTTGAGCATCGGCCAGGACTACCTGGAGGCCGACTTCGGTTACGTGGTGGGTGGTGCCATTGGTGACTTTGTATGGTACGATGCGGACGGGGATGGCATCCAGGATGTGGGGGAGCCGGGCATCCCCAATGTGCGGGTGGAACTGTACATGGGTGCCACGAAGGTGGCCAGCACGGTCACCGATGCCGATGGTGGCTACCTGTTCACCAACCTGGTGCCTGGCAACTACACGGTGGATGTGGCCGATGCGGCTAACCCCAATGGGCCGCTGGATGGGATGGTTCACACCCTGGGGTCGCAGAGCCAGCCTGACCCGACAAATGTGATCTCCCTGGGCGCGGGGCAGGTGTACAAGGATGCCGACTTCGGCTACCGGCGGGTGCCGGGTGGCGGCAAGGCGGTGATCGGGGACACGGTGTGGTACGACGACAATGGGGATGGCGTGCAGCAGCCGGGTGAGCCGGGCATC
>DAOTZS010000164.1:0-16270 GCA_034434335.1 Anaerolineae bacterium
ATTGTCCATCGCGGTGCGGGCGCCTACGAGTGTGGGGAAGAGACCGCGCTGCTGACTTCGCTCGAAGGCTACCGCGGCCACCCGCGGCTAAAGCCCCCCTTCCCGGCCGTCGAGGGCCTCTACGGCAAGCCGACCATCGTCAACAACGTCGAGACGATCTCCAACGTACCGCACATCTTGCGCCACGGCGCGGACTGGTATAAGCAGTGGGGCACCCCCCAGAGCCCGGGCTTCCGCCTCTTCTGCCTGAGCGGCCAGGTGCAACGGCCTGGCCTCTACGAGCTGCCCCATGGCACCACCCTGCGCGAGCTGATCTACGACTATGGCGGCGGGCCCATCGGGGACGCCGGCGAGCTCAAGGCGGTGATCCCGGGCGGCCTCTCGGTACAGCTGCTCGACCCCAGCCAGCTCGATACCCCGCTCGACTACGAGAGCGTGGCCAAAGCCGGCTCGAGCCTGGGTTCGGCCGGGGTCATCGTCATTGGCAAAGACCAGAGCCTGGTAGAGGTGGCCCGTCGCACGCTGGCGTTCTATCGTGAGGAAAGCTGCGGCAAGTGCACCCCCTGTCGCGAGGGCACCGGCTGGCTGGAGAAGATCCTGGAGCGCATTGAGCATGGCCAGGGCCGGCCTGACGACATCGCGTTGATGCTCTACCTGGCGGACATGATCGGTGGCAAGAGCTTTTGCCCCTTCGGCTATGCCGCGGTCTGGGGTCTGCAGAGCAACCTGACCAAGTTCCGCGGCGAGTTCGAGGCAGCCATCGCCGCGGCCAAGGAGAAGCCGGTGATCCCGGTGCGGCCCATCTACCGCCCCGACACGGGTGCGCCATCAGGGGTGACGGAGCCGGCCTTGCCACTGGAGGAGAAGTACAACGCGCCGACGCGACGGCGATAGCAAAAAGGGCTATGCCAGAATTGGGGCGTATAAAGTAGGTATCATCGTGAGCTTCCTGTCCAGAGCTGCTGGTTAGCAATCACTGTCTGAGGATTCGGTATGCCCGATCAGGTTACCCTGACCATTGACGACGTCAAAGTTACCGTGCCGGCGGGGACGCTGGTGGTGGATGCGGCAAGGGCAGCCGGGATACAGATCCCCGTCTTCTGCTCGCACCCCAAGCTGGAACCGCTGGGCGCCTGCCGCATGTGTCTGGTGGAGTTCGTGGGACCACGGGGCAGCAAACTCGACACCGCCTGCACCGTGCGAGTGGCCGAGGGGATGGTCGTGCGCACGAACACGGAGCAGGTCAAGGCCGTGCGCGAGGCTAACCTGGCCTTCATCCTGATCAATCACCCGCTCGACTGCCCGATCTGCGACAAGGGAGGCGAGTGCCCACTGCAAGATCAGACCATGGAGTACGGGCCCGGTGCCAGCAAGTTCGTCGAGCCAAAGCAGCGCAAGCAAAAGCATTACCACATCAGCGAGCTGATTCTGCTCGACCAGGAACGCTGTATCCTGTGCTGGCGCTGTATCCGCTACCTCGAAGAGTGGGAGGACAAGCCCCAGCTCGGCCTCTTCGAGCGCGGGGGCGAGACCATGATAGACATCTTCCCTGGCAAACCGGTGGATGCCAAGACGTCGGGCAATATCATTGAGCTTTGCCCGGTCGGGGCACTAACCAATCGCGTGGCCCGCTTCCGCTATCGGCCCTGGGAGCTGGCCAAGACCCCCAGCATCTGCAACCATTGCCCGGTGGGGTGCAACCTGCGGCTGGATGAGCGCAGCCACGAGCTGCGTCGCATCGTTGCCCGCACGAATCTGGCAGTCAACGACGAGTGGATCTGCGACAAGGGACGTTTTGTCCATCAGTTCGTTGACCACCCCGAACGGCTGAAGAAGCCGCTGGTGCGAGACGACGGCGTGCTGCGCGAAGCGAGCTGGGATGAGGCTCTTTCGCGCGTCGTCGAGGGCTTGATGAGGGTGGTGGCTGAGAGCGGAGCGAATGCGGTGGGCGGCGTAGCCTCGCCGCGGGTCAGCAATGAGGCGGCCTATCTTTTGCAGAAGTTCTTCCGGGCTCTGGTTGGCACTAACAACGTGGACTTCCCTGGCGGCTCGGATGTCTGGGCGCTGCCCACCGGCCTGCCGGCCATCAGCGATATTGCCCGGAGCGACTTGATTGTCCTGGTGGGCTTTGATCCCAGTGAGGCGGCGCCTTTGCTCGACCTGCACATCAAGCGGGCCGTTCGGCATAATGGCTTGCGGCTGCTCATTATCCACCCACGACGCATCGAGCTGGCCCGCTATGCGCCCGAAAAGGGGGCCTATCTGCCTGTCCTGCCGGGCAACGAGGCGG
Organism: Anaerolineae bacterium; assembly: GCA_034434335.1. GTDB lineage: Bacteria > Chloroflexota > Anaerolineae > CG2-30-64-16 > CG2-30-64-16 > DAOTZS01. The sequence goes on from DAOTZS010000164.1 coordinate 2,291, forward strand.
CGCTGTTGGCGCAGCTTGCGGAGCGGGTAGCGCGAATCAAACAACCCCAACCGGCGGCCCCCGGGCCGCGCAGCGCGGCAAGGGGAAGGGGTGAAAGCCAAGCTCCGCAACCGGCCATCCCTCCTGAGCTACGAGCGGCCGTGGATCTGTTGGCCGCAGCCAAAGCTCCCCTCTTTCTCTACGGCCCAGAGGCAGCCATGGGAGAGCGCGGCCGGGCCGTGGTGGCTGCGCTGGCTGGCCTGGCCAACGCACTGGGCCGGGGCGACCGGCTGGCCTATGTAGGCCGTGGCGCCAACGAGCAGGGCTGCCGCGACATGGGCCTGCTCCCCGATACGCTGCCTGGCTACACAGGCGTGTCAGATGCAGCCGTGCGCGAGCGCCTGGGCAAGCTGTGGGGTGTCCCCCCTCCGGCCGAGGTCGGCCAAGCTTGGGCTCAGATGGTCGCCGGCGGGGTGAAAGCCTTGTTCGTGGTGGGCGAAAACCCGGCCGCTCAGCCAGCCCTGGCTGCCAGCCTGCACAAACTCGACTTCCTGGTCGTCCAGGACCTCTTCCTGACCGAAACCGCGCAGCTTGCCGATGTGGTGCTGCCGGCGTGCAGCTTCGCGGAGGCCGATGGCACCTATACCAACCTGGAGCGCCGCGTCCAGCGCGCGTCAAAAGGTATTCGGCCCGTTAGCGACAGCAGGCCCGACTGGGCAATCCTGGCTGCCCTGGCTGAAAAATGGCTGGCTGCAGAAGCGGGGGGCGAACCTGCCAGGCCATCTGATCTGCCTGAGTGGAAGCGCAAGAAGCGAGTGAAGGCCAAGGCCGGTCCCACGCCCAAGCCGTGGAATTACCCCAATGCTCAAGCAGTGCTGGAGGAGATCGGCAGGGCTGTGCCGTTCTACGCGGGGCTACGCTGGGAGGCGCTGGGCGAGGAGGGCGTGCAGTGGTCGGCAAAGGATGTGAGGTTTCGGAGCGCGGATTTCGGTTCGACCGCGCAATTTCCGATTGTTACCTCACAACCGGGCACTTTCCTCGTGGTGAGCAGCCCGCTGCTATGGGATGCTGGTCTGTTCATGCAGTACGCGGCGGAAGCAGTGCGCAAGTTGATACCAGAACCGTTTATCGCGCTCAACCCGGCCGACCTGGCCGCCGCCAAGCTGGTGGCCGGCAGCCAGGTGACCGTGGCTTCGGCGTACGATACGGTGACGCTGCTCCTGAAAGCCGATGCCTCAGTGCAATCTGGGACGGCCTGGATCCCCGCCAACCTGGCCGGCGCGCCCGCCGAAAGATTGGGAGCGGGCCGTGGAGAGGTAGTCAGGGTGACGATCAAATAGTCGCGTGGCCCACGGATGGCATGTTAGTTTGCCTAACCAACTATGGGACTAACCGACTATCGGACTAAGCGACTATCAGACTAACCGACCACAGGACTTATGGACATGGATTGGATCAACCTGGTTCTGATCCCGGCAATCAAATCGGTCATCCTGGTGGTGGTGCTGCTGACCGGCTTCGCCTACCTCACCTGGCTAGAGCGCAAGTTGATAGCTCGTTTTCAGATGCGCATTGGGCCCAACCGGGCCTTCAAGTTCGGCCTGGGCCAACCCATTGCCGATGCCTTGAAGATGATTTTCAAAGAAGAGATTGTGCCGGGACATGTGGATAAGGTGCTGTATGTGTTGGCACCGGCGCTGGCCATCGCGCCGGCGCTGCTGATTTTCGCCGTGGTGCCCGTGGGCCCCAGCCTCACCCTGTTCGGCCGGGAGATCCCTCTGGTGGTGGGGGATGTCAACATTGGCCTGCTGTGGGTGCTGGCGATGGCGGGAGTCGGGACTTATGGCATCATCCTGGGGGGATGGTCGAGCAACAACAAGTATTCGCTGCTCGGCGCGCTGCGCACCAGCTCGCAGATGCTGTCGTACGAGCTGCCAGGCGGCATCTTGTTGATCGCCATCCTGTTGCTGACCACGCTGGGATCGCCAGATGGCACCGGCACATTGAGCCTGGTGGAGATCGTCAACCTGCGCCTGCCCTGGTATCTGCGCCTGTGGATGTGGTTGGCTTTCCCCTTCTACTTCATCACGATGCTTGCCGAGACGGGGCGAAAGCCGTTTGACTTTCCTGAGACAGAGAACGAGCTGGTGGCCGGGTTCCAGACCGAGTACGGGGGGATCAAGTTCGCGCTGTTCTACATGACCGAGTATCTGCACATTTTGGGCGCCAGCGGCGTGGCGGTGACGCTCTTCTTCGGCGGCTGGCGCGGGCCGTTTGTAGAGCAGTTTCCGCTTTTGGGGCCGCTATACTTCATCGGCAAGGTGCTGGCGATGGTTTTCTTGTTTATCTGGGCCAGCGCCAGCGTGCCCCGGCCGCGCTACGATCAGTTGTTGCGCTTCTGTTGGACATTCCTGTTCCCGGTGTCGCTGTTGTATCTGGCGGCGACGGCGGTGATGGTGGTGGCGCTCTAGACGGGTAGGTTGGTAGATTGGTAGGTTGATCAGCCAGCATACGAAATACGCAGTAGGGAGTTGTTGCATGTCTAGCGTGGGCACGGTTCTGGAGAGCATTGGTGCCATCGTCCAGGCCATGGGCGTGACGTTGAAGGCACTGCTAAGCAAGCCGCTAACGGTGCAATATCCCGAGCAGCCGATTGCGGTCTACCCGCGCTTTCGGGCCCGACACGAACTGCGCCGCTATGAGAATGGGCTGGAGCGGTGCATTGGCTGCTGCCTGTGCGAGGCCGCCTGTCCCACCGGCGCTATCCACGTCGAGGCGGCCGAGAACGACCCGGCCAACCCACACAGTCCCGGCGAACGCTATGCCAAAGTGTATGAGATCAACCTGATGCGCTGCGTCTTCTGCGGCGACTGCGAGACCGCCTGCCCCGTCGAGGCCATCGTCCTGGGGCACGATTTCGAACTGGCTGTTTATGATCGCAGCGGCTTTCTGCTCACCAAGGAGCAGTTGTTGAACCCGAAGACCCCGAACGTGGTCGTGAGAGCCGAGTGAGGACGACGAAGGAAGACCTCCTCTCTGAGCTCTGGCCTTTTGTCCCGTTGTGAGGCGTGCATGTTCCTTTTTATTGTCTTTGCGCTCATTGCCATCGTTGCCGGCCTGGGCGTGATCCTGAGCCGCAGGCCGGTGTACAGCGCGCTTTTCCTGCTATTGAACTTTGCGACCCTGGCGGCGATGTACATCATGCTGCAGGCGCAGTTCCTGGCCGCGGCGCAGATCATCGTCTATGCTGGTGCGATCGTCGTCTTGTTCCTGTTCGTGGTCATGTTGATCGGCGGCGGAGAACTGAACGATGTGCGCGATCCGAACAAGCCGCTGGCGGCTCGCCTGACCTGGTCGCGCGTGACCGCATTGGTGCTGGCCATCTTGTTGTTGGCAGGGCTGGGTTATGGCCTGCTCACCGGCCAGCTCGCCATCGCCAGGGGAGATACGGCTGCCTTTGGCCAGGGCAGCGTACAGGCTATCGCCGGCGCTCTCTACACTGATTACCTGTTGCCGTTTGAGCTCACGTCGGTGTTGCTGCTGGTGGGGATGATCGGCGCCGTGGTGTTGGCAAGACGGCATGAAGAGCTATAAATGACGAGCAAGATGAAGGTCTCTCGCAGTCGGCTCTTTGGCCTGGCGATGGAAGACTACCTGAGGCGGCAACAAAACCAGGAGTTGCTGGCGCAAATCAACGCAGCCTATGCCGATGAACCGCCCCCGGCAGAAGAGGCCCTTCGCCGCGCGGCGCGACGCCATCATCGTCGCCTTGTGGAGGGTGAATGGTAATCAAGCACGGCATCAAATTGGTTCTTGAGCCGCGCGAGCCAGGATGAGGGAGCATTGGTAGACTTTATGGTTATAACATCTTATTACCTGATCCTCAGCGCAATTCTCTTCACTCTCGGCGTCGTCGGGGTGTTGATCCGGCGCAATGTGCTGATCATCTTCATGTCGGTGGAGATGATGCTCAACGCGGTCAACCTGACCTTCGCTGCGCTGGCGCAGCACTTCGTGGATCTGAACGGTCAGATCTTTGTCTTGATGGTCATGGTTGTCGCCGCAGCCGAGGTGGCCGTGGGACTGGCGATCGTGATGACGGTGGTGCGGCATAAGGATACGACGAATATTGAGGACGTGAATTTGTTGAAGGGGTAGATCGGGAAGTTGGGAAAGTGGTAGATTGGTAACTTGGTGTTCTGTTTTTCCTGGCCCGTCAATCATAAGGCGACCAATCTACCAATCCACCAATCTACGAAGTTGGAGTTCTTATGCTTGATTACGCCTGGTTAATGCTTCTCTTCCCCGCCCTGGGGACCCTCATCATCGCGCTCTTTGGCCGCCGCCTGAGCAAGGGGGTCATCTCTTGGCTGGCGCCCGGCATGGTGTTGCTGAGCTTTGTCGTGGCTGCAGCGCAGTTCGTCGCGCTGTTGGGCCTGCCCGCGGAGGAGCGCCATCACGAGGTTGTGCTGTGGCAGTGGATGACGGCCGGTTCATTCAAGGTAGACGTGGCGCTGCTGATTGACCAGCTTTCGATCACCATGGCGCTGGTGGTGACCGGCATCGGCTTCATCATCCACGTCTATTCGGTCGGCTACATGCATGAGGACCCACGTTACGGCCGCTTCTTCGCCTATATGAACTTCTTCATCCTGATGATGCTGACGTTGGTGCTGGCCAACAACTACCTGCTGCTCTACGTCGGCTGGGAGGGGGTGGGCCTGGCGTCGTATTTGCTGATCGGCTTCTGGTTCGAGAAACCCTCGGCCGCGGACGCGGGGAAGAAGGCGTTCATCGTCAACCGCATCGGCGATTTCGGCCTGGCGCTGGCCATCATGTTCATCTGGTCAAGCCTGGGGTCGTTGCGCTTCAGCGAGGTGTTCATGCGAGCGAACAGCCAGTGGGTCCCCGGTGGCGCCATCGCCACCACCGTGACCATGTTGATGCTGCTCGCGGCCACCGGCAAGAGCGCCCAGCTCCCCCTCTACGTCTGGCTGCCCGACGCTATGGAAGGCCCCACGCCAGTCTCTGCGCTGATCCATGCCGCGACCATGGTGACCGCCGGCGTCTACATGACCGCGCGTTCGGCTGTGCTTTTCAGCCTGGCGCCGACCAGCGCGGCGTGGGTGGCCAGCATTGGCGCGGCGACCGCGCTCTTCGCGGCCACCATTGCGCTGGCACAGACCGACCTCAAGCGCATTCTGGCCTATTCCACCATCTCGCAGCTCGGCTACATGTTCCTGGCCGTGGGGGTCGGTGCATACGCCTCGGGGATCTTCCACCTGGCGACCCACGCGTTCTTCAAAGCGCTGCTGTTCCTGGCTGCCGGCAGCGTGATGCACGCGCTGGCCGGCGAGCTGAACATCAATAAGATGGGCAACCTGCGGGCCAAGATGCCCCTGACCCATTGGACCTATCTGATCGGCGCAGCCGCGCTGGCAGGCATCCCCCTCTTCTCCGGCTTCTTCAGCAAGGACGAGATCCTCTGGTACGCCTGGCAGAAGTCGCCAATCCTCTGGGTGGTGGGGTTGATCACGGCCGGCCTGACCGCGCTCTATTCCTTCCGGTCGGCCTTCGTGCCCTTCTGGGGCCAGGAACGCGATAAGAGGCTCTTCCAGCATGCGCACGAGTCGCCGGCTGTCATGACCGTGCCACTTATCATCCTGGCCGTGGGCGCGGTATTGGCGGGATACATTGGCCTGCCGCGGCTCTCATTGATCGAAGGGTGGCTTGAGCCAGTGTTCCTTGCCGTCAAGGCGGCAGAAGCGGCCGAAGGCGCGGCCGGAGCCGGAGCAACTCACAGCCCTATCGAATGGATACTGTTGGCCATCTCGGCGTTGGTGGCGCTGGCCGGCGCGTACCTGGCCTATCGCCTGTACGTGGCCGAGCCCGACACGCCTAAGCGTGTGCGCGCCAGCCTGGGCTGGTTCGCCAAACTGGTGGAGAACAAGTATTACGTAGACGAGCTCTACAACTACATCATCGTGAAGCCCCTACGCGAGGTAGGAACGTGGTTCGCCGAGGGGATGGACAAGGCGGCCATAGATGGCGCGGTGAACGGCGTGGCGGGTGTCACCGGCTGGATAGGCGCCCAGACACGGCGCCTGCAGACGGGGCTGGTGGGGCTCTATGCGCTCTCGATCCTGTTCGGCGCAGTTGCGCTGGTAGCGTGGCTGGTGATAAGATAAACGCGGAGTCTGGCGAGATGAAGTCGAATTTGAAGTGCGAGCACAACGGAGGCGACGTATAGCACTTGATCCAGAGGTCTATCTCAAAGTCGAGGCGCAAGCGCGCAAACGCGGTATTTTACCTGAAACTTTGGTCAACTTGTGGATCGCTGAGAAATTGCAAACAGTAGCGTGAGGGGATACACGGATACATGAATCCTAACATTCCGCTTCTTTCCATCATTATCTTTCTCCCCCTCCTAGGCGGATTGATCCTGCTCGTCTTACCAGGCGAACGGTTGCAGAAGTGGTGGGCGCTACTGGTGAGCCTGGCTACCTTTGCCATCTCCTGTCTGCTGTTTGTCTGGTGGCGCGCCGGCGAGGCCGGCATGCAGTTCGTGGAGCGGCTGCCCTGGGCTCCCCAGTTCAACATCCAGTACCTGGTTGGAGTGGACGGCCTGAGCCTGTTCCTGGTGCTGCTCACCACCTTCTTGACGGTGCTGGTGCTGCTCTTTTCCTGGGAGGGGATTGAGAAGAGGCTGCGCTCATATCTCTTCCTCATGCTCCTGCTGGAGAGCGGCATGATCGGTGTTTTCGTGGCCCTCGACCTGGTGCTGTTCTATGTCTTCTGGGAGCTGACCCTCATCCCCATGTACTTCCTGATCGGCGGATGGGGAGACCCCCACAGTGGCTATCGGTTCCTGGGCCGCGAGATGCCGTGGCGCATCTACGCTGCGCTCAAGTTCTTCCTCTACACGTTTGCTGGCAGCGCGCTGATGCTGGTGGCCATCCTGGTGCTTTACGCGCGCACGGGCACGTTTGATCTGCTGGAGCTGTATAAGCTCAGCCTGGACCCCAGCCTGCAATTGTGGCTCTTCGTCGCGTTTGGGCTGGCCTTTGCCATCAAGGTGCCGCTCTTCCCCTTCCACACCTGGTTGCCCGACGCGCACGTGGCTGCGCCCACCGGCGGCTCGGTGATCCTGGCCGCTATTTTGCTAAAGATGGGCACCTACGGGTTCGTGCGTTTCTGCCTGCCTCTGTGCCCTGCCGCGAGCAAGCTGGCCGTGCCGTGGATTGCAGCCCTGGCCATCATTGGCATCCTATACGGCGCGCTGGTGGCGCTGGTGCAGAAGGACGTCAAGTCGCTGGTCGCTTATTCGTCGGTGGCACACCTGGGCTTCGTCATGCTGGGCATTTTCGCCCTCAATGCGCAGGGGATCGCCGGCGCCACGCTGCAGATGGTCAACCATGGGTTGAGCACTGGCGCCCTGTTCTTGCTGGTGGGCATGCTCTACAATCGCCGCCATACCCGTCTTCTGGCCCACTTTGGTGGCCTGTGGAGACAAGTCCCGGTCTATGGCTTCATGTTCGTCATCGTGGCGCTCTCGTCAGCGGGGCTGCCCGGCCTGAACGGTTTCGTGGGCGAGTTCAACATCTTGCTGGCCGCGTTCCAGGCCAATAAGACCTTTGCCATCCTCGGCACCCTGGGGGTCATCCTGGCCGCCTGGTATCTGCTCTGGGCCGTGCGTCAGATGCTCCACGGCCCGCTGACCAGGCCCGAGAATATGGCGCTGAAGGACCTGCACTGGCGCGAGGTGCTGACCCTGGCCCCTATTGTCATCCTTTTCTTTGTCATCGGCCTCTTCCCCAACCTGTTCTTTGACAAGATCAACCCTTCGGCTGCCGCGGTCGTACAGGCAATCCAGCAGGTGCCCGCGGTGACGATGATGAGATAGGGAACGTCATGACATTACCAACTTTGAACATACAGGCTATACTCCCGCAGGCCATATTGGTGGCCGCGGCGCTGATCATCATGCTGGCGGACCTGGTGCTCAGGAACAAGCGCGTTCTGGGGTGGTTTAGCCTGGCTGCCGTGCTCGCAGCCCTGGCAGTGATGGTTTTCTGGCCGCCTCAGAAGGCAGAGTTTCAGTTGGGGCTGGTTTCACCGCTCGGCGTCGGCACGATGGCGCTGGCGGATCAGTTGGGCCGGCTGGCTGGCATAGCCGTGCTGATTGCCGCGGCCGGGGCGATTCTGTTGGCGCTGGATCGTGCGGCCGATTTCACCACGCGCGGCGGTGCCTACCATGCGCTGCTCCTGCTTGCGACTACAGGGATGACCGCCATGAGTATGGCCAGCGATTTCATGACCATCTTCCTGACGCTGGAAATCTTCTCGCTGGCCCTGTACATCCTGGTCGGCTTCAACCGACGGGATATGCACTCGGCCGAGGCAGCGCTGAAGTACTTCCTGCTTGGCGCATTTGCCAGTGGCTTCTTCCTCTATGGCATCGCGCTGATCTACGCCGCGACCGGCACAACCAGCCTGGACGCCATCGCCGAGCATCTGCTGCCGATGTCCGTGCCGCTACCCTTCGCACCCTTGCTCCCGCTGGGGGTTGGGCTGTTGTTGGTGGGCTTCGGCTTCAAGGTGGCACTGGTGCCCTTCCACATGTGGACCCCCGACGCGTATCAGGGCGCGCCGACGCCTGTGACCGCGTTCATGTCGGTGGCCACCAAGACGGCGGCCTTCGCCGCGCTGATCCGCGTGCTGGCCGCGCTGGCCAGCTACGAGCGGCCCTGGCTGTGGGCCCTGGCAGCGCTGTCCGTGCTCACCATGACCCTGGGCAACCTGGCCGCCCTGCGCCAGACCAGCCTGAAGCGGATGCTGGCCTATTCCAGCATCGCCCATGCCGGTTATGTGCTGATTGGCCTGGTTGCCGGCACCAAGGAGGGAGCCCAGGCCGCGCTCTACTACCTGGTGGCTTACACTTTCATGAACCTGGGCGCGTTTGCGGTGGTGCTGGCACTGCAACGCCGGGACGAAAACGACGTCATGGCCGAGCAGGTGGCCGGGCTGGCCGGACGTCAGCCGGCCCTTGCTGCATTGATGGCGCTCCTGATGTTTGCGCTGACCGGCATCCCGCCCCTGGCGGGCTTTTTCGGCAAGTTGTATGTGTTCAAGGCCGCGGTAGAGGCAAATCTGCCCTGGCTCGCCATCGTGGGCGTGGTCAACAGCGCGCTTGCCGCGTACTACTATCTGCGGGTAACTGTCTCCATGTACATGGCCGAGCCGGGCGCAGAGGTGGCGCCTGGGGCTGGACGCCAGCCTCTGGTCATGACAACCGTTGTCCTTGCTGCGCTGGGGACTATAGTGCTGGGGATATGGCAGTGGCCGTGGCTGGAGGGCATGGCGGCCGCGGTGGCAACCCTGGCGCTGCGCTGAAACAAGGGCGCAGCATAACTGCGCCTATCTCAGATACGGCACCGTCTGTGGGCCGTCGGGCAGGACCGCGAGAGTGGCCCCCGGCTGCGCACGGCGCAGCTCCCCGATCAACCCCTCGATGGAGCGGCAGGGCGTGACCAGCGCCCCCCGCAACTCCTCATCACTCAGGCCGTCGGCGTACACATGCACATGCGCCTTGAGCTGGATCTGCGCCTGGAGCTGAATCTGCCACTGATCGTGACAGCGGAAGCCGGGCCGCATGACCATGGCCATCAGCTCGGCCGGTGAACTGGCCTCCTGCAGCAACCGCTGGTACTCTCCGTGAGCGGGAATGCCATCCCAGCACTCTGCCGCCACGATGATGTGACCACCCGGCCGCACAATCCGCGCCGCGGCCGACATCCCCTTCACCGCCTGGTATAGGTTCAGGTCCAGGGGATAGCCGCTATTCGAAGTGATGACGATGTCGAAAGGCCCATCCACTGGTCGCAGGGCACTCTGAGCCACAAAGCGCGTGCCTGCCCGATGGGCTTCCAACAGATCACCTGCAAAGACGCCGCTGATCTGCCGCTGCTGATTGAGGGTCACGTTGAGCAGGAAAGTGGGGGCGGTGCTGCGGGCCACCGCGAGCATCTCCAGCCAGATCGGATTGCCCTCTTCCGTAACAGCCCAGGTTGCACGCGGATCGGCAATCATGGTCACGCCGTGGTTATCCATGATGGCTTCGATGTCGGCGATGCCAGGCAAGATAGCCTTGGGCCCACCGCTGAAGCCGGCAAAGATGTGCGGCTCGATGAAACCGGTCAGGATGCGCACCGAGGCCTCCATGTAGGCGCGGTTCACCCGCACCTGCCGGCCCACATGGTTCGTCGTTACCGGGACGAGATTGGCATCGTCCCACGCATTATGCTGCACAATCCGATAGCGCCTGACGATCTCCTCCCCCAACATCTGTTTGAGCTCAGCTTCGGTCTGGGCACGGTGGGTGCCCAGGGCGTTGATCAGCACAATCTGCCGGGCTGAGACCCCCGCCTGCTCCAGCTCGTCGAGCAACACGGGCAACACGCGGTTGTTGGGCATCGGCCGGGTCAGATCGCTGAATACGACGGCCACTGTGTCGTGCGGCCGCACCAGTTTCCACAGCGGCGGAGAAGCGATAGGGGCGCGCAGCGCGGCGCGGATCGCGGCCGCCTCGTCGGGCAGCCCGGCCACCGGCTGCGGCTCGATCACTGTAACCGGGGCGTCATCGGGCAGGTCGATCCACAGGCCCTGCCGGCCATAGGCAAGTCTCACGCGCACAGAAGTTCCTCCGTCCAGAACGATAGCTCATAGGGTAACCAGGCCTCTGTGGGAACCCAGCAGGGCTGTTACGAGGCATTCGAGAGCACAATGGGCTGTTCGTAGGCAACCACATCACCCACATCCGTGCCATAGAGGCGGCTCATAGTCTCCACCTCATCGGGCGGGATCAGGGTGAGGAGGCGGCGATCGTCTCGATGCAAACGCCAGAATTCGCGGCTGCAGCGCTCGTATAGGCTGAGCTCCTGCAACACGAGGCGGTTCACGGTGCGCACCAGGGAGAGCGAGAAGGGGTCTTGTGAGGGGAGCAAGGGCACGTTACGCTGCTCAAAAGCCCGCTGTAGTTCTGAGTTGGAACCGGACGGGCTGACACCAAATGCCACTTCGAGTGCCTCGGACGACAAGGTGTGCATGATCTCGTAGTTGGCCGACGGCTTGGCGCGCGTGCACAAATCCTCGACATAAGCGGCCTGCGAATAGCTGCTACTACTCTCGCCGGCAGCGATCTTCTGAAGCACCACTCTCTCGATGCGGCAGCCGGCAGCCATTCTCTGTACCAGGTCGGGGTGGCCGCCAAGTAGCCTGTTCCCTGGGTAGAGGTATTCCGAGGCCCGGGCCGCGTAGGCACGGTAGATATCCGCCAAAGCTCGGCCAGCCCCTCCCTCGCCAGCCGGCCTGGCCAAAGCTGCCCGCACCCGAAGCGCCAGCTCGTTGCCTTCCTCCTGCCAGTCCCACAGGGCGCGACCACTTGCCCGCCAGAGCTCCCGGAACCTTTCCCGTGTGTGCTGGCCCTGCCCGCTCTCAGCTCTGATGTGGCCGAGCACTTCCTGCCATATCTGATCATCAGGGTGCGGAGTGCGGAGGTGCACCACGTTCCCCGGCAGCCGACACATGGCCGTTGCCTGTCGTTCGCGGGACCACCGGCTCAGCTCGTCAATGGCATCTTGAATGGTTGACAGGCGCAGGCTCAGCTCGCGATGCAGGCGGCGATAGAGCACGCTGAGGCCCCTGTGCAACAGAGCGTAGGCGGTGCGGGACAGATACTCCTGGCTGATGGCCAGCCGGCGATCCTTGAGGCTACGCACCTGCTGGGTGGCCGAGAACCAGATGAACAAGCCCAGCCCCGCCACAACGCCCAGGCCACTGGCCAGCACTGCGATCCGTTGGCTCCAGCCCAGGGGCAGCGTCAGAAGGGCCCAGGCAGCAACAGCCGCCACCAGCAAGGCCGGGATGCCAAACATCAGCCCGCGCAGCCACAGCCGCGCTGCGCGGTCTTCCCTGCTGCTGGCAGCGATACATTCTCGCTGCCAGCGCGCCAGAACATGTCGGTAGCGCTCCTCTGGCTCGCTTTGCGGCCTCGTGCGATCCAGCTCCTGCAGCACCTGCTCCACCTCATGCAGCCAGCCAGAGATGCGGGCACGGCTGCGCAGGAGGCCGTTCGGCGCGCTGACCAAATCCTGCACGATTCTCTCAGTAGCCAGGCGTAGAATGCCCGGCAGAAAGCCCGCCTCAGTGCGTCGTGCCCTCCACTCCTCATCGCTGGCACCGGTGGACTCCTCTGGCGCGCTCCTCTCGGTCTCGAGCTCCGCCAGCCCCCAAGCTCGCCTGGCGCCTTCTACCGCCTCCTCAAGCTCCCGGCTGGCTTCCTCCGTCCGCGCGCTGATGATCTGATCCCAGGTTTGTGGCTCCCTGGTTGTGCGCAGCAGGTCCTGAACCTGCCGTGGCCAGAGCCATGCGCGCGCCACGCGCAGGGCTGGCAACCACGCGGGTTGTCGCTGCCCACCCTCCTCCTCGAACAGAGCAAACGCGTTGCTGTTCAGAAAGCGCTCTATGGCTTTCTCGGGCAGGGCGCCAAGTTCGGCCAGGGTGCCAGGTGGCATGGACACCCCTTCTGGCGCACTTAGCACCTCTTCTGCAATGACCTCTCGCTGCTCCTCTTCGATCGCCTGGGCAATGTACTCGCTCAACGGGATGAAATCAGAGGCGGTGCCCAGCACACTGTAGGGGGAAGCCTTGTAGCCAATATCCGATCCCAGGCTCCTCTCCAGGTAGCTGGCACCATCGGCCAGCAGGAATGCCTCGATGGCATTGCCGACCAGCAGGGTGAGTTCGAGGGGGCTTTGGGCCAGCGCCTGGTTGCTCTTCTCACGGTCTATCAAGTACACAGTGTCAAACAGGCGTTGCCCTACCCGATATTCCCAGCCTGGTCGGCCGCAGCTCTTGACGAGAGCTTGAAAAGCCTCTGTGAGCGGACCCCGGCCCCGTACCCCGGTCAGGGCCTCCAGCTCAGGCAGAGCGGCATAGACCGCGGCCTCTTCGACCACGCGCGTATCATCCGGTGCGAAGGAGCTGGTGCAGAAGAGGGCCACGACCTTGGCAATGTGGCTGCTGCTCAGCGTAGCCACCAACTCCGAGACAATGGGCCAGATCAGAGCTGAGGCCAGGGGCTCGGCCAGGGAGGCGATCACGTATACCGTGGTCTGCACGAACGGGTCGCGTGCCTGAATCACATCCAGGCGGGTGGGGTCGATCACCTGGTTGAGCAGCGCTCGCACTGCCGCCTCTGCGCCAGCGATACCGGCACGGAACATCGTGCTGCGTCCTGCCGGCAGCCTGCCAGGGTAGCCATTGGAGGGGGAGTGCTGGATGAGCAGCGGCTGTACATAGCCATCTTGCCAGGCACATTGCAGCAATCGGCTGCCGGCGCGTTCGCTCCAGGTCAGCCACGGGGCACCATTGCCGCGAGCCCCGTCCCGCCCGGAGGGGCCAGGCTCCAGGGCGAGCTGCTCAAGCTGGTGTTCCAGGTAGAAGGGGAGGGGATAGCGCTCGGGATGGGGCCGCAGCACGTGAAAGGAGAAAGCATGGGCTTCATCCGGTGCTGGCGCCGTTTGGGGAAGGATGGCCGCGCAGGCAGTCACCTGGCGCAGGTCGGGCAGCAGTTGGGCGATGCCTAGCACCTCGCGCTGCTCCTGAGCCAGACAGAGGCGTGGCCACACATGGAGCATGGTCTGCAAACCCCAGCCACCGAAGCAGAGGATGGCGGCACGGCTGCGGTAGATATATGTAGACATAAGTTACCTGCGGGCTTCGGTATAGCGAGTTACGCCTGAGCTGACGGCACGCGCTTCAGCCGCGCCGCGAAGCGCAGCGTAGCGGCGTCAGGCAGAAGCGCGTGTTGGCCGCCGTCTTACGTTGCCAAGAGCCACTTCACTAGATTCTGTTTCACGCGATTCAATCGCTCTGGTGAGATTTCACCAATTGCGCCAAGAAGAATATCGCCTGATACAGTTGCCAGACGTCCAACTCGGA
>DAOTZS010000165.1:0-4741 GCA_034434335.1 Anaerolineae bacterium
CCCGGGCCTCGTACACCTGATAGGGGTCGCACAGGAAATCCTTGCACAGCAACGGCAGGCGGGGCTGGTGGCCAGCAAGCAGGCGCAGATGGTCCAGGTGGCCCTGAAAGAAGCGCTCATCGGTCAGGACGCTGATGGCGGTGGCACCGTTGTGGGCATAGATGTCGGCCAGGCGCAGGGGGTCGAAGTCTGCTGTGAGCAGCCCTCGCGAGGGAGAAGCGCGTTTGATCTCTGCGATCAGGGCTGGCCGGGCAGGGCTGCGTCGCAGGCTGGCGACGAAGTCAAGGGCCGGGGGGCAGGCTTCCGCCAGGGCCCGCAGCCGGGGCAGGGGCAGATGCCGGCGTCGGTCAGCCACCTCAAGTTGTTTGTGGGCCAGGATGGTATCCAGGATGGTCATTGGATAGGCTGGGTAGATTGGGCGTAATTATTCAGCGGTGACTGAAAGTCACCCTTTTTGGGCCTGCGGCCAGTGGTCGGCCTTCGCCGACCTCTCTCATGATGCATACATGAGGTGTCGGCCTCCGCCGACACCCGGCACGAAGTGCCCAGAAGGGGCGATTTCAATCGGCCTGAACAGTTACGATTGGGCAAGGGCCTGGCTGAGCGAGATCAAGGCTTCGAGCTTGGCCAGCGCGGCGCCGCTGTCAAGCGCGCGGCGGGCTTCTGCCAGGCCGTCGGCCAGGTCACCGCTCTCCAGGGCCAGCGCCGCCCCCGCGTTGAGCAGCACGACGTCGCGGCGCGGGCTGTGATCTTCGCCGGCCAGCAGCGCCCGCAACAGGCGAGCATTGTAGGCCGGCTCACCTCCGCGCAGGTCGTCCGCGCTGGCGCGGCGCAGCCCGTATTGGCTGGCATCCAGTTCAAAAGTTGAGACACAGCCGTCGCGCAGGTAGCTCACGCGGTTCGGCCCACCGGTTGTCAGTTCGTCCAACCCGCCATAGCCGTGGACCACAACGGCTGCCTGCCCCCCTAGCAGCCCCAACACCTGGGCCAGCGGCTCGGTGAGGGCCGGATCGTAGACGCCGATGAGTTGATGGGTGGCTCCCGCCGGGTTGGTCAGGGGACCCAGGATGTTGAAGATGGTGCGCTGGCCCAGTTCGCGGCGAGGCCCGATGGCGTGCTTCATGGCGGGATGAAACTTGGGCGCGAACAGGAAGCCAATGCCTACCTGCTCAATACAGGTCGCAACCTGCTCGGGGCCCAGGTCAAGGCTGACGCCCAGGGCAGTGAGCACGTCGGCGCTGCCGCAGAGGGACGAAGCGGCGCGGTTGCCGTGCTTGGCCACCTTGCGGCCGGCTCCGGCGATCACGAAGGCGGCCGCCGTGGAGATATTGAAGGTGTGGGCGCCGTCACCGCCGGTGCCAGCGGTGTCCATCAGGGGGCTGCCTGCAACCGTGACGCGGCTGGCCTGCGCGCGCATGGCCAGGGCGCTGCCGGCAATCTCGGCTACCGTTTCGCCTTTCATGCGCAGTGCTACCAGATAGCCGCCGATCTGGGCCGGGGTGGCCTGGCCTGTCATGATGATCTCCATGGCGGCTCGCGCCTCTTCTTCGCTCAGGTTCTGGCGTTGGATCAGTTTGGCGATATATGGCTTTAGCATCTCTTTACACTCCTGACGGAGAATGAAAAGCCGTAACTACCTACCCTGATCGGTTTGCAGATGATGTATAGCGCAGGCTGTCAGCCTGCGCTACAGGGGCATACCTTTGCCAGCGTCTTCTAAGGCGCTTGCCCAGAGGCTCCCGGTAGGTAGTTACGAAAAGTCACTGTTCAGCTCTCACCTCACCCCCTGCTCCCTCTTCCGCTTGCCTTTGATGGCAGGAGGGGGGAAAAGGGTTCTTGTGGCAGCGGCCGAAGGCCGCCGCCACAAGAACTCCCTCTTAATTTCCCCTCTACCCTGGCCGCAGGCCAAGGGCAGGTACAATGAAAAGGTCTTTGCCGGATCCATAAGCTCACTCTCTGCCGGCCAGGTCCAGGAAATTGCGCAGGATCTGCTTGCCGTGGACGGTGAGGATGGACTCCGGGTGGAACTGCACCCCGAAGATCGGGTAGCGGCGATGGCGCAGGCCCATCACCTCGCCCTCGGTGGTGAAGGCGGTGATCTCCAGTTCCCGCGGCACTGGTTCGGCGACGATCAGGGAGTGGTAACGGGTGGCCTCGAAGGGGCTGGGCAGGCCGGTGAACAATCCGTCGCCATAGTGATAGATGGGTGAGGTTTTGCCATGCAGCAGGCGGGGCGCGCGCACCACACGTCCACCGAATACCTGGCCGATGCACTGGTGCCCCAGGCAGACACCCAGGATCGGGCAGCTCGGGCCCAGGGCCCGGATGACCTGATTGGAGATGCCGGCTGCATCAGGGGTCCCCGGGCCGGGAGAGATGACGATGTGGCTGGGAGCCAGGGCAGCCAGCTCGGGGACGGAGATCGAATCGTTGCGATAGACGCGTACCTCGGCGCCCAGCTCGCCCAGGTACTGTACCAGGTTGTAGGTAAAGGAGTCGTAGTTATCAATCACCACAATCATGGCGGCCTCCTCTTGTGATCGTGCCCGCTTCGGCCATGGCGACGGCCGTCAGCAAGGCCCGAGCTTTGTTCACCGTCTCCTGATATTCGCGTTGGGGGTCGGAATCGGCGACAATGCCAGCGCCGGCCTGGACACTGACCTCCTGGCCGCGCATGACCAGGGTGCGGATGGCGATGCAGGTGTCCAGGGAACCGTCGTAGGAGAAATAGCCCACGGCACCGGCGTAGGGGCCGCGTGGCTCCCCTTCCAGTTCGGCGATGATCTGCATGGCGCGGATCTTGGGTGCGCCGCTCACGGTGCCGGCAGGGAAAGTAGCCCGCAGCAGGTCGAAGCCGTCAAGTTCTGGTCGCAGCCTTCCCTCGACATGCGAGACGATGTGCATGACGTGGGAATAGCGCTCCACCGACATCAGCTCAGGTGTGTGCACCGAGCCGTACTCGCACACCCGGCCCAGGTCGTTGCGCGCCAGGTCCACCAGCATGATGTGCTCGGCCCGTTCCTTCGGGTCGGCCAGCAGCTCCTTTTCCAGCGCGATGTCGCTGGCAGGGTCATCGCCGCGCGGCCGCGTGCCGGCGATGGGGCGGATGGCAGCCCGTCGGCCCTCCAGGCGGACATGCATTTCGGGCGAGGCGCCGATCAGCCGCAGAGGGGGCCCGGGCAGCAGGCCGGCGAAATCGAAGTAGAACATGTACGGTGAAGGGTTCAGCCGGCGCAAGGCCCGGTAGATGGTGAAGGGGTCAGCGGTGGTCTGCCGGCTAAAGCGCTGCGAGAGGACCACCTGGAAGATGTCGCCGGCCGCGATGTATTCTTTGGCTTTGAGGACGGCCGCGCCAAACTGTGCGGGGCTCAGGTTGGAGCGCGGCAGGCTGTCGGGTCCTGAGGGTGCTGGTGCCGCCAGGGCCGGCAAGGGTGTGGCCAGCCGGCGGGCGAGGGCATCCAAGCGGGCCTCGCCTTCGGCCTGGGCAGCACGCGTGCCCCTTTCGAGGGGGACGTTGGTGATCAGCAGCAACCGACCGTAGGCGTGATCGAAGGCCAGGACTGTGTCGGCCAACATGAAGATAGCATCGGGCAGGTCGGGATGGGGTTGCAGCTCAAGGCTCGGCTCGAAGTAGCGCACGCTATCGTAGCCCAGGTAGCCCACCAGGCCGCCCGCGAAGCGCGGCAGCCCCGGCACTGGCGTGGGCACGTGCGCAGCCAGTTCTTCGCGCAGCATGTCCAGCAGATCAATTCCTTGGGGCAGAGCTATGACAGACGCCTCATTATTGGCGTAGCATGTAGCTGAACGGCCGTAGAACACGAAGGAGCGGCTCGGGTTGATGCCGATGAAGGAGTAGCGCGCGATCTGTTCCCCGCCGGTCACACTTTCCAGCAGGAAGGAGGGTCCGTGCCCCGCCAGCTTGAGGTAGACCGAAACAGGAGTCTCCAGGTCGGCCGGCATCTCGCGCACGACCGTCAGCAAGTTAGCCGTGGCTGGGTATAGGGCTGAAACGCACATCGCAACCTCCAGCAACTACAGGATGGCAAACGAAAGCCCCCCTCGCGTCCACAGGGACGGGAGGGGGGCCCGCGGTACCACCCTGTTTAGGCCAGCCCATCTCTGTAGAAACAAAAAAACTCGTCGTGATGACGAGTTTTTCTACAGCGGCCAGCCTCACTCATTGCGGGTACGGCCAGCATCGCACCTGGATGCCCGGCTTATACCCTTTACCTTGATAACGGTGGCAACTCCGGCACAGCCTACTCAGCGGCCCGTGAAGGGCCATCACACCTTTCGGCCTGCAGCTCCGAGGTCCATTCGGCGTCGGCGTATGGACAGGGCTCTCACCTGGCCCCTGCTCTCTGGGCCACCGTTCGACGCTTACTCGTCCTCTTCACAGCCTTTTGCTGGATGTGCTATTTCAGTTTGGTGAAGGGTAACTATTCAAGCCGATTGAAATCGCCCTCCCTGGGCACTTCGTGCCAGCCCTCGCCCCGAAGGGCTCGGCCCGAGGGGGTGTCGGCGGAGGCCGACACCCTTCATGTGTGCATCACCAGGGAGGTCGGCGAAGGCCGACTACCAGTCCCCAAAAGGGCCACGCCTCGGGCAAACCCTCGGCGTGGCCCTTCCAGTCACCGCCTGAATAGTTACCAGCAGAGAACAATTTGTAAATCATCGTGATTCAAGCGTAGAGCAAATACTAACACATTCTGAACAAGGGCGATATGACAAAAGTCTCAAC
>DAOTZS010000166.1:0-14055 GCA_034434335.1 Anaerolineae bacterium
GCCTGGGTTGCTTCACCTGCTGGACGAAGACCCCTGGCGTCTGCGTCCACAAAGACGACATGGCGGCCCTGCTCCCGAAAGTCCGCCAGGCCGACGCCATGGTCTACGCCACGCCCCTCTACGTCTTCACCGTGAGCGGGCTGATGAAAGACTTTATGGACCGGCTGCTGCCCCTGGCAGACCCCCACATCGTCCAGCGAGGGGCCCACTACACCCACCCGCCCCGCTACGTCAATGGGCCAGGCGCCCGTCGGGTCGTCCTCATCTCCAACTGCGGCTTCCCGGAGCGGCATCACTTCTCCGGGCTGGTGGAGACCTTCCGCCGCTACACCGACGACCCCGACACCGAACTGGCGGGCACGCTTCTCTGTGCGGGGGGCGAACTGCTGGCCCACCCCACGCTGACGGAGGCGCTGCGCTGGTACACCGACGCCGCCCGCCGGGCCGGCTGGGAGTTCGTAACCTACGGGCACATCCTGCCAGAGACACAGGCAGTCCTGGACACGCCGCTGGCAGAGCCCGAAGTCTATGCCCAGATGGCCAACGGGTGGTGGGACAGCCAGATTGGGCCCGCTCGTAGTGAGCCACGGGGCGAAGCGGAGGGACGACCTGTTCGTAGTGAGCCACGAAGCCAAGCGGAGTGGCGTCCGGAAGGAGGGGAGGAGAACCTCTCCCCGCCCATCGTCCTGCCCGCGGGAGAGCCAGGGGTCGGGCCACGGACCTGCCGCGAGGCCATCCTGGGCATGTCTGCTGTCTTCAACCCGGCCGCGGCCGGGTACCTGCAGGCCGACATCCAGTTCATCGTCACCGGGGCAGAGCCGGGCCGCTACGTCCTGCGCATCCGGGAGGGCCACTGCACGGCCCACGAGGGAACCGTCCCCCAGCCCACGATGACGGTCCACACCCCATCAGAAGTCTGGCTGAAGGTCGCCCGCAACGAGTTGAGCGGACAGGCCGCCTACGTGAAGGGGATGTACCGGGTGGAGGGGGACTTCGGCCTGCTCCTGCGGCTGGGGGACCTCTTCTCTGGGCCGCCCGCACCCGCCGCCGCGCCGCCGGAAGAGGAGACGGTCCAGCGTGGGCCCATCCGCCTTCCGGGCATGGCCTGGCTGACGGTGGCGTTCGTCCCCTGGATCCTCCACTGGGCGACGATGGACATCCCCGGCCTGAGCCCTTGGGTCAGCCTGGGGGTGCCGTTGCTGCTGGGGGCGCTGATCTGGGGGTACCGTCGCCTGTTTGCCCGCCCCACCTGGATGGAGATGGGGACGCCCCTCTACTTCGCCCTGGCCGGGCTGGCGACGCTCCTGGGGAGCCGCTTCTTCACCGAATACGGCGACGTCCTGGCGTATCTGGTGCTGGCGGGCATCTGGCTGGGGACGCTGGCCGCGGAGCGGCCCTTCACCGCCGAGTACTCCAAATGGTCCTACCCGCCAGCTATCTGGAACCTCCCGGTTTTCATCCGCACCAATGCCATCCTCACCACCGCGTGGGGATGGGTCTACCTGCTGATGGCGGTCATGGCGCTGGCGGGACACGCGCGGCCAGACCAGGCGCTGGTCTGGGTGGCGGCGCGTAACCTGCTGTTGGTGCCGGCCTTCGCCTTCACCACCTGGTTTCAGAAGTGGTATCCGGCCCACGGCTCAGGGCGATAGGGGGTGATACGATGCTTACCTCAGAGCAGGCAACTCAAGTCTGGAAGCTGTTCGGCAATTCGCCCCTCTTCAGCAAATGGACCGACGCGCGCCACCAGCTCCCGCTGCTGCTGGAGCCCGTCCCGCTCCCGGCCAACGGGGTGATCTTCCGCCCTGGAGACACCCCTGGCTACCTGTACCTGGTGGTAGACGGCCTGGTCGAGCAGACCGTCCGCTACGAAGACCGCATCTGGCTGCGGATGACCTTTCGGGCCGGGCAGTTCTTTGGTCAACAGGGGCTGTTTGCCGGTGAGTACCGTTCGCAAGCTGTTGCTGCGCCAGATAGCGTGCTGTTCCAGATGAGCGCTGCCAATCTACGGGTCGCCCTGGAATGGAACCCGGGCCTGCGCGACATTCTGCTGCAGGAACAGCGGGCCTCGCGGCTGCGTGGCATCCCCCTCCTGAGCAGCCTGGAAGACGATCAGATAAAGTGGCTGGCCCAGGTGGTGGAGGAGCACGACTTGGCCCCTGATGCTCCCGTGCCGCAGAGCAAGCCAGGGATCTGGATAGTGGACTGGGGCCAGGTCAGGGTGAAGGGGCCGGCTAACCCCCATCCCGAAGAGTGGCCAGAATGGGGCATCACAGCCGGCAATCTGTTTATCTTCCGGGGCGGAGGCTTGCGTTTCGGCGAGCAGTGCGTGGCGGAGACGGCCCGAGCCCACGTCAAAAGCCATCTCTTCTATCTGCCGGCCGAACATGCCGACCGGCTGATTGCGGCCTTCCCTGAGATCGGGGAATATGTGCGCCGGCCGCTGGATGCAGCCTCCGTGCTGGCCGCCGACCGGCTGTTCCAGGGGCTCCAACCGCGCCAGTTGCAGCATCTGGCGCAGTTTTGCGCCTGGGAGTTCGTACCCGCCGGCCAGGCGATCACCACCCAGGGCTCGGTTGGGCACAGCTATGTGATCATCCGCCGCGGGGCAGCGGTAGTAGCCGCGGTGGACGACCGGGGCAGGAGCCGACCGCGCAATTACCTGCGCCGCGGGGATTCCTATGGCGCTACCTCCCTTCTGGAAGGCAAAGAGCGCGATGCCACCGTGCGGGCGGTGGCCGCGCCAGCCGAAAACGGCCAGCCCGGCTTACGCGGGGCGGAGCTGATCATCCTTGACCGTCGCGACCTTCGCTACGCGTTTGCTGAACAACGGCGGCTCTGGCCCTCAAATGTGGAACTGGTCCGCCGGGCTAAAGAGACCAAGCAAGCAAAGCAGCCTTACGATTGGATGGGCGAGGGTGAGGTCCTGCGCTGGCGTGGCCGTGGCCACCTCTTCTGGCTGTTGGTTCCGGAGCTGGGGGTCGTCGCCCTGGCAGTGGCTGTCTTCCTGGCGATGTCATGGCTGAGGGGCCAGGCTGCGTCGCTTATCTCTGCCGTGATAGTCACCGGCCTGATCGCGGTGCCACTCGGCATTTGGATTGCATACAATTATTACGATGACTACTACGCGGTGACCAATCGCCGTGTCACCCGTCGTGACCGCACAGCCTTGATACACGAGTTGAGGCTGCAGGCACCGATAGAGATGGTACAGGATGTCACGGTGGATACCAACCTGCTGACCAGGCTGTTCGGCTTTGGGGACGTGACGATCCGCACCGCCGCCAAGGTGGGCGCGATTGTCTTTGCTCACGTCCCTGATCCAGATACGGTGAAGGGATACATCCTGCAGGAACGGGCTGAGGCCACGTCGGCGCAAAGGGGTCGTCAAAAGGAGATCTTGCGCCGCGGGTTGATCAGCGACCTGGGCCTGGCATTGCCGATCCCTGAGCGCAAACGTGCCTTGGGCGAAGATGTTCAGTCACCTGACCACCGTGCCATGTGGCGCCGCCTATGGCATCGCCTACGGCCGCGGCAGGCCAAACCCGAACTGCTGCCAGGCACCCCGCGTGGCAAACCTCAGTGGCTGATAAGGGCCACCCAGAGGTTATCTCCCCGCTGGCAGAAGATACTGATCGGCGAAGTCAATCCGCCACCGCGGCCTCTGGCCGGCCAGTTCATATGGCGCAAGCACCGGCTCAACCTGATCAAACGCGCCGGCCTGCCTTTCCTGACTCTCTTGCTTCTCTTGTCCGCCCCTCTAGTGTTGGCGCGCAGCGATGTACGCGCCTGGGGCGTCGAGCCCACGGCCGTGTTCCTGCCCTGGGGGCTCATATGTCTCGTGGCTCTAGTCTGGTTTTTGTGGAATTACATTGACTACCGCAACGACATTTACGTGGTCACCGACGACAAGATCATTGACATCGAGCAGAAGCCATTCGGGCTGTTTGCCAAACGCAAAGAGGGGAACCTGGATCGCGTGCAGACGGTGGAGTGCAGACAGGAGGGGATCTGGGCGAATCTCTTCAACTACGGAGATGTCATCATCCGCACGGCCGCGGCCGATGAGGGCTATGACTTCCTTATGGTGCCTCACCCTCGCGCAGTACAGAGCATCATTTTCCAGAAGCTGGACGCGCTGCGCGCCCGCCAGGAGGAACAGCGGACGCGCGAGCGCCAGCGAGAGCTGACTGAGGCCCTGGAGGTTTACCACCAGTTGGCCAACGAGAGGTAGCCCGGCATTCTCCTATGCCTGGGGACGGGCCCGGCCGCGGCGGATCAACCAGCGGATGAGCAAGACGAACAGGGCTATCGGGATCGCCAGGAGGATCAGCAGGGGCAGGACATAGACTATCAGCCAGATCAGGGCGTTGACCAGCCCCTGCAGAGTGGTCACCAGCATCCGGCCGGCGTCCTTCAGGGTCTCCAACGGCCGCCACCCCGGTTCTACCACTGGACGGGCCAGCACGTCGGGGATCAGCTCCAGATTGACAGTGGCCATGGCGGTCAAGGTGCTCAGGTATTGCATGCGCCCCTTGACCCGCTCGATCTCACCCCGGATTTGGGTTAGCTCACGGTAGACCTGCAGCACGTCCTCAGCTTTCTGCGTGCGCTTACGCACCTCCGTCAACAGCTCGCGTAGCTCCTGCTCGGTGGCCTCCAGGTTGGTGAGCTGGGCGTTGAGATCGGTGTATTCCTCGGTGACATCCTGCCCGCGCACGTTCTCGCTGAGCACCCGCACGGCCAGCCCCTTGAAGCTCTCCAGCGCAGCATCCAGCGCGGGGGCCGGGACGCGCAGGGAGACGCGAGCCCGCATCTGTTCCCCCTCGCGCCATGCACTGGACTCCCGGATGTAGCCCCCTAGCTCGGCCACAGTCGCGTTAACGCTGCGCAAGGCCGCCTCGGTGTCGCTGACCACCAGGCTCAGGTCCGCCGTGCGGATGATCATCCGCTCCGTATCAGCGCCCACATGCTCTTCCCCGCCGCCGATGCCCTCGGCCAGGGCCTCTTCCCTAACCATACGCTCCATAGGCGCTTCAGCCGGTAGAGGTGCAGGTACGGGCGAGGCAGCCACCATGGGAGCGGCCGCGCGCGGCGCACACGCCGCGCTGACCAGGGTCATGCTCCAGAGGATCAAACAGAGGAATAACTTTTTCATGGTCGGGTGTCCTTATGTCCCGAAAGCGGGGTTCGTATGCCCACCTTTGTAGTAGCGACTTTAGTCGCTTTCAGCGCGCTTGAACGGAAGTCGTTACTACGAAGCGACATTGCCAGCCCCCAATGCCTCGGTTCTCAGACGTCAAGGGATGGCAATCGGTTCCTGTACAGCCGTCTTACCAGCCGAACGAGAGGCGGTTGATCAGCCGCTCTGGCAGGCCCACCGCGCGCATGCGGGCCTGCGTCACCTCAATGGCATAAGGTACGCGGCGTTGCAGCCAGATCAGCTCGGCCGTATCCAGGATGGCGTAGGCCGCGCGTGGGTCGTTGTCGCGCGGCTGGCCCACGCTGCCCGGGTTGAGGATCATGCGCCAGCCGTCATCCAGCCTCACTGCTTTGCCGACGGGGACCGAATAGGCCCGCACACGGGTGTCTCCACCCTGCCAGGCATAGAGCACCGGCACGTGGGTATGCCCTACCAGGCAAAAGCGGGTGGTGAAGTGGTCAAAGTTGACGCGTGCCACCGAGGAATGGAGGATATACTCCCAGACGGGATCGCGCGGGCTGCCGTGGGTCAGGGTGAATTCGCTGTTGACCAACGGCTGGCTGGGCAGATCGCGCAGCCAGGCCGCGTTCTCTGTGCTCAGATGGCGTCGTGTCCAGATTACAGCCTGACGTGCCTCGGGGTTGAAGTCCTCGATCTCCATGCCACCCAATGCTGCCCAGTCGTGGTTGCCCATCACGGCCGTGACGCCCAACAGGCGGACCTGGTTCACACACTGGTCGGGCTCGGGGCCGTAGCCCACGATATCTCCCAGGCACCATACTGCCTCGTACTCGAATTGCCGGGCGTCTTCCAGCACCGCCTCCAGGGCAGGCAGGTTAGCATGGATATCGGAAAGCACCAGTACGCGCATGGGCAGTTGCTCCTTGGCTCGGATTATGTTTATCATACCACCGGAGGCCAAAAGTAGGAAAACAGGCTTGCCAGTTGAAAGGGCGGCTCGAGGGTATTGAGCCGCCCACAAGTGTAGGTTTTTGCCAGAAGGCCCGGACGTCAACGTCCGGGCTGAAAGAGCGAAGCCCTGCGGGCTTAAAAACCCAGCCCCAAAGGCCTCGGCCCGAGGGGGCTTTGCCCTTTTAGCCCGGTGAGTTATCACCGGCCAGCTCTTTGAGGCGCGGGGCTGCCGCACAGGCCGAACAGGTGCGTCTTTTGGCTGCCTCCCCCCAGCCGCGGTATAATGAAATTGATGGCAAACGATTATCACATGGTGGTTGAGACCCATAGTGCAGAAGAGACCCGGGCTTGGGGCAGCCGGTTGGGCCGGCTGCTAGCCCCCGGGGATATTATCGCGCTGGTTGGAGAGCTGGGCAGCGGCAAGACCGTTTTTGTCCAGGGCCTGGCCCAGGGCCTGGGAGTGAGCGCGGCCGTTACCAGCCCCACCTTCACGCTGATCAACGAATATCGCACGCCCAGCGGCCTCATCCTCCACCATGTGGATTGCTACCGCCTGGCCGATGCGGTGCTGGAGATGTGGGATATCGGCCTTACCGATTTGCTGGCCGGCGAAGATATCGTGGTGATCGAATGGGCAGATCGCGTGGCCGGGCTGCTGCCCCAGGCGTACTTAGAAGTCTCTTTCTTTTACCTGGACGAGACGCGCCGGCGCATCTGCTTTACAGGCCATGGGAGCCAGGGGGTGGCCTTGCTACGTCGCCTGGAGGCCGTCAGAGGCGCCGGGACTCTCCCTCTATCGCAAGGGGAAAGCGAGCAGCTCGCAGTGCCATTGCCGGGCTGAACAAGTAAGCGGACTTCTTATGTTGCTGGCGCTAGACACATCTACCCGCCGCGCGGGGTTGGCCCTCTACGATGGCGAGCGGGGCCTGATAGCCGAGGAAGGGTGGTACTCTGCCAATCGGCATACGGTAGAGCTACTTCCGCGCGTGGACCAGATGCTGGCCGTAGCTGGTGCCAGCCCGGCCGAGCTGCGCGCGGTGGCCGTGGCCCTGGGGCCGGGCTCCTTCACCGGCTTGCGCGTGGCACTGGCCGCTGCCAAGGGCCTGGCGCTGGCCAGGGGATTGCCCCTGCTGGGGGTTCCTACCCTGGATGTGGTCGCCTATCCCTACAGTCGGCAGCCCCTGCCAGTGATCGCCGTGCTGCCGGCAGGCCGGGGTCGTGTTTACTGGGCCCCCTATGCCGAGGGCCCGGATGGCTGGGGTGACAGGGCAGCGTATGCCCTGACCAGCGTCGCCCAGTTGGCGGATGCCATCTCCCAGCCGACGTTGATCGTCGGCGAGCTGCCACCGGCCGAACGGCAGGCCCTGCTCGAGCGCCTGGGGGACACAGTCCACCTGTTGCCCCCGGCCCTGGCCGCGCGGCGGGCCGGCTACCTGGCCGAGATTGCCTGGGGCCGCTACGTGGCCGGCGAGGCTGATGATCCAGCCTCCTTGCGCCCCATCTATCTCCACGAACCGGCCAGCGGTTCCTCCCAGATTGCCGAACCATGAAACTGCCCTTGATCACACCCATGACCCCCGACGACCTGGATGCCGTGATGGAGCTTGAGCGCCGCTGCTTCAGTGACCCCTGGACACGATCCATGTATCTGTCGGACCTGACGCGCAACAACCTGGCCACCTACCTGGTGGTGCGGCCGCCCGGGGCGGAAAAGACGGGCAGCCAGGACCCCGCCGCGGAGTGGACCGGGATGCCCCCCATCCTGGCTTACGGCGGCTTCTGGCTGATGCTGGACGAAGCCCATATCTGCACCCTGGCCACCCATCCCGAGTGGCGGCGGTGCGGGCTGGCGCTGTGGCTGATGCTGGCCTTGCTGGAGCGGGCCATGGCGCGCGGTGCGCGCATCTCAACCCTGGAGGTGCGCCTCAGCAACCGCCGCGCCCAGCACCTCTACGAGAAGCTGGGCTACCAGGTGGTTGGCAGGCGTGTCCACTACTATCGCGACGGGGAAGATGGCCTGATCATGACCACGCCACCCCTGACTGAGCCCGCCATGCGGCAACGGCTGGCCGCGCTGCGGGCTGAGGCAGTGGCCCGCGTGGAGGCCTGTTTGGCAGAGAAAGCTGGCCGGGTCGTACAGGGCCTGGCCAAGGAGGATCTCCATGGCCGATTCGCTGGAACAAATCGCCGCTGAGGTACGCGTGTGCCAGAAATGCCCCCTGAGCCGCAGCCGCACCAACCCGGTGCCTGGCGAAGGGCCGGCTAACGCCAGGATTATGTTTATCGGTGAAGCGCCCGGCTTCCATGAAGATCGCCAGGGCCGGCCATTTGTGGGGGCCTCGGGCCAATACCTGGAGCAGCTCCTGGCCGATATCGGCCTGCGACGGGAGGATGTCTACATCGCCAACGTCATCAAGTGTCGGCCGCCGGGCAATCGGGACCCGGAGCCAACAGAGCTGGCCGCCTGTCGCGAGTACCTTGATCGCCAAATCGCGCTCATCCGGCCAGACGTCATCGTTACCCTGGGGCGCTTTTCCATGGAGCGTTACTTCCCAGGGCAGTCCATCTCGCGCATCCACGGCCGGCCCACGCGCGTGGGGGAGGCCTATTGCCTGCCTCTGTTCCACCCAGCCGCAGCCCTGCGCAACCCCGCCTGGCGCCAGGAGATGGAACGCGATTTCCGGCGCATCCCCGAACTGCTGGCTGAGTTGGAGGCTTCACGCCGGCCACCCACGCCCCCGGCAGATAAAGACAACGAGAAGTTCGAGCAGCTTAGCCTGTTCTGACCCCTAGAAAGGAGGCCCTATTTGGCAGATGCGCCTTTACGTGTGATCCCCTTAGGGGGTGTCGGTGAGATCGGCAAGAACCTGATGGTGCTCGAATACGAGGATGACATCCTGGTCATTGATGCCGGCCTGATGTTCCCCGAAGACGACATGTTGGGTATTGACCTGGTCTACCCCGACATCACTTATCTCACCGAGCGCGCTGATCGCTTGCAGGCGGTTATCCTCACCCATGGCCACGAGGACCACATCGGCGCGCTCCCTTACCTGTTGAAGTACCTGGACGTGCCTGTCTACGCCACCCGCCTCACCCGCGGCCTGGCCGAGGTCAAATTGCGCGAGGCCGGATTGCTGGCCGAGGCAGAGCTCCATACCATCACCCCGGACGATGTGCTCCAACTCGGGTGTTTCAAAGTCGAATTCTTCCATGTATGTCATAGCATTCCCGATGCGGTCGGTGTGGCGGTGACGACCCCGGTGGGACTGGTCATCCATGCCTCCGATTACAAGTTCGATCAACATCCGGTGGATGGCCGGCTGACCGATGTGGACAAGTTGCGCAGCCTGGGCGACCGAGGAGTGCTTCTGCTGCTTTCTGACTCCACCAATGCTGACACCGAAGGGTTCACCCCTTCGGAGCAGCGCATCACCGAGACGCTGGATGGCATTATGGGGGCTGCCCCCGGCCGGGTGATCGTGGCCACCTTTGCCTCCAATATCTCACGGGTCCAGCAGGTGATCCAGGTGGCGCGACGCCACGGCCGGCGTATCGGCGTCGTTGGCCGCAGCATGGTCAGCAACGTGCGCATGGCCATTGACCTGGGATACCTGGACATTACCCACGAGGAGCTGCTGAGCACCTCGGAGATGAACAACCTGCCCCCCCAACAGGTGGTAATCGTCTGTACCGGCAGCCAGGGCGAGCCCAGCGCGGTGCTGGCGCGCATCGCTGCTGAGGAGCACCCTCAGTTGCAGGTGCACCCTGGCGACACAGTGGTGCTCTCAGCCGAAGCTATCCCTGGCAATGAGGAGTCGGTCAATCACATTATTGATGACCTCTTTCGGCTGGGGGCCGATGTCATTTATCAGGACCTGTGCGATGTACACGTCTCAGGTCACGGCAGCCGTGAGGATTACAAACTGATGCTCTCCCTGACGCGGCCGCGCTTCTTTGTCCCCATGCACGGGGAGTACCGCCACCTGGTGCTTCATGCCCGCATTGCGCAGGCCATGGGCATCCCGCGCGAGAACATCCTGGTGGTCGAGAGCGGGCAGGTGGTGGAGGTGCGGCCAGATGCCATACGCCTGGGCGAGCGAATCAACGGAGGCCATGTGCTGGTGGACGGCCTGAGCGTGGGGGATGTGGGCGCGGCTGTGCTGCGCGACCGCCGGCAGCTCGCGCGCGACGGCTTCCTGGTGGCCATGGTAGCACTGGATCGCGCCACCGGCGACGTGGTGGCTGAACCCGAGATCCTGACACGCGGTTTTGTCTATGTGGCCGAGTCTGAGGACCTGATTGAGGGTGCCAAGGAACGCGTATGGGAGGTGCTGGAGACCCCTGCCTCCCCGGCCAGCGTGCGCAACAAAATCAGAGATGTGCTGCGCCAATATTGCTACGCGCGCACCGGCCGCCGACCCCTGATCCTGCCCCTGGTGATCGAGGTCTAGCGCGCAGCGCATGGTAGCGCCGGCATCTTTATCCTGGTGTCGGGATGGGGATGCCGGCGCTACACCCTAAGCCCGGCAGGGCGATGTAAAATGTCGTCTTATCTTCCCCCTGGCTTTCGGCCCACACGCGGCCACCGTGGAGCAACGCTATCTGCCGCGCGACCGCCAATCCCAGGCCATGGCCGTTGAGCTCTGGAGGGAGATCAGTCAATGGCGTGGCCGGCCATGCCAAAAGGTGAGATAACCCCTCCGCCGGCAGGGCCAATCCGTGGCAGGTGATGATCAACTGCACCGTATCCTCGGCCGCAGGCATGGCCTCCAGCCAGATCTTGCCACCTGATGGGCTGAGGGCAATAGCCACTTCCAACAGGCTGCTGAGCATCAGCACCAGGCGAGGCCGGTCCCCGCGTAATAAGGGTATATCCGCCGCGTACTCGCCATAGATATCCACCCCCGCTTCTTCTGACCGCTGCGCTACGGCTTGCAGCCCCTCACGCAGCAGCTCCTCTACGGTGAATTCCGTCATCTGTAACTGCCGCCGATCCAACGCGTGCAGCGCCAGAAACCCCTCCACCATTTGCGCCATTTCCTGGGTGCTATGGGCCAGCGCCTCCAGTTCCAACAACGTGTGTCCAGGCGCGAGTTGCTCCAATCTCTGGCGTAGCAGGCCAACAGAACTGGCCATCGTCGCCAGCGGGGACCGCAACGCTGCCAGCACTGCCTGAAGCGCCCTGTTCTTGGCCTCCAGCGCCTGCTCGAGGCTGCTATAGGCCTGCCGCAACTGGGTGGCCTGGGTGCTCAGCCAGGCGGCCAGGCTGGCATTCTCTTCTGCTAATCGCTTCTGTTGCGCCTCCATGCGCAGTGTGCGGTCCAACGTCACGAACACAATCACCGAGGGGACGGCGATCAGGATTAAGCCCCAGGGGTGGGACTCCACCAGCAGGGCGGTGATCAGCCCAAGGCTGAACATCACCGTATGGTCCACCATGCCTGACCGCAACGCCGAAAGCCAAAGGGGCCCAAAAGGGCGCTGAGATTGCAGGCTGACGATGCCGGCCACCAGCGCGTGGTTGAGGAGATACATCGTGCTGGCCGTGGCGAGTAGCCCGAGCCACGCCGCGCCCCCTTCGGGCCGCCAGGGAGTGGCGGTGAACCTGTTCAGAACCAGGGCGCTGACGCCCATATAGGCCAGGGTCTGGCTGCAGTTGAAAGCCACCTCGATGGCCGGCCGACGGCTCTTGATGGCGCCCATGAGCCGGCCGGCGCCGACAATGATCAGCACAACGGCCGGGTTGAAAAGCAGAAGGCTGGCAAAGAAGGGGATGGTATCAACGTGGATATTGGTGCGGGGCGCGAAGTGCAGGCCATAGCGGTCGCTCAGGGCAGCCAGGGCCACGAAGGCGACCAGCAGAAGCCAGAAAGCCAGATCGCCGGCGCAGGGAAAATGCCCCAACGCATAGAACGTCAGCCCCAGCCCTGCGCACCCTACAGCGACGACATACAAGGCCACCCGCCCAGAGATAGAACTCATCGTCGCCTCAAGCGCCTGCCGGCGCCGCGTCAGCCCAGACACAAACAAAACAAGGGCCCTAGGCCCTCGTTTTGCACACAACCCCCAGGACCGGCTCTATGCAGGTTACCAGGACCAGGTAGCCGTGCCGCGCCCGTCTTCGAACACAAACGTGCCCAGCTCCTGGCCTCCGTATTTGGCCGCCAGGGACACGGGGAAATCCACCTTCACCCTGGCTTTAATCTGATTCGTGGGCTTCCATTCGTGCAGCACGACCGTCACATTCACCGGGCCACCGCCGCCTACAAGGCGAGAGCCTTCGGGTGCCCACACATCCAGGGTGAACCCGGTGTCGCTATACTCAGCCGGCACCGCCACAACCAGATGCACCACTCCGCCGGAGCCCGGCAGTTGGATATGGGGATCGGTAGCGCACCAGGTAACTCCAGCATAAGCCGTAGCTGCCAGGGCCAAGACAAAGGCACTGACCACAAGGGCAATAACAAGGGCTTTCTTCATTCTGGCCTCCTTGGGATGACAACGTTCCTGTCCGGATTTTACGGGACCATTATAATCATAAATGCTGCCTCATGCAATAGGCAAACAGTACTGAACGGCCAGGGTCATCCAGATGTCCGGTCTCTGGGGGCGAAGGTAAGCTAATTTTACTACCAATTCAGCGGTTGGCAAATCCTGCCAACGGCGCGACAATGATACCCAGGAGGGCTATGATCTCATGGAAAGGATTGTAAACCTGCTCCGCCGCGTGCCTTACTTCGCCAGCCTGCCCGACGACCTGATTACCGCTCTGGCCGCATTGGCAGTGGAACGACGTTATGAGCGTGGGCAGGTGATTTTCCTGGAGGGCGACCCCTGCGCCGGCCTCTTTGTGGTGGCCGAGGGGCAGGTCAAGATCTATAAGGTATCACGCCAGGGCCGGGAGCAAATCCTGCACCACCTGAGTGCCGGCGACACTTTCAACGATGTCGCTGTGCTGGATGGTGGGCCTAATCCGGCCAGCGCGGCCGCGATCACCAACGCCCTTGTCTATGTCATTGCCCGCGCGGACATCCAGCGGCTGGCTCAGGCCTATCCGGCTCTGGCCTGGGCCCTGATCGAGAGCATGGCCAGCCGCTCCCGACACCTGGTGGCCATGGTGGAAGACCTGGCGCTGCGCTCGGTCAAGGCGCGGCTGGCCAAGCTGCTGCTGGCCGAGGCCAGGTACTATGCTGGCGCAGATCAGATAGACCGCACTCAGATGGTGACCCTGGCCGAAATGGCGGCCCGCCTGGGCACCGTGCGCGAAGTGGTCGGCCGCTGCCTGCGTGAGCTGGCCGACGCAGGGCTGATTTCCTTCGACCGGCACCGCATTGTGATCAAGGACCGCGAAGGGCTGGCGATGGTGGCCGAGAACATGTGAGCTTCTCTGCCGTGCCCCGCTATGCACACCCTTGAGATAAAAGTCGCTGACAGATGCCCGCCCTGTCAGTATGATGGATATGGTGATAGGGCGCAATTCATTGTTGAGGGAGGGACCGTTGGTGGAGGCTATCTTACCCGAGATTGACCCGGCATTGTGTAATGGCTGTGGCGAGTGTGTAGCAGCCTGCCAGTCACATGCCCTGGCCCTTGTGGCTGGCAAAGCTGTCCTGGTACGGCCGGACCTCTGCCAGTACGACGGTGGCTGTGAGCCTGTCTGCCCCCAAGGTGCCATCCAGTTGCCGTATCTGATTGTGTTTGAGTGACAAGCGCCCCACATGAAGAGTTGGAGGTGGTCTCCTGACCATGCCTTCCTCGGCTAGTGCCGTGTTAAGCTAGATTCTGGCATTTTGCAGCCAGTGCGTGACCCCTCTCACCCCCTTTCCCCCGCTCTCCCCTGGGAGGGGAGAGCGGGGGAAATCCCAAGTGTGGGGGTTTCTGGGGCGGCTTCGCCGCCCCAGAAACCCCCTTAATGCCGATCTCCCCGCCCCCTGATA
>DAOTZS010000167.1:0-20203 GCA_034434335.1 Anaerolineae bacterium
TCCTGGGAGCCCCAGCCGTATGCCACCCTGGATATTGACGAATACCTGTTCCTCAACCCGGCGGGGATCGAACAGGACATGCTGGGTACAGGGGTCCAGCGACGTTACCGCATCGGCGACGTGGCCTATGACCGGAGCAACCATCTCCTGTATGTGCTGGAACTCTTCGCCGATGAGGCCCGGCCAGTGGTGCACGTGTGGCAGATAGGTTCGTAAGGAAGAGGGGTGGTAAGCGTTCACCACCTCTTCCTGCCAGGGAGACTCTCACGTGTGGGGCGCAGTCCCGCTTCGCGGCGCGAAAATCACAGCGTCGGCCCCCCTGGTGGCCAATGTCCCTGCACACACCGTATTGCCCGGCCCGTTCGAGCGGGCTTCCACTGTTCGGCCGGCTTTAGCCACTGATTCTATTTTCCCGTAGCTTTGTCCGCAGCAGTTGTCCGTAGGCCGCCATGCGCTGGCGACGCAGGCTGCGCCTGGACCCCAACAGCCACTTCGACCCTTCGAGCAACCATTCCGCCGCGAAGGCTGCCAACAGAAAGCCGCGCAACAGTTCGGCGGCCAGGGGGCCGTGGAACTTGCGGAAGTAGCGCACCTTGCTGGCCTGGAAGCGGATGTGGCGTGCTGCTATAGCCTGCTCGCTGGAACGGCCCTCATAGTGGATGACCTGCGCAAAAGGCAGGTAGAAGATCCGCCACCCTGCTTCCTTCAGGCGCCGACAAAGGTCCAACTCCTCCGAGTACATGAAGTATCCCTCGTCGAACCCTTCGACCTGGTCCAGGGCCTCTCGGCGCACCAACAGCGCCGCGCCGACCAGCCAATCCACCTCCTGTACCCCGGCTGTCGGCTCTTGCAGGTCTGCCATGCGGTAGTGTCGCGCCCATGGGTTGTCGGGCCAGTGCCAGGCGATGGGGGTGCTCTCGAAGAGGGCTATGGTGAGGGTGGGAAAGCGCCGACAGGAGGGCTGCAGGCTGCCATCGCCATAACGCAGCAACGGGCCGACCGCGCCAGCTTCGGGATGTAAATCCATATAATGCACCAGAGCCCTCAGCGCGTCGTCCACCACCACTGTGTCGGGGTTGAGGAAGAGCACATAGCGGCCCCGGCTGATAGCCAGGCCCTGGTTGTTGGCAGCCGCGAAGCCGCGGTTATCAGGGTTGGCAATCAGGCGCACCCAGGGGAATTGTGTCGCCACCATCTCCGCGCTGCCGTCGGAAGAGGCGTTGTCTACGACGATGACCTCAGCGGTGATGGCAGGTTGGAGCGGATGGGAAGGGGGAAGGTGTTGGGCTGCTTCACCGCCCTGCTGGGCCTCGGCCAGGACGACCCCCGGGGAGCGCTGGATGGCCATCAGACAGTCGCGCAACAGGTCGTGCACATTCCAGTTGACGATGATGATGGAGAGGTCGGGAAGGTCATGGCCAGGCATGGGAGCCGGCTGGTGCAACGGGGAGCCGCCAAAGGAGGTCAGGCCATCATGCATGTCGGGTGACGACGAAATCGGCCAGGTCGTGCAATGCCTGCCGATAACGCCCGGCTGGCATTGCTGCCAGGTTAGCCTTGGCCAGCTCGCAAAACGAGCGTGCCTCGGCAAAGGCCTTCGGGATGGCGTCGGAATTCCGCACCATGTCCACGATCTCGGCCACGCCGTTGCCGGCGGCGTTGAGGCTCTGTTCCAGCAGGGCCACGACCTCGTCGGGGTTGGGGTGCGCCTCGAGGAAGTAGAAGAAAGGCAGGGTCACGATGCCCTGGCGCAGGTCGCCACCCACCGGTTTGCCAAGCACGGCTTCGTTGCCGGCATAGTCCAGGATATCGTCTACGATCTGGAAGGCCATGCCCAGGTTGCGGCCATAGTCGTAGAGCGCCTGTTCTTGCTCGGGGGACGCGCCACCCAGGATGGCCCCCGAGCGCGTGGCCGCGGCAAACAGAGAGGCCGTTTTGGCAAAAATACGGGGGTAATAGGCTTCTTTGGGCTGTCGCCACTGCCGGCTGGAGAAGAGCTGGCGCAGTTCGCCCTCCACGATGATGCGCAGGGTGTCAGCGAAGAGCTGGACGACCCGCACGTTTTCCGTCTCGGCGGCGAAGCCAGCCGCGCGCGCGAAGATGTAGTCCCCGGCGAGCACCGTGGCGCCTTTGTTCCAGGTGGCGTTAAGGGTTACGTTGCCGCGGCGGATCAGCGCCTCGTCAATCAGGTCGTCGTGCACCAGGGTCGCCGTATGCAGGGTCTCCACCGCTGCGGCCACGGCGATCGCTTTCTCGGAGGCGGGCTGGGCAAAAAAGCCGTAGGCAGCCAGCACCAGGGCCGGCCGCAACCGCTTGCCACCGCTGGCCAACAAGTGCAGGAAGGCCTGAGCCAGGGGCGCGTAGGCTCCGTCCCCTATGGAGCGCATCTTATCTTCGACCCGAAGCAGGTCAGACTTTACCAGGTCTAGCAACATTACTTCGCTCATTACACTTCTGGTTGCCCGGTTCTCCAGGTAACAGGCGCTTTTGAATCTCAATCTGATAGAATCGCGTACCTGGCAGAATACCCTCTTGATGTCCTCAGCCCGTGGCTGCAGGCGGCAGCCGAAACAGGCGCACGGCTGTGGCCGTCGTCATCCGTGCCAGCTTGTCGGCCGGCATAGCGTAGAGGTTGGCCAGGCTCTGGGCCACCAGGGCTACGTAGCCGGGCTCGTTGCGCTGGCCCCGGTAGGGATGCGGTGCCAGGTAGGGCGCGTCCGTTTCCAGGATCAGCCTGTGGGGGTCCAGGCTGGGCACCAGGGCATGTAGCCGTCGCGCGTTTTGGAAGGTCACCGGTCCCCCCAGGCCGAGCACCAGGCCCAGCTCATAGGCCGCCTGCGCCTCTGCCAGGTCCCCTGAGAACGCATGCCACACCCCTATTATAGCACGCCCTCCCTTCAGGTTCGGTGCTGCAGCTAACCATTGGCCCACCTCTTCCAGCAGGTCGGCGTTGCAGGAAGAGGTCGTGTCGTCTCCCGCGGAGGACCTGCGGCTGTGCAGGATCACCGGCAGGCCCAATTCGGCAGCCAGGGCCAGTTGATCGCGCAGCGCCCGCTTCTGCTGGGCGACCGGCACCTTTTGCCAATAGTAATCCAGCCCAATCTCGCCGATGGCCACCACCCTGGGGTGCTGTGCCAGCTCATATAAGGCTTGTAGGGTGCTCTCGCTGAAATTGGCGCAGTCATTGGGATGCACGCCGATGGCTGCGTAGATATTTGAGTACTGCCTGGCCAGTGCCAGGACCCGCCGGCAAGAAGCCAGGTCAATGGCCGGGTTGATGATGATGCCCACTCCCGCTGCCGCTGCTCGCTCCAACACCCTCTCTCGATCGGGGTCGAAGTGGGGCAGGTCGAGGTGGCAGTGGGTGTCTATCAGGGGCGAAGGACCAGAGATCACGCCAGCCCTGCCAGCTTCATGCCCTCAGCCAGGAGCGCCTGCACCTTGTCCTGGTGCATCGTCTCGCAGTAGACGCGGATCAGTGGCTCGGTGCCCGAGAA
The DNA here is from genome assembly GCA_034434335.1 of Anaerolineae bacterium. Taxonomy (GTDB): domain Bacteria; phylum Chloroflexota; class Anaerolineae; order CG2-30-64-16; family CG2-30-64-16; genus DAOTZS01. Next base: position 3,498 of record DAOTZS010000167.1, read on the forward strand.
GCGGATCAGCAGCCAGCCGCCATCTTCCAGGGCGAACTTGTAGCCGTCAATCGTCACTTTATCGGTGACGCGCAGGCCCGCGATGGTCGTCGGCCGGGCGGCTTCCAGCCGGTTGCGGGCGGCTTCCTTGACAGTGTTGTCTTTGACGCGGGTGTCAATGCGGTCGTAGTAGTGTGGCCCGCCAACCAGGTCGAAGAGCATCGCCAGCAGCCCGGTGGGCTGTTTGCCGGTGCAGCGCATCAGGTCCAGCAGGTAGAGGTTGGCCAGGATGCCATCGCGCTCGGGCACATGGCCACGGAAGGCATAGCCGCCGCTTTCCTCGCCGCCGATCATGGCATTATGTTGCAGCATGGCCGGCGCGACATATTTGAAGCCCACGCCAGTGTGGATCACCGGCACGCCGTAACGCGTGGCCAGCTTATCCAGCATGGAGGTGGTGCTGATGGTTTTGACGATAGCACCCCGTTCCCCGCGCACCTCGAGCAGGTACATGGCCAGCAGGCCGTAGACGCGCAATTGGTCCACGAATTCGCCGTTTTCGTCGCCGAAGCCACAGCGGTCGGCATCGCCATCGAGGATGCACACTGCGTTGGCGCCGATGGCCCGGCCGCGGGCCAGGCCGGCGTCCACATTGGGTGGGATCGGCTCGGGCCGCTGCATCTCAGGGAAGAGGGGATTGCGCTCGGCATGGTACTCGACCACGTGGGTCTTCCCCCCGGCCAGGAAGCGGGAGAGGAAGCCAGCGCCATTGCCCCACATGTTATCCACCAGCACGGTGAAGCCGGCCTTCTTGATGGCCTCCACGTCCACCAGGGAACGGATGCGGGCATCGTAGGCCGGCACGGGATCGTAGGGCCGGATCAGGCCCACCTTGACGCCGGCGTCGAAATCTATGCGCCGCACTCCGGCCACAGTGGGCGGGATGCGCGCCTCGATCTCTTTCAGCCCGGCGGGATCAATGGCGCCGCCGTGGGCATCGCGCACCTTGAAGCCGTTGTCGGTGGGCGGGTTGTGACTGGCTGTGATGTTGATGGCGCCAATGGCCTTGCGTTCGGTGACGCCGAAGGAGATCACCGGGGTGGGCACACCACCTCCGCAGAAGTGGACGGGGATGCCGTTGCCGGCCAGCACCTCAGCTGCGGCCGCGGCAAAGTCCTCCGATTGGAAACGCCTGTCCCCGCCGATCACCACCCCGCGCTGGAGATCACCGGGACAGGTCGCTTTGAGATAGTCGGCGAAGCCCTGGGCACAACGGCGCACATTGTCAAAGGTGTAGTCTTCGGCAATGCGTGCACGCCAGCCATCAGTTCCGAAAACAATGTCAGACATAGGAACTCTGCCTCTAAGTTGAAACAGTGAATGAAAGCCCCAATACCTCGGCCACCAGTTTCAGAACCTCTGGCACTCTTGCGCCAGGCGATAAACCGAGTGCCCCGGGACGAACTGCTCGCCCCGAGCATAACGACAGGCCTTCAGCGCCAGGAGTGTAGACCAGCACGTCCACATCTACCCCTAGCCGCAGGTCGGCATTGGCCAGGCGCTCGTATACGGCACCGATACGTTCCAGAAAACGCTGACCTGTATGGCGTACGATTACAGGTCCAGATCGCTGTGGCTTCTTGCGTTCCCGCGCGCGGGACCCGAATATCAGGATGCGTTCCACATTGGGTTCGACCAAAATCGCCAGGAGACATCTTTTCCAATCCCTGGGCAACCCGCGCTGGGCCATTTTGCGCCTACCCTACCTGCGGAGTGTGGTTTCCCTGTTGTTGCAAGGCGGCCAGGTCGGCATCCACCATGATACGGACCAGTTGCCGGAAGGTGACAGATGGCTGCCAGCCCAGCACGCGGCGGGCTTTGCTGGCATCGCCCACCAGCATATCCACCTCGGCCGGCCGGTAGAACTTGGGGTCGCTAACCACATACTTCTCCCAATCCAGCCCAACGTAGTCGAACGCTTCCTGGCAAAACTCGCGCACCGAGTGGGTCTCGCCGGTGGCAATGACGTAATCGTCGGGCTGGTCCTGCTGGAGCATGAGCCACATAGCGCGCACGTAATCGGGCGCGTAGCCCCAATCTCTCCGTGCCTCCAGGTTGCCCAACCGTAACTCGTTGGCCAGCCCCAACTTGATGCGCGCCACCCCATAGGTGATCTTGTGGGTGACGAACTCCAGGCCCCTGCGCGGGCTTTCGTGGTTGAACAGGATGCCAGAGCAGGCGAACAGCCCATAGCTCTCCCGGTAGTTGACCGTGATCCAATGGCCGTAGACCTTGGCCACGCCATAGGGACTGCGCGGGTAGAAGGGGGTGTTCTCGTTCTGCGGCACCTCGCGCACCTTGCCGAACATCTCACTGGAGCTGGCCTGATAGAAGCGGATCTTGGGGTCCACGATACGGATGGCATCCAACACGCGTGTCACCCCCAGGGCCGTGAACTCACCGGTGAGCACGGGTTGCTGGAAGCTGGTGGGCACAAAACTTTGTGCGGCCAGGTTGTAGACCTCGTCTGGCCGATGCTCCTGCAAAATGTTGATCAGGCTGACCTGGTCGAGCAGGTCGCCCTGGACCAGGGTGATGCGGTCCTGGATGTGGCGGATGCGGTCGAAGTTGATGGTGCTCGTCCTGCGCACCATACCGACCACTTCGTAGCCCTGCTCCAGAAGGAAATCGGCCAGGTAGGAACCATCCTGGCCGGTGATGCCGGTGATGAGGGCTTTCGGCATAACTGACCTCGTTTCAGACGTCGCATTGAAGATAAGCCACGGCCGGGCAGAGCAATTCAGGGTTGAGATGCCGATGTGGCCCAGAGCCCCTTCTCTGTGAACCGCAGTTCTGGTGGCGTTGGGTCGGGGGCACCAGTGCGCACCTGTTGGCGCCAGTAGGCCAGCACATCGGCCAGGCTTTGCTCCAGGGGGATCTCGGCGCGCCAGCCGGTGCACGCCTGGAACTTACGACAGTCGGCCACCATGCACGGCACATCTACCGGGCGAAAACGGCCGGCATCCTGGATGACGGTCACTTCTCGGCCCGCCAGGCGGATCAGGGTCTCCAGCAGGTAGCGGACACTGGTGGCACGGCCCGAACCCAGATTGTATACCTCGCCTGGTTCGCCCAGGGTCAGGGCCAGATAGTAGCCACGCACGATATCGCGCACGTCGCTGAAATCACGCGCCACGTCCAGGCTGCCCACCACCACTTCCGGCGATCTGAGCCCGGCCTCGATCTCCGCGATCTGGCGGGCAAAGTCGGGAGCCACGAAACCCTGGCGCTGCCGTGGCCCAATGTGGTTAAAGGGCCGCACGCGTACCGCGGGCACACCATGGCTAAGGTAATATTGGAGCCCCAGATAGTCCTGCGCGATCTTGCTTACCGCATATGGGCTGGTGGGGCGCAGAGGCGTTTCCTCGTCAATCGGCAGGTCCTCTTCCGTAACCGCCCCGTACTCCTCGGCCGAGCCTACCACCAGCACCCGGCTGGAGAGGCGCAGTTGTACGAGCGCTTCCAGGACATTGAGCTGGGCGCGGATGTTATTCTCCAGGGTAAACCAGGGGTCCTGGCGGGAGAGCGCCGGAATGGGTTGGGCTGCCAGGTGGAAGATGTAGTCGGGCTGTGTTTCTTCGATGACGAAGCGCACGACCTCCAGCCGCGAGAGTTCTGCCGGGTACAGCGTCAGGCGGTCACGCAGATGAGCGATATTGTCCAGCCGACCGTAGACCGTGCCAGCGACCTGCCAGTCGGTATGCTCCAGCAGGTATTCGGCCAGGTGGCTGCCAACGAAACCAGAGATGCCGGTGATAAGGGCCCGCAAGGATACCTCACGTATGGCACATTACACAAAAATTATACCGCAGGATGACGAGAGGGGCAAAGCATGAGCTGATCTGTTGGGCGTGCGCGAAGTGCCCGGCACGTCCACTGCATCACTCGATTCCGGCCACCATCGCCCCCCGAGTTTGCTTAGAGTTCCATCTTCGTACATCTGGATGTATAATGTGAGAAGAAACGAGAGAAAGAGAGGCGAAACATGAGGGTCCAACCGGGCGGGTTACCAACCATTGTGCCGGGCCAGAGAGTGCAGCATGTTCCTGCCATCGTCACAGAAGAGCAGGCCATTGAGCAGTTGCTGCACTCGCCGCGCCTGCCCGAGGCTGTGCGCCGGCTGCAGGCGGTCACACAGGCCGAGGCGCAAAAGCGCCGCTATTTCTATGAAGTCATCACCGAACACCAAAAGGCCGAGTTCATCAACGGAGAAATCGTCGTACAGACACCCGTCAAACTGCGTCACCTTGCTACCAGCGAGAACTTGTTCACCCTCTTGCAGACGTATGTTCGCAGACACAATTTGGGGGTCGTATTTCACGAGAAGGTTCTTATTGTTCTGACTCGCAACGACTACGAGCCGGATATCTGCTTCTTTGGCCAGGAGAAGGCCAGCCATTTCACACCCGATCAGACCAAGTTCCCGGCACCGGACTTGGTTGTCGAAGTGATTTCGGAGTCCACTGAGGCGATTGATCGGGGGATCAAGTTCGAGGACTACGCACTGCACGGGGTCACTGAGTATTGGATCGTAGACCCGACGGCGGAGACTATAGAGCAATACCTTCTGCAAGAAGGTGCTTACCGGCTGGTCGTCAAAGTAAAGACAGGCACCATCGCCAGCGTGGTGGTGGCAGGGTTTGAGATACCCGTGCGGGCGGTTTTCGACGGGAACGAACACCTCGCTGCGTTGCAGGCGATCCTGGCCGGTTGAGATAAGATCATACGGGCCAGGCACCTCACAGGTGCCTGGCCCATCCTCGGTTATCACACCTTACCCCAGCCCCGCCGCTTTCCTCAGTATCGCCACCTTGTCCAGCCGTTCCCACGGTGCATCAATATCGTTGCGGCCGAAGTGGCCATAGGTGGCCGTGGCGCGGTAGATTGGCCGGCGCAGGTCCAGATCACGGATGATGGCCGCCGGCCGCAGGTCGAAGTGGTTGCGGATCAGCTCGATAATGCGGTCGTCGCTGATCTTGCCCGTGCCGAAGGTCTCCACTGCGATGCTCACCGGACGGGCCACGCCAATGGCATAGCTGACCTGGATTTCCAGCCGATCGGCCACGCCGGCCGCCACCAGGTTCTTGGCCACGTAGCGCATCATGTACGAGGCCGAGCGGTCCACCTTGGTGGGGTCCTTGCCCGAGAAGCAGCCACCGCCATGGCGGGCCACGCCGCCGTAGGTGTCCACGATGATCTTGCGGCCAGTCAGGCCGGAATCGCCCATCGGCCCTCCGATCACGAAGCGGCCGGTGGGGTTGATGAAGATTTTGGTATCTTTATCCAGGAAGCCGTTGGGCACCACATATTTGATGACCCGCTCGATGAGATCGTGCTCGATCTTGGAGTGTTCGACGTCGGGGCTATGTTGGGCCGAGAGGACGATGGCGTCCACGCGTGCCGGCTTGCCATAGTGGTACTCAACGGTCACCTGGCTCTTGCCATCGGGCCGCAAGTAGGGCAGGGTGCCGTCCTTACGCACACTGGCCAGCCGTTTGCAGAGCTTGTGCGCCAGGTCAATCGAGAGGGGCATGTAGTTCTCGGTCTCATTGCAGGCAAAGCCGATCATCATGCCCTGGTCCCCCGCGCCGATGGCCTCGATCTCATCATCGCTCATCTCCCCGCGCCTGGCCTCCAGGGCCCTGTTCACGCCCTGCGCGATATCGGGGCTCTGCTCCTTGATGCTGACAATGACGCCGCAGGTGTCGGCGTCGAAGCCGTACTTGGCCCGGGTGTAGCCGATGTCGCGCACCACCTCGCGCACTATCGTCGGGATGTCCACATAAGTTGAGGTGGTGATCTCCCCCATGACCAGGATCAGGCCGGTGGTGGCCGAGACCTCGCAGGCCACGCGCGCATCAGGGTCATCCTTGATGATGGCATCCAGGATGGCATCCGATATCTGGTCGCAGATCTTATCCGGATGCCCTTCAGTCACCGACTCCGAAGTGAAGTAGAACTTCGGGGAAGAGGCGAAAGTAGTTGTCATGGTCACTCCTGTTTTTGGTAACTTGGTCTTGGTAACTTGGTAGATTGGTACAGGGGTAGCTGGTAAATCGGTAAATTGGTAAGGTGAGAGTGAGACGGCTCCGAATCTACCATCTATCACTCTACCAATTTACCAATCTACCAACCCACAGCCCTCACGTACCCATCCGCCATTCGTTGAGATACGCTTCCTGCTCGGGGGTGAGCACATCAATTTGCACGCCCATGGCAGCGAGCTTGAGGCGGGCGATCTCCTTGTCAATCTCTTCAGGGACCGGATAGACAGTACGCTGCAGAGAGGCATGGTTCTTGAGCATGTACTCCACGGCCAGGGCCTGGTTGGCGAAGCTCATGTCCATCACCGCGCTGGGATGCCCCTCGGCTGCGGCCAGGTTGACCAGCCGGCCTTCGCCGATCAGGTAGAGGCGCCGGCCATCGGCCAGGATGTACTCGTCCAGGAAGTCGCGCACACGGCGGACCTCCACAGCCATCTTCTCCAGGGCAGAGATGTTGATCTCGACGTTGAAGTGGCCAGAGTTGGCCAGGATGGCACCGTCTTTCATGACTTCAAAGTGGTGTCGGTCGAGCACATTGATGTCGCCGGTAGAGGTGATAAAGATGTCGCCCAGCGGTGCAGCCTCGATCATCGGCATCACGCGGAAGCCGTCCATAACCGCTTCCAGCGCTTTGAGCGGGTTCACTTCGGTGATGATCACATTGCCCCCCAGTCCTTTGGCCCGCATGGCGATGCCGCGGCTGCACCAGCCATAGCCGGCGATCACCACCGTTTTGCCGGCGATCAGGACATTGGTGGCGCGGATGACCCCGTCCATCGTGCTTTGCCCCGTGCCGTAGCGGTTGTCGAACAGGTGCTTGGTCAGGGCATCGTTCACGGCGATGATGGGGAACATGAGCGCGCCGTCTCTGGCCATGGCGCGCAGCCGGATGACCCCGGTGGTGGTCTCTTCGGTGCCGCCGAGCACGCCATCCAGCAGCTCGCGGCGTTCTTTGTGCAACGTGCTCACCAGGTCGGCGCCATCATCCATGGTAATGTGCGGCCTGTGATCCAGGGCGGCCTTGATGTGGGCGTAGTAGGTGGCGTTGTCCTCCCCTTTGATGGCGTAGACGGGCACCTCGTAGTGGGCGACGAGGGTGGCTGCGATGTCATCTTGCGTTGAGAGGGGGTTGGAGGCGGTCAGCACCACGTCGGCGCCGCCGGCCTGCAACACGCGCACCAGGTTAGCCGTCTCGCTGGTCACGTGCAAACAGGCCGAGATGCGTGCTCCTTGCAGAGGCCGCTCTTTAGCGAAGCGCTGCTCCAACAGCGCCAGCACAGGCATCTCGCGCGCGGCCCATTCCATGCGAAAGCGGCCCTTATCGGCCAGGCGGATGTCACGGATGTCGTAGTCTTTGCTCACTCTTTGTATGCTCCTTGTCTGTTGGTAGTTGATAGGTAACTATTCAGCGGTGACTGGAAGTCACCCTTTTTGGGCCTGCGGCCAGAGGTCGGCGAAGGCCGACCTCTCTCATGATGCATACATAAGGTGTCGGCGGAGGCCGACACCCGGCACGAAGTGCCCAGAAGGGGCGATTTCAATCGGCCTGAATAGTTACGTAGATTGGTGGCCGGTGTGTTGGCTTCTCGTTCTACCGCCGGGTCGCCAGCAAGTCCTCTAGTTCGGCCGCATCTCCGAAGTTCTCTCGATAGCGGGCCACGAACTCGGGCAGAGTGTAACGGTGATTCATAGTACCGATATGCTCCAGGCAGTAGACCGCGGCCAGCGCGGCCAGCCGACCGGTCACCTCGAGCGGGTAGCCGCGCACCAGCCCGGTGATCAACCCCCCGCGGAACGCGTCCCCTACGCCGGTGGGGTCCACGATGGCCCGCGGCCGGGCCACCGGCACATCCACGCGGCCTGCCCGCGAGACAAAGGTCGCGCCATCAGCCCCGCGGGTGACCACCAGCAGCTCCACGTGGTTGAGGATGCCGGCCTCGTTCAGGCCAGTCTTGCTCTTCACCAGCTCCAGCTCGTAGTCGTTGACTGCCAGCGCATAGGCGCCTTCCATCCCGGCCAGCACCTGCTGGCCGTCGAAACGGGCCAGTTGCTGGCTGGGGTCGAAGATGAAGCGGAAACCCAGCTCGCGGCACTCCTGGGCATACTTGAGCATGGCGACCGGATCGTTGGGCGAGATGATCACCAGCTCAACCACGTCCTTGCCCAGGTGGCGCAGGCTCAGTTCGCGGGCACGGGTCATGGCCCCGGCGTGGAAGCCGGCGATCTGGTTTTGCTCCAGGTCGGTGATGACGGTGAAGGTGGCCGTGAACTCATCGGGGAAGGCCACCGTCAACGAGGTGTCCACCCCCTGGGCCTCGAGCCAGGCGCGGTATTCGCCAAAATCATGGCCGGCTGCGCCCATCAGCCGGGGCCTCTGACCCAAGAGGGCCAGGTTGTACGCGATGTTTGGCCCGCAGCCCCCACGGCTCATCACCTTCTCTTCGACCAGGAAGCTGACGCTCAGCTTCTCTTGATGGGCCAGGATGTGCTCCCGGAAGCGGCCGGGATACTTCATCAGGTAGTCGGTGGCGATAGAACCGGTGACGATGATAGACATAGGACTTTCAAGGTTAGAGATTTAGATTGGGGATGGGTAGGTTGGGAGGGAATGGGTAGATTGGTACTGCTTTACCAATTCCCAACTACCAATTTACCAACCTACCTCTCCTCCTTCACTCCTCTCCTCATTGCCTCGCTTACCCGCTTTTCGGCCAACGCACAGTACTCTGCCGATAGCTCATATCCCACGTAGTGGCGACTGGTGAGGACAGCCGCGATGGCTGTGGTGCCCGAGCCCATGAACGGGTCGAGCACCACGTCGCCGGGCCGGGTGAACAACTCGATCAGCCGGCGGGGCAGCTCGACCGGGAAGGGGGTGGGGTGCGGAACCCCCGTCTCGGTGGTCATCTGCCAGACGGTAGGGCCCGGGACGGTGGCCTGGCCCCACACGGCGCGGGCGATGGACTCGGCGATCCAGGCATCGTCTTTGCCCCGGCGCCGGGCATCGGCCAGCTTCTCCAGGATCTTCTTTTCCAGGTCGGCGATCAGCTCTTCAGGCCGCCAGATGCTGCGCGTCCAGGCCACGAATTGGTTGCCCGTGATCCCCGTGTCCCCGCCGGCGTCCAGGCGCAGTTGGTCCTTGCTCCAGATGGTGATGTACTCGTGCACATCGCGCAGGATGGGGTTGGTGGAGCGGCCGAAGCTGCCCCAGGCCGTGGAGATCCCGGCTGAGGCGCCTTTGTCCCAGATGATATGCCCGCGATGCAACCATGTCTGGCTACTGGTGCGCAACTGTTCGTCAATCACGCTCACCAGCGAGAGATATGGCTTGCGATCGGTGTTAGCCACGTTGATACACAGCCGGCCACCCGGCACCAACACCCGATAGCACTCCTTCCACACTGCGTTAAGCAGGGTGATGTACTCTTCCAGGCTCAGGTTATCGTTGTGGTCCGGGTATTCCTTCGAAACGTTGTACGGTGGCGAGGTGACGATCAGGTGCACGGAGGCATCGGGCACGGCGTCCATATGCCGGGCATCGCCGTGGATGATACGATCGAGCCAGGAGCGGGCGTCTGCCTGCGCCACATCCATCGCTGCCATTACCTCCTGTCCGCCGTAACGGCTCTCGTTAGCCAGGTATGGAGGTCCGCCTCGCCCAATACTATGTCGGCCATCCGTCGCAGGGCCGGGTGGCTGGAGGGCACGGCGATGCGGTGGCCAACCTCGGCAAACATCGAGAGGTCCCCTTCGCTGTCCCCTACTGCCAGGCACTCCTGCGGCCCGACGCCAAACCTGGCCATGAACTCGCGCACCAGGGGCCCTTTGCTGTTCCAGAACACCCGCACCCGGATGGTGCCTGCCAGCCGGCCATCGGCAACCTCCAGCTCATTGGCGGCCCAGGCGGCCGCGGCCAGCTCCTCGGCCACCTGGCGCACGTGGCGGTCCAACCCGGTGCTGATCAGCACGATCGGCACTCCAGCCCTGTATAGGGCTTCGGCCAGGGTCCGCGCCTCAGGCACATACGGTATGGCCCGGAACAGGGCGTCTACTTGATCAACCGGTGTCCCTTTCCACAGGGCCGCATCGCGCTGCGCGAAGGTCTCGTAGTCGAACTGGCCGGCCAGAAATGCCTCCAGGTTGGCCAGGCCCTCGGCCTCGGTGCCCAGTTGGCGGTGCAGGTAGAGATACGGGTCGGGTTCGCTTTTCAGGGTGCCGTCAACGTCGAAGAATGCCAGTCGCAGGGTCATGATATCATGCAGTAACTTTGCCACGCCGCTGCGCGGCTGCTTCTACAGCCCTTTGCAGGCTGAGCTGGAACGGCGGGTAGCAGATGCCCTCTTCTGTGATGATACCGGTCAGGTAGCGGTGGGGGGTGATGTCGAAGGCCGGGTTATACACGCGCACGCCGTCGGGCGCGATCTGCTCGACGCCGACGTGGGTCACCTCGCGGGCGTCGCGCTCTTCGATGGGGATCAGGTCGCCGTGGGGGAGGCTCAGGTCTATGGTGGGCGTGGGGACGACAGAGTAGCACGGGATGCCATGCTCGCGCGCGAGCACGGCCAGCTTATAAGACCCGATCTTATTGGCCACGTCGCCGTTGGCGGCCACGCGGTCGGCGCCAAAGAGCACCAGGTCCACTTTGCCCTGCCGCATCAGTGTCCCAGCCGCGTTATCGGCGATAAGGGTCATGGGGATGCCGTCTTGCATCAGCTCCCACGCGGTGAGCCGCGCGCCCTGGAGCCGGGGCCGCGTCTCATCCACCCAAACGTGCACCTGCTTGCCCTGCTCCACGGCCGCGCGCACTACGCCAAGGGCCGTGCCATAGCCCACCGTGGCCAGGGAGCCAGCGTTACAGTGGGTCAGGATGTTGGCTTGCGCTGGCACGATGGCAGCCCCCACGGTGCCCAGCCGCCGGTTGATCTCGACGTCCTCGTCGGCGATACGCTGAGCTTCAGCGATTACAGCCGAACGGAGTTCCGCGGCCGAGTTGGTCCTGGCGGCCTGCCTGGTGGCGCAGGCCATGATGCGGGCAGTTGCCCAGCTCAGGTTGACGGCTGTGGGCCGGGCGGCATCCAGCACGGCTTTGGCCTGGGCCAGGTCGCGCAGCAACCCCATCCCGTCGCTGGCAGCAGATTGCAGCGCGGCCAGGGCCATGCCGAACCCACCGGCTGCGCCAATGGCCGGCGCGCCCCGCACTACCATATCACGGATGGCGGCAGCCACAGCATGGTAATCGCTGTAATTCAAGATCTCCAACCGCAGCGGAAGAAGCCGCTGATCTATCATCTTGACCTGATCATCTTCCCACCAGATGGTCCGCGTCATGCAGGCTCCGTTGTTACCTCGTTTGTCTAATTACAGGAGTTACGCAGTTACACTGCGCTGTGCTCCCACCCCCTGGCCCCCGCCCCCAGTCGGGGGCGAGGGAATCCTTTGAAAGGGGTCATACGCATCAAGTTTAAGGAGACCAGTTAGCTGGTCTCTCCTGGGGTGGAGACCTAACCCTCCCCTGCCAGCCCCGTGGGGCACAGCGTCGCTGTGCCAATAGGCATCAATTTAAAGGACGGGCGATTGGAAATCGCACCGGGGTACAGGCGCAGCGGGGGAGGGCCAGGGTGGGAGGGCCAGCCTGCCGGCTCTGCAGAGGCGCGGCGGGCCCCCACCCGGCCTGCGGCCACCCTCCCCCGCCAGCCCCCCGTGGGGGGCGCGGCAGGGGAGGGTGCTCTCACCCGGCCTGCGGCCACCCTCTCCAGTCCTCCCAGCCCTCGTAAGCAGGGCCGGGAGGACAGCGAACGGTATAATCTCGATCCCCCTTTCTCGTAAGGCGGGGAAGGGGGTAGGAGGATGGGGCGATACGCCTCAAAGTGCGTAACTCCTGAGCGATTAAACAAAATGCCCTCCGAGAGGAGGGCATGCACGCTTGTTAGATCCAACCTCTCATCTTTCAGCCGCATCGGCGGCTGCCGGAATTGGCACCTGCCTGCCTCCCCCGGTCAACCTTGCGCTGAAAGGAAGGAGATGTTCCCTCAATGGGCATCTCACTCCACTTTCCACGCAACCGGTCTCCGGGGCTCCAGGTGGTTGCCGGGGGTTCACAGGGCCGGTCCCTCCCCCCCTCTGGATAAGAGTGTCCAGGCTATTCAATTGTCAAAGGGCAAGGCCCAGTGTGACGGGAGTCTAGCATAAGGCCAGGCATTTGTCAAAGCACCGGCTGGGTCTGTAACTATTCAGGCCGATTGAGATCGCCCTCCCTGGCCACTTCGTGCCGGGCCTCGTCCCGAAGGGCTCGGCCCGAGGGGTGTCGGCGGAGGCCGACACCCCTCATGTGTGCATCGCCAGAGAGGTCGGCGAAGGCCGACTACTGGCCGCAGGCCCCAAAAGGGTGTCACCGCCTGAATAGTTACGCGGGGTCTTTGTCCAGATACTACCTAAGCGCCGAAAGAGGCCAATGCCAGGCGCAGCCGCTCCTCCACATCAACGACGTCCCGTGGCAAAGCTTGCACGGCCCGCTGAGCTTCCACGATGCTGTACCCCAGTGCCACCAGGGCATCTATCACGGCAGCATCAGCTTCGGTCAGGGCAGCCAGCCCCTCGGCCAGCTCGGGCATCCTCACCTTGTCCTTCAGCTCCAGGATGATCTTCTGGGCAGTCTTCTTGCCGATACCCGGCACACGGGCCAGGATCTCCGGTTGTTCCTGGCTGATCGCCCGGCGCAGAGTATCGGGGGTGACCGCCGAAAGCAACGCCAGAGCCACCTTAGGTCCCACCCCTGGCACTTGAAGTAGCTGCTCGAAAAAGGCCAGCTCTTCCTGGCTGGCAAAACCCACCAGGGATAATTCGTTATCCCGCACGACCAGATGGGTATAGAGGAGAAGGGGCTCTCCCACGCGAGCTGTGGCCAAGAGGGGCTGTGGACAGTGGACACGCAGGCCAATTCCCCCCACGGTGATCACCAGGGCGTCCGTGGTACGGGCGCTGATACGGCCCTCGAGGGTTGCGATCATACGTTATCTTGAGGGGGCAGGCGGAATTTGTAGCCCACCCCGCGTGCGGTAAGGATCATGTCAGGGTTTGAGGGGTCTGCCTCGATCTTCTCGCGCAGGCGTCGCACAGCCACCTCCACCAGGTTCGTGCCCCCGGCAAACTCGTAGCCCCAGACCTCGCGGAAGAGGGTCTCCTTGTCCACCACCTGGCCTGGCCGGCTCACCAGGTAATGCAGCAACTGGAACTCTATCGGTGTCAGATGCACTTCTTGATCGTTGACCCATACCTGGCGCGAATCAACGTCCATGCGCAGCTCGCCGTTAACAATCACATGCGCGGGGGGCGGCTGTTTGGCCCAACTCAACCGGCGGAAGACGGCTTCAATGCGCGCCAGCAGCTCTTTGAAGGTGAACGGTTTGGTAATGTAGTCGTCGGCACCGAGGTTGAAGCCTTTGACAATATCGTCGGTGCTGCCCAGAGCTGTCAGCATGATGATCGGCACATCAGAACGCCGGCGGATCTGCTCACAGGCTGTCAGGCCATCCATGCGCGGCATCATGATATCCAGGATCACCATGTCAAACGGCCTCGAGCCAAAGGCCTCCAGTGCAGCCAGGCCGTCCTCGACCGCCACGACGTCGTACATACGCCCTAACGACATCTTGAGCAGGGATCGCAGGTTGTCTTCGTCTTCTGCTATGAGTATACTACGACGCTTGGGTTGTGCCGTCCCGCTCTCTGAGGTCATGACTTGCCTCCCTGGACCCGCCTGGGTCCCTGGACCCGCCTGGGTCCCTGGACCCGCCTGGGCCCTCTCTGGTTTGGGCACCACTGAGGCCTTCAGGAGAGGCCATCTGCTTTGATGGTCGTGCTGTTGGCCGGGCTGGGGTGCGTGGCCGTTTCTGCAGACAGAAGCTGTTGCAGGCGGGCATGGCGGAGGTGACAGATGGCGACGGCAGCCGCGTCCGCCGCGTCATCTGGCCGGGGGATCTCGTCCAGGCGCAACGTCAGGCGTACCATCTCCTGCATCTGTCTCTTGTCGGCGCCACCGTACCCTACCAGGGCCATCTTTACGTCGGCCGGCTTGTATTCATGTACCGGAAGCCTGGCCTGGGCCGCGGCCAAAAGCACCACCCCCCGCGCCTGACCGACCGTCAGGGCCGTGGTCACATTGCGTTTAAAGAAAAGCTCTTCCACCGCCACGGCGTCAGGGGAACTCTCCTGGATCAGTTCGGTGATGGCTTGATAGATGATCAGCAGCCGCTGTGGCATGGGAGCGCTGGCCTGGGTTTGCACCGTCCCGCAGCACAATAGCTGTGGTTCCCCGCCAGGGTCCTCGCCGACAAGAGCATAACCTGTAATGGCCGTGCCCGGATCAATGCCCAGCACCCTCACGGCTAAGCCTCGACCTGTGCCAGGGCCTCGTCTGAGATGTGGAGGTTCGAGTATACCTTCGCCACGTCGTCCAGGTCTTCCAGGGCTTCGATCAGGTTCATCACTTTGAGGGTTTCGGCCGGGTCCAGCGAGACGTAGGTCTTGGGGATCATGGCCAGCTCGGCCGTCTCGATCTCGATGTGCGCGTCTTCAAAGGCCTTGCGCACCGTCTCGAAATCGGCCGGCGCGGTGTAGATCTCGGCTATGCCGTCGGTGAACACCACATCTTCGGCCCCCGCTTCCAGCGCCAACTCGAACACCTTATCCTCGTCGAGGTTGTTCATGGAGAGGGTGATATAACCCTTGCTGTCAAAAAGCCAGGCTACGCTACCCGACTCGCCCATGCTGCCGCCGGCGCGCGTCACCATGCGGCGGATTTCCGAGACGGTACGGTTGCGGTTGTCGGTGACGACTTGGATCAGTAGCGCCACGCCGTTGGGCGCGTAGGCTTCGTAGGTGATCTCCTCAAGTTGTTCTGCATCTTCGCCGATGCCGGCCCCGCGGCGGATAGCTCGTTCGATGTTCTCTTTGGGCATGTTCTCCGCCTTGGCCTTATCAATCACCAGGCGCAGGCGGAAGTTGGAATCGGGGTCCGCGCCATAGCGAGCTGCGATCTGCAGCTCCCGGGCCAGCTTGGTGAAGATCTTGCCGCGCTTGGCATCGGTGGCGCTCTTCTTGCGCTTAATGGTTGCCCACTTCGAATGCCCAGACATAGATACCCCCTTCCTCCTCTACTACGGATTCACATCCAAGGTTATTATAGCAGGTGCTCAAAACTTCAACAAGTGTCCATTGGCTGGTACTCCATGGCCGCCGCCAGGAAAGCCTTGAAGAGAGGATGTGGCCGGTTGGGCCGCGAACGGAACTCGGGATGGAACTGGGTGCCCACCATCCAGGGATGCAGCTCGGGGGAGAGCTCGCAGATCTCCACCAGCCGGCCATCGGGGGAGAGCCCGCTGAACACCATGCCGGCCGCGCTGAAGGCCGGCCGGTAGGGGTTATAGAACTCCCAGCGATGGCGATGGCGCTCTTCGATCCGTTCCGCGGGGGCATAGGCTCGGGCCGCATGGGTGCCGGGTTGCAGCACGCAAGGGTAAAGCCCGAGGCGCATGGTGCCCCCCATCTCTTCGATGCCCACCTGATCTGGCATCAGGCTGATAACCGGGTGGGGAGTTTTGGGGTTGAACTCGGTGCTGTTGGCATCGGCCATCCCCAACACGTGACGGGCAAACTCGATGCACATGACCTGCATGCCCAGGCACAGCCCGAAATAGGGCACCTTGTGCTCGCGGGCGAAGCGTGCTGCGAGGATCTTGCCTTCGATCCCGCGGTAGCCAAATCCCCCGGGGACCAGGATACCGTTAACGCGACGCAGCCGTTCCAGCTCCCCCGGACGTTCCAGGGCCTCGGCGCTGATCCACTCAATGATCACGTCGCGGTCGAGCGCCCAGCCGGCATGGCGCAGCGCCTCGCGCACACTCATGTAGGCATCCTCCAGCTCCACATACTTCCCTACCACCCCGATGCGCAAGGATGGTTTGCTCTTATGGATCTGCTCCACGAGCTGGCGCCACTCCGTCAAGTCGGGCTCTGATACCGTCAGTCCCAGACGTTCGGCGATGAAATCGGCCACCCCCTCCTGCTCCAACATCAGGGGGACCTCGTAGATGCTGTTAGCGGTATAGGCCGGCACCACGGCCTGTGGCTCTACATCGGTGAAGAGGGCGATCTTCTCGCGCACCCCCTGCGTCAGCGGATGGTCTGAGCGACAGACGATCATGTCGGGCTGAATGCCGATGCTGCGCAGTTCGCGCACGCTGTGCTGGGTGGGCTTGGTCTTCAGCTCGTTGCTGCCTGAGATATAGGGCAGCAGCGTAACGTGGATGTAGAAGGTGTTATTGCGGCCCACATCTTTGCGCATCTGACGGATGGCCTCCAGGAAGGGCTGGCCCTCGATATCCCCCACCGTACCGCCCACCTCCACGATGACCACCTGGGCATCGTTGTGTCGGCCGGCCTCCTGGATGCGCCGCTTGATCTCATTGGTGACGTGGGGGATCACCTGGATGGTGCCGCCCAGGTAATCCCCGCGGCGCTCTTTGCTCAGCACCTGGCTGTAAATCTGTCCGGCTGTCACATTGCTGGCCTGGCTCAGGCTTTCGTCCACAAAGCGTTCGTAGTGGCCCAGGTCCAGGTCGGTCT